>JBJFGP010000211.1:0-37017 GCA_051892815.1 Kiritimatiellia bacterium | reverse complement strand
CACCTTCGGGGGCAAGGGGTTGATAGGTGCGGGGGGCAGTGGTGGGTATCTTCCGCAACCAGAGGTTGGTTGCTACTAGGACGGGCTCAGGTGCGGGCGAGCCAGGTGTCAATCAGGGTTCGGGCGATGGAGCCGCGCAGGGGAAGTTCGGGGAGGTGGTCGCGTCCGAACCAGCCGGATTGGATGATTTCTTCGCCGTCGGGGGTGAGTTCGCCGCCGGCCCATTCGGCTTGGAAGGCGACCATCAGGGTTGATGGAAACGGCCAGGGCTGGGAGGCAAAGTAGCGGATGTCGCGCAACTCGATGGAGGCTTCTTCGCGTACTTCCCGGACGACGGCGTCTTCAAGCGTTTCCCCCGGTTCTAGGAATCCCGCGACAAGCGTCCAGTTAGGGATGCCGTAGTGCGTGTTGCGCTGCAGGAGGATGCGTTCGCCTTTGGTGACGAGCACGATGACGGCCGGGGTGAATACTGGGTATGCGGTATGGCCACAGGCAGGGCAAACCTTGGCCAGTTCGTTCGGGTTGGCATGCGGGCGCATTGGTGCCCCGCAACTGCCGCAGAATTGGTTGACGGATTGCCAGTGCTCCACTTCAAGCCGTCGGGCAAGGGCTTGGTACTCCTTTGGTGTCAGAGTGCCAATCTTGGCTCGCAGAGCCTGCTGTTCGGCTGTCATCGGAGAAGGGGATGCGGGACCAAAGGATAGTCGCAGGGCCCGCGGGGAGTCAGCGCTTGGAATCGCCCCACAGCGCGGGCATAAAGGCCTTTCGGGCTTGGCGGAATTCGGCGTCCAGAAGTTCTTCTGGCGAACGGCACGCGGCGGCAGGTTTGGCGCGCAGTCGAACGCAGAGAGGCAGGTGGTCGGAAAGACGATAGGCGGGGTCCGCCGTAAAGGGAACCAGGCAGTCGAAACCCTTGACCAGGATGTTGTCCAAGCCAAAATCGTGGTCCGGTTCTGTCGGGCGGAAGGTCCGCATCTCCCCCCACGCGCCGTAGTTGACACTCGTATAGCCAGCCTTCACGAAAGCCTGGTATTCGCGGCTTTTGTTGATGTTGAAGTCGCCGGATATAATTACCCGGGGCGTCGTCTTGAAGCGCTCAATCAGCGTGCGAATTTGGTCTTGGCGATTGGTGTGGCATTGCCCCAGCCTCCCGTCGCAATCCCAATCAAGATGAGTCTGGACTACGGTGAAATCGATCCCTTTCGCGCGGCAGTGGGAGATGAGCGCATAGGTCTTTTGCCAGCGTTTGGGATAGTCCAGACGCTCTGTGGAGAGCACCTCGATTCCCTGGCGGAGCAAGGTCGCATTCCACTGGTAATCATTGCAGGGACCGATGGTAGAGGTTGGAAAGTCGGCGAAGACCGCTTGGGCGGCCGGCGTACCCGCCGTGTCGAAGGAAGCATTGTATTCGGAAAGCCCGAGAATGTCCGGCCGCAAGATGTCCAGCAGCGCACGATATTCCTGTGCTCGGCGAGGGGCGGCAGCAGGTGTCAGCGTCGTGGATGGCCCTTTCCCCATGGCGAAATGACCTATGTTCCACTGGACATAGGTAAGTTCCAAAGGTTCGATGGATGCGCACCCGGACAGCAGGAAAACAAGGCTGACTGCAATGGTCGAAAGCAAACCAATAGTCCTCATCTCAACTCCTCCATAGATCCCCTTCAGATGCACCCGCGCTCCCGCTAACGCTAACCCCGAGTCAGACGTTCTGCCGCCAATTTGGCATAACGCGTACGCGGTTTGCCGTAGGTCGCCAGCGGATGAATCGCAATCCCACCTCTAGGCCTAAACTCGCCGAAAACTTCAATGTATTTTGGCGACATCAACTTGAGAAGGTCTGAGAGAATGGTGTTGACGCAGTCCTCGTGGAAGTCTCCGTGGTTGCGGAAAGAAAAGAGGTAGAGCTTCAAAGACTTGCTCTCCACCAGCCGCTTGTCGGGAATATATCGGATGGTGATGTCTGCAAAGTCCGGCTGCGAGGTGATGGGGCAGAGCGAGGTAAACTCGGGGCAACGCAAGGTCACCAGATAATCGCGTTCAGGATGGCGATTGTCGAAAGCCTCCAGCACCTGCGGCGCGTAGTCCGTGGGGTATTTCGTGCTGCCGCTTCCCAGCAGCGTCAAGCCATTGCCAGCGCGGGGAGATGCCATAGGTCAGATCAGGGAGAAGTCAAGCGTTGCGAAGTAATCTTCCAGCGTTTCCGCCCGGCGAATAGGCAGAACCGTACCGTCGGGGCGCAAAAGCAACTCCCCGCAACGAAGCTTGCCGTTGTAGTTGAACCCCATAGCGCGCCCGTGCGCTCCGGCGTCATGAATGACCAGAATATCGCCTATTCCGCTTTCGGGCAACTTGCGCGCGATGGCGAATTTGTCATTGTTTTCGCAGAGGGAACCGGTCACATCGTAAATGTGGTCGTTCGGACGCCCCAGTTTGGAGAGGTTCGTAATATGGTGGTAGGCTCCGTAAAGAGCCGGGCGCATCAAATCGGCCATACAGGCATCCATGCCCAAATAGTGGCGATAGGTGTCTTTGGTGCGGCGCACGGTGGTGACCAGATAGCCATAAGGCCCTGTAATCATTCGTCCGCATTCCATATAGAGAGCCACAGGCGGCAGACCTTGTCTGACGATTGTCTCCTCGTAGGCCTTGCGCACGCCGTCCGACACAACCTGCAAGTCAACGGCCGTCTGTTCCGGCTTGTAGGGGATGCCGATGCCGCCGCCCATATTGACGAAATCGAAGGTGATTCCGACCTCGCGGGAAAGTTCGATTACCAGGTCGAAAAGCAAGCGGGCGGTCTCGACAAAGTACTGCGGATTGAGTTCATTCGAGGCTACCATCGTGTGGAGACCGAAGCGCTTGACTCCCTTTGCTTTTGCCCTCCGGTAGGCCTCGAAGAGTTGTTCCCTGGTCAATCCATACTTGGCTTCTTCGGGCTTGCCGATGATTGCATTACCCTCTTTCAGGGGGCCGGGATTGTAGCGGAAGCAGATCAGTTCGGGCAAGCCGCCCGTGACCGACTCGACGGCCTCGAGGTGGGTAATATCGTCAAGATTGAGTACGGCTCCGAGGGCCTTGGCTTTGATAAACTCTTCGTCCGGGGTGTCGTTTGAGGTGAACATAATTCGTTCGCCTCTCACGCCGACCTTCTCGGACAGGACGAGTTCGGCAAGGGAGGAGCAATCCATCCCGAAACCTTCCTTGGCCAGCAGTTTCATAATGACCGGATTGGGGCAGGCTTTGACGGCGAAATATTCACGGAATCCCGGGTTCCAGGCGAAGAGGGAGGTGAGTTTCCGGGCATTGGCGAGGATGGCGGCCTCGTCGTAAATGTGAAAGGGTGTCGGGTGGTGTTTGATGATATCCTGAATCTGCCCGAGGGTAAAGGAAATGTGCTTGTCTGTCATAAATGAACTGGGGTGCTAGAGTGAAGCGGCGGCCTGCATTTGGCTGAGAGTGACGACACCGTCATAAAGGGCTTTCCCGACGATGGCGCCCCACAGATTCGGGCGTCGGAGGTTCTTGAGCGCGGTGACGGTTCGCGGGGTGCTGACTCCTCCGGAGGCGATAATCCGCACGCCGGGAACTGCGGCACACATCTCGTCCATTGCCGGGATATTGGTCCCTGAGAGCATCCCATCGGTGGCGGTGTCGGTATAGATGATGGTCTTCACGCCGAGGCGTGCGACTTCCCGAGCAAGGTCTGTTGCGCGGGTTTCGGAGGTATGCACCCATCCCTTGGTCTGGACAAAGCCGTTTCGGGCGTCGATGCCGACTGCGATGTGGTCGCCGCCAAAGCGGCGCACAAGGGGTTCGAGCGCCTCCGGGTGTTCGAGCGCACGGGTTCCGATGATGGCCCGTTCGGCACCCGCCGAGAGGATTTCCTCGACATGTCGGTCATCTCTCAAGCCACCTCCAACCTCGACGGGAATGGAGAGGGCGGCGACGATTTGGGCGATGACTTTGGCATGGACCGGTGCCCCGTTGAAGGCCCCGTCGAGGTCTACGACATGGAGTTGCCTCGCGCCTTGCTCTACCCATTTTCGCGCTTGCGCCACGGGGTCGTCGGAGTAGACGGTCACAGCGTCTTTCCGCCCCTGGCGGAGTCGGACGCACTTGCCGTCTTTCAGGTCTATTGCGGGAAGGATAACCATCAGATGATTCCCTTGCTGGATGGAATCCGGTTGTCTCTCGGGTCGGGCTCGGTGGCCATGCGAAGGGCCCGTGCAAAGGCTTTGAAGACGCCTTCGTAGGCGTGGTGGACTTCGTCGCCGTAGAGGTGGCGGATATGGATATTCATCTTGGCCTGGACGGAGAGAGCTCGGAAGAATTCCTCGAGGAGTTTGACATCGAAGTCGCGAATATGCGTTTTCCGGTTGGCGATTTGCCAAACGAGAAAAGGCCTTCCGCCCAGGTCGATTACGGCCTCGGCGAGGGATTCGTCCATTGGCAGTCGGAAGAAGCCATAGCGGCGGATGCCCTTTCGATCGCCGAGGGCCTGATCGATGCAACTGCCCAGCACGAGCCCGACATCCTCGACCGTGTGGTGGTAGTCTACCGCCAAATCGCCCGTCGCCTGAAGCTCAAGGTCGATAAGCGAGTGCCGGGAGAAGAGTTCGAGCATGTGGTTGAGGAAAGGTATGCCAGTCTCAATGCGGTAGGTGCCTACCCCATCGAGGTCAAGCTTGCAATGAATCTGGGTCTCTCGTGTGTTGCGCTCGATGCTGGAGCTACGCATGAATCACTTCCTCTCTTCCAGTTCGCGAATCCGCTCGGCCAGTTGCGCCACCTGCTTTTTGAGTTTGGCAATCTGTTTCGGGGGCATCAGAACATTCTCCGCAAACTCGCGTTTGGTCATATTCGGCGAGCCGATGACATATTCGCCCGCTGGAACATCCTTGGTGACGCCGCATTGGGGCCCGACTTGGGCGCGATCGGCAATGTGCAGGTGTCCGGAGACGCCAGCCTGAGACCAAATCATAACCCCGCTGCCGATACGCGTCGAACCGGCGATGCCGGCCTGGGAAATGATGCCGGAGAGGTCGCCAACCTGCACATTGTGGCCGATTTGAACGAGGTTGTCGATCTTCACGCAGTTGCCGATTTTCGTCCGCCCGAAGCGCGCCCTGTCGATGCAGGTGTTGGAACCAATCTCGACATCGCAACCAATCTGGACGATGCCCAGTTGCGGAATCTTGTTCACGACAGGAACGCCGTTGGCGAACTCCACCGTGTACCCGAAGCCGTCCGTGCCAATCTTGACCCCCGCATGCAGAATCGTGCGGTCGCCAATCTCGCAGTATTCGCGAACCACCACCTGCGGATAGAGATGCACGCCCTTCCCGAGTTTCACTCCGCGGCAGAGACAGGTTTGCGCCTCGATTACCGCCTCGTCGCCAATCACACAGTCGTCTTCAATGACCGCATATGGGCCGATGTAAACATTCGCCCCCAGAGAGACACGCTCGCCAATGACTGCGGTAGGGTGAATCCCAGGCGTGCGGATAATGGGCGGCGGCGCGAAGAGCGGAGCCACTTGCGCGAAGGCCTTGTCCGGGTTCTCGACGCGAATCTGGGAAGGTGCCGCGCAGACGCCCTCCCAGTCATTTGCCAGGAGCACGCAACTAGCCTTCGTCTCCGCCGCTTGGTGGGCATATTTCGAATTGGCAAGGAAACTCAAGTCCCCAGGATGCGCTTCCAATAGACTGGCGACAGCGTGGATTTCAATGTCGGTCGCACCTACAACCGTTCCGCCGACTCGCTCGGCAATCTCCTGTATGGTCATGGAGTTTCCGTGGCGGGAGGGACTTCAGAATCGGCGACCGTCTCGGCAACATCTGAGGAGGCGTCGTTCGCCTCAGGGGAGCCCGCTTCAGGCGTGCCTCCAGTGGCTTCCCTTGTTTCCGTAGCGTCGGTGCTAGGCGCAGTCGTGGGGGCTTCGTTGGTATTCGAACCCTCCGTTGGTGCTGGGACAACCAGGGGCTCGTTTGTTTGCGAAGGCGCGACAGGTTCCCTGGTTTCAGGCGGCTCGCAAACAGGTTTGGGGACTGAAGATTTCGTCGAATCGGATGTGCTGGACGGCTTCTCTGAAACGGCTTTTGTCGTAGAACCCTCAGCCGTGGATTCTGCAGATGCCGAGGCCTGCTCAGGCGTCTTGGCCATCTTGTTGGCAACAGGGGTCGCCCGAACTCTGGCGTGCGGATTGGCCGCATGGCGCTCGGCCCTTTCCTGTTCCGTAAGCTTAAAAGGCGGTGTTTCAGAGGGAATCGCCAGCAGCCCATTGTAGTATTCGAGGATGTGCCCCTTGCTCAGCAGAAAAGCCACCTGATTAGCTACCAGTTTGATGCGGGCTTCGTCTGGAACGGGGACCAAGGCTCGCATCAGTTCGTGGCGAGAGCAGCAAGGATGGGTGGCTACATAAGCCAGGGCATCCTTCACCTCCTGCACGGCATTGGTGGCATCCAGTGCCACCGGCGCGCGGGCAATGGTGAACCACTGACCTTGCGGATCATTCGCCCGAAACAGGTGGAATTTGCGGTGCCGGAAGGCGCCCCGCAAGGCATTGAAGAGCGAACGAGGTGCCTGCCGCTCAGCAGAAAGCGTGCGTTGGACCAGGCTCCGGAGTTGGTACGAAGGGGTTCTGCTGGCGACCTGCACGGGGCAGGTCAAGGTCTTGGGATAGAGAATCAGACTAGGCAAGTCCAGGCGGCGGAATTCGAGTTCCGCCGCTTCCCGTTCCAAGGCAGGCGATTCGGTGGCAGGTGCCTCAATCTGCGAGGCTTCTGCGCCTTCGACCGCTTGAGATTCTTGGGGCTTCTGCTCCTGCTTGCGACGGTACACCGTCCTAGTGCTCGCCGCCACCCTCCAAGCCTCAATAGACTCGCTGTCGCGGAGAATCTGAATGTGTTTGCGGAGAGTGAATTCGTCCAGTTTCGGGTACTGCTGGAGCAGTTCACGCATCCTGGTTCTAAAACTGTGGTGGTTGGGCGGGCCTACCCACTCATCGTTCAGGTCGCACTTTGCTACACTCGTGAAGGTGCCCGAGGGTGGCTCGTTCTGGATGGTCTCAGGCGAGTAGAAGGAATCAAAGTGTTCCTTCAGGATGTGCGCAACCAACTCCTCTTCGGATAGGGCAGGCATCCCGCAAATCTTGCACTGGAAGAGGTTCGTCTTCTCAATAGTCGCTTCCTCCGCCACCGCGTTGGTCGGTTTCGGCTGGTCTCGTTCGCTTCCGTTGGATTCCGCGGCCCCATCGTGATGGCGCCCTTCCAAATCCGACTGGCGGGACTGGTTATCTTTCGGGCTTAGGCGCAGGAGACAGGAGGCTGGATTGTCCATAAACAGATGGACCAAATCGCGCAGGGAATAGGCGTGGCCGGAAGCTTGAATTCGGCGCATAATATTGCCGAGTGCTTTCGGCTCGGGAAGGAGTCGAACCTCAAGATTCAGGGGCTTGAGCGGAGGCCGATTGTTCCCGGGACGCCGGAAGTTGGATGAGCCCTCACGCCGTTCAAAACGGGGTTCGGAACGGTCTCGCGGCGACCTGTCCAGGCGATCCTCTTGGCGGAAGTCGCGCCGCGGACGGTCGCGTTTGAAGGCGTCCTGTCGGCGGTCTCTCTTGTAGCGAGATTGCCCGTTGTCGTCGCTCGTATCGTCGCTTTGGAATGCGGCTCGGCTGCGGTATCCACCGGACTGGACGACTTTAACGCCGCTATCGCCTTTAGCCCATTCCGGGGCGAAGTCGAAGTTGAGCAAATCGGCCGGTTGAGAGGCTTTCGGCTCTGCCGGGAGAGGGGTGCCGTTGGGCTGGTTCTCTTCTGGGGTTGGGACGGTATCGCTCATTGGTTCGGTTCCGTTAGTTGGCCACGGAGGCCAGGAGGCCGCCTTTGGAAATGATGTTGCGCTGGCGTGCGGAGAGGTTTGCCTGTGCGGTGAAGGTGCGCCCGGTTGTCTGGTCGGTGACGGTGACGAGGCCGTTGCCATCTGGAGCGAGAGCTTTGTCGAGTTCGGCGATGGAGAGTTGGTCTCCCTGGGTGATGGTCTCGTAGTCGTCGGGATTGGCGAATACGAGTGGGAGGATGCCGAAGTTGACCAGGTTGGCGAAGTGGATGCGTTCGATGCTCTTGGCGAGAACGACCTTGACGCCGAGGTACATGGGGCACATGGCAGCGTGTTCGCGGCTGGAACCTTGGCCGTAGCTTTCACCTGCGACGATGATGTTGGCTTTGCCGGTGTCGCGGTTGGCGGTGGCGTTGGAATAGAATGCGGGGGCGGTATTCTCGAAGACGAACTTGGCGTACTGGGGAATGTTGGAGCGGTACTTGAGGCGGGCCCCGGCGGGCATAATGTGGTCGGTTGTAATCTTGTCTCCGACTTTGATGGTGGCTACGCCATCAATCCGGGCGGGGAGGGGCGTGCCTTTGGGCACTTGTCCGATATTGGGGCCGCGGACGATTTCGGTTCCGGGAACGCCTTTGCCGGCAGTGTCTCGGTAGAGGAACATCGAGTCGTCGAGGGCGAATCGTTCTGGCTGAGCGACGGGGGGCACGGGCATTGTGCGGGGGTCGGTGAAGACACCGGTGAGGGCGGCTGCTGCGGCGGATTCAGGGGAGACCAGGTAGACCTGGGCGCTCTTGGTGCCGCTTCGTGCCTCGAAGTTCCGGTTGCTGGTACGGAGGCTGACGGCGTTAGTGCCGGGGGACATGTGTGCGCCGATGCAGAAGCCGCAGGCGTTTTCGAGCAGGCGGCATCCGGCGGCGATGAGGTCCCCGAGGAGTCCTTCGTCGCTGAGCATTTTGACGACTTGACGGGAGCCGCAGGCGATGCCGACTTCGACATCGGGGGCAACGGTCTTGCCTTTGAGCATCAGGGCGACGGTTTTGATATCGCGGTAGGAGGAGTTGGTGCAAGAGCCGATGAGCACCTGGTTGACCTTCTTCCCGGAGAGTGACTCAATCGTAGCAATGTTGCCGGGAGAATGTGGGCAAGCAGCGAGGGGCTTTAGTGTATTGAGATCGATGGTGTAGGTTTCAACGTACAAGGCCCCTTCGTCTGCACGAATCTCTGTCCAGGCCTCTTCGCGGCCTTGGGCCCTGAGGAATGCGCGTGTGGTCTGGTCGGATGGAAAGACGGAGGAGGTTACGCCCAGTTCGGCGCCCATATTGGTAATCGTGGCGCGGGAGGGAACATCGAGGGTCTCGACGCCGGGACCGCCGTACTCGAAGATCTTGCCGACATTGCCCTTGGTGCCGTAGCGCTCGAGCACCTTTAGAATGACATCCTTGGCAGAGACGCCGGGATTGAGTTTGCCTTCAAGGTTGATACGGACGACTTGCGGCCAGTTGATGTGAAACGCCCCGCCGCCCATCGCGACGGCTACGTCGATGCCGCCTGCGCCAATGGCAATCATACCGATTCCGCCGCCCGTCGGCGTGTGTGAATCGCTACCGATCAGGGTCTTGCCAGGAACACCAAATCGCTCCAGGTGAAGTTGATGGCAGATGCCGTTCCCGGTTTTCGAATAGATAATGCCGTAGCGCTTCGCGACGGAGGCAAGATAGTCGTGGTCGTCGGCGTTCTCGAACCCAATCTGGACCGTATTGTGGTCGACATAACTGACCGAGAGTTCGGCTTTGGCGCGCTCAAGCCCCATACTCTCGAACTGCAGATAGGCCATAGTGCCCGTCGCGTCTTGCGTCAATGTTTGGTCGATGCGGATAGCCACCTCTTGGCCGGGTGTCGGAGTACCAGAGACGAGGTGGGCAGAGAGAATCTTCTCAACGATGTTTTGAGCCATGGGGCCTAGACCTTGTGTTGCAGTACGAAACGGGCTTATTATAGACAAAATAAGGTGGAAATCAATCTAAAACGGAGCAGATGCCCATCCTTGACACAGAATCCGCTTGAGGGATAATCAGATTTGGAACAGGCGCCAGTCCGCATCGCCGGGCAGGGAGAAGGTCGAGGAATCGAGGTTGACGCTCCCGATGATGGGGTAGTCCGGCGTGCACGAGCGTTTGAAGTGTTGGGTGACGAAGCGGCGCGTGAAGAGGTTGAGATAGCGCTTGATTTCCGCGGCCTTGTAGTCGGGGAAGTCCTTCCGCGCCTTGGCGAAAATCTCGGCGGGGGCAAGTCGATTCCCGACGAAATGGTAGAGAAAGTAGTCGTGCAACTCGTAGGGACCGACCAGAGACTCGGTCTCCTGCCCCGGCAACAGTTCGGGGGAAATCGGCGTCCCGAGAATATCGGTGAGCGTCGGCTCAAGGTCCGGATTGTTCTCCGCAATCCAGGCGACCACCTGGCGGACAAGCGTCTTGGGAAGATCTGCATTGACCGCATAGTGGCTAATCTGATCGCCGCCGAATGTGCACCACCCCAGCGCCAGTTCGGAGAGGTCCCCCGTTCCCACCACGATGCCGCCGACCTGGTTGGCTAGGTCCATGAGGATTTGGGTCCGCTCCCTGGCCTGGGCATTCTCGTAGACAAGGTCGCGTTTCTCGGGGTCGTGGCCGATGTCTTTGAAGTGGCGATTGCAGGCGGCGGCTATGGAGATGACCCGGCAGTGGAGCTCCAGCAATTCGGCCAGTTGCGTGGCATTTCCCCGGGTACGACCAGTCGTGCCGAACCCTGGCAGCGTGACACAGTGGAGGTTCGCCAATGGCAAGCCGAGTTTGCAGAAGGCAGCATGGGCAACCAGCAAGGCTAATGTCGAATCGAGCCCGCCGGATAGTCCAATCACGGCCGAATCAATGCCACTGTTGCGGAGGCGCGTGGCTAGACCAGTGGTTTGGATTGCAAAGATTTCGGCCATGCGTTCATCGCGAATGGCAGGCTCGAAGGGAATGAAGGGCGAGGTCGGATCGGTAATGACGCCAAGGGGAAAATGAAAGGGAGGTCGCGCTACAGGCGTATCCGTATCGGCGGCAATCAGAACATTGGCATAACTCCAGCGGGGGCCCTCCGCCAGAATAACGCCGTCCTTGGCAATGAGCGTGGCTCCCGAGTAAACCTGGCGCGAGGTGGACTCCCCGGAACTGGGCGAAACATAAACCGTCACCCCGCTCCGTTGTCGGATGCGAAGGAGGCGTTTGGCGCGCGTGTCGACGCGTTCGGGATTGGCAGATGGATTGAGCAGAAGTGCCGCCTCACAGGATTCTGTCTCGTCACCGGAGATGAGCGCAAGGCGGCCACTTGGCGATTCGATGGAAGCGTTGCGCGGGAGGTTGAACAAGTAGAGAATGCCGTCGCCTTCCGTGGCTTTGTGGAAGTCGGATTCTGCCTTGGCAATGGCCTGACGGATAGTTGGGTTATTCGCTAGGTCGCCCGCTGTGACACCAGCGAGACATTCGGGCGGAAAGAGGACAATCCGGGCTTTCTTCCGGCGTGCATCTCGGGCGAGTTGGAGGCAATTTCTCAGGTTCTCGCGTACGGCGAGGGGGCGTATGGCGGGGCAGGCTGCTGCGACGATCATGGTTTGATTCCGAGGCGTTCCCGGGCAAGAGGGGTGGCAACTCGTCCTTTGGGGGTGCGGGCGCTATAGCCTTCCTGAATCAGGAAGGGTTCGCAGACTTCTTCTATCGTGTCGGGCTCTTCTCCGACGGTGACGGCTATGGTGGAAAGTCCGACGGGGCCGCCATCGAACTTGATAACGATGGTCTCCAGGATGCGGATATCGAGAGCATCGAGTCCATGGGGGTCTATTTCGAGCATGGTGAGCGCGTCTTTGGCAACGGATGCGGTGACGGTGCCGTCGGCTCTGACCTGGGCGTAGTCCCGGACGCGGCGCAGGAGGTTGTTTGCAATGCGTGGTGTGCCGCGGGCCCGTGCTGCGATTTCGGCGGCTCCATCCGGGCGAATGGGCGTAGCGAGTGTTTGGGCAGATCTCGTGACGATTGAGGCGAGGTCGGCTCTCTGGTAGTAGTCAAGCCGTGCCGAGATGCCGAATCTTGAACGGAGCGGGGCGGATATGAGCCCGGCGCGTGTGGTGGCGCCTACGAGGGTGAATCGGGGAATCTCGAGTCGGACGCTTCTGGCATTGGGCCCTTGGTCGATGAGAATATCGAGGGCGAAGTCCTCCATGGCGGAATAGAGGTACTCTTCGACTGTCCGCTGGAGACGGTGGATCTCGTCGATGAAGAGGATGTCGCCCGGCTCAAGAGAGGTCAGCAGTCCAGCCAGGTCGGCGGGTTTGTCGACGACTGGTCCCGAGGTGGTTCGCACCTGCACACCCATAGCTTCGCCAAGGATGAAGGCAAGGGTTGTCTTTCCGAGCCCCGGAGGCCCGGAAAGTAGGACATGCTCCAAAGGGTCGCCCCTCAATTTGGCGGCTTCGACGGCCAGCAGGAGGCGGTCGACAGCCTTCTTTTGCCCCTTGAAGTCGGCGAAGTCTTTGGGTCGGAGGGCGGCGTCGAGGGGTTTATCGGGGCGGTTGAGGCGTTCTGCTGGGCGGTCGGTCATGGGATAAATTCTAACAAGTCCGCCCCGATTGCGCAAGCCATTTCGGGGGGAGGGAAGAATAAGGTTGACACCTTTCGAAATAAATGCTACCTTTATTTGCGTTCTACGGATAATTGGAATGGTGTTGAATCGTATTTTCGAGATGGATGCGGAGGCATTCCGCGGCTTTTGCCATGCACGGGGGTTGAAGTGCACGGTTCAGCGGATTGCGGTTTTCGAGGTACTCCGGCGGCTGCGGTCGCATCCTTCTGTCGACGAGGTTTGGGAGCGTGCCAAGCGGCGCGCGCCTTCGGTGACAAGGGAGTCGGTCTACCGTATCTTGAACGAGTTTTCCGAGTTGGGGGTGCTGCGACGGATGGATTCGCTGTCGGCGGCCCGGTACGATACGCACACGGAGCCGCACGCTCATTTCATCTGCGAGGGGTGCGGCCTGGTGGTCGATTATCCTTTGCCGGAGGGGTTTGCGTTGCCCAAGGGAATGCCGGCGTCCCGTCGGCATGTCGAACTGCGGGTGACGGGGCTGTGCGCGGCTTGCGCGGGCAAATCTCGGACGGGTGATGGGGGGCAAGATGATTTCGGCGAGGAGCCCGGCATGGTGCCGCGGTCGCCCCGCCCAAAAGGAAAGAGGTAGAGTATGCGTTCAATCACGCGGTTCGACATTCAGTACGCGCATCGGTTCTACGGTTTCCGTGGCGAGGCGCGCTATCTGCACGGGCATACGGGCGTTCTGACGATTGAGGTGGAGGACACTGTCAATCCGGGCGTCAATATGGTTTTCCCCTGCAATGAAATCCAGAAGACGGCTTGGTCTGTCCTGAAGAACTTCGACCATGCGCTGGTTCTGCGTCAGGACGATCCGTTGCTGCCGGCAATTCTCGGGGTTTACGCCGAGGAGGGCATCAAGGATGGTTCGCCGACGAACACGATGAAGGGGCCGGCGTTCAAGAATGAACTCTGCACGGCCTATCCGGAGTGCCGCCTGGTGGTCACCAAGGAGACGATGACTGTCGAGGGGATGCTCAAGATGGTCTACGCCCTGCTCAAGGACAAGCTCAACATCGCGAAGATGACATTCACCAGCGGGGTCAATGCGGCTACTTGCGAGTACAAGCCTGCCAAGACGCGGGATCGCTGCCCGCTTTGCGGCATCTCGCTGGTTGACGGTGTTTGCCCGAAGTGCGGCTATCGCAAGCCGGTGAAGAAGGCCGCCGCCAAGTCGTCGAAAAAGGCAAAATAGCACGCGTTTCGCCGCTTTGGCCAAGGGACGCCGTTGCGTTCTGGCCAAGGGGATACGCGCCTATCCCAAGATGCGCCGTGCCGGTTTCCGGTGCGGCGCATTCTTCTTGCCACCGGGCAGAAGGGTCGAGATGGTGGGGGGAAAATTGGTACGCAAGAGTGGGGGCAGATGGTTGCCAGCAGTTGGGGGCGCAGGTGGGTAGGTGTGGTAGGCAACGGTTGACTGGTGTGGGGAGGGATGCCGGGCAGGAGTTGGCGCAACTGGTTTTCTTCTTGACCGGGCAAGGGTGGTGTGGTAGACTACCAACTCATTCGATTGTTTTCCAGGGAGAGTTGAGATGCTGAGCCGTTGTCAAGTTGCATTGGGAATCGTGGCGAGCCTGTTGCTGGGCGTGTGCGCGAAAGGGGGCGAGTTGCCGAAGTTGGTGGGGGACGGAGTCGTAGACGATACGGCGGCCATTCAGGCGCGGTTGGACTCGGGCGCGTCTCTGGTCTACCTGCCGCCGCCCGCGAAGCACTACCTTATCTCAAAGCCGTTGCGGGTTGGCTCGGGGCAGGAACTCCGCCTGGACCGTTTCACCTTGGTTCGCCTCGCGCCGGGCAGCAACTGCGCAATGTTGGAAAATCGGAATTGGCGCGAGGGCGATCGGCAGGTCGCAATCGTCGGCGGAATATGGGATATGGCAAACACCAAGCAGGCGCCCAATCCTATGCAGACGAAAGGGCTGGTCATTCCGGACGGCTATCAGCGCGATTTCTTTATGGGCATCTGCTTCCGGTTCGACCGGGTGAGCGGCTTGACGATTCGTGATTTGACGATTAGGAATCCGGTCACCTACTCCATCCAACTCTGCCGGGTCGACCATTTCCTGGTCGAGGGGATTACCTTCGACTTCCAGACTTGGAATCCCATTCGCCTCAATATGGATGGCGTACACCTTGACGGCGGGTGCCACCACGGACGAGTCGCAAACTTGAGGGGCACCTGTTTCGACGATATGGTGGCGCTCAACGCCAACGATGCTTCCGAGTCCCCCTATCAAGGCGAGATTTCCGACATCGACATTGACGGTATTTACGCCGAATACTGCCATAGCGCCGTCCGGATGCTTTCAACCGGTGCTCCAGTCCGCCGCGTGACGATTAGCAATGTCCACGGCCATTTCTATGTCTATACCGTTGGCTTTACCCACTACTTTCCCGGGCGCCCGCGTGGCATTTTCGAGGACATCCACCTCGTAAACATCTTCACAGCAAAGGCACTTTCTCCTGCCGATATTGGCGTCCACTCCCGTGCCGGCTATCCCGTGATTCAATTCCAAGGCCCCGTTGACTGTGGTACCGTCACCATCCGCAACCTCTCGCGCGTCGAATCGACCCTTCCTACAACAACCATCGGCATTGATCCTGCCGCTACCGTACGCCATCTCACGCTTGATGGAATTACCTTGAACAATCAGTTGAAGACGCCCATTCCCGTGTTGACTGGCCGCGACCGCGTGAAAACCCTCGTCCACCGCAATATCGAACTTTTGCCGGCCACCAACGCCTATACAAACCTCCTCCCCTAGCCACTGTTTCCCAGTTTGGGATTGCCTATCCGGGGGCTTTGTTGGGAATATCTCCGGATGGCTGTTGGGAAAAGGGAAAATGCCTCGACATAGGGGCATATGCCCTAATAGGATGGTTGATTTGACGGTCAAATAGGACAAGGCTGCAGCGCCGCTCTCTTCTTGGTTGGGTTGGATTTAGTGCTCCTTCTCAAAGGAGATGAGTGCTTGTCGGGGTCCCATTTTCTGCTCTACCATTGCCGTCAGCGAGAGGGATTTAATCCCCCCTTTGCAATGAGCCCGCCTAGCGTCAAGATAGGCTAATCAGGATGGGATTTCTCTCAACTCGCCCGGAGCAAACAAAGGATAGTGAGCCCGCACTCGATAACTTTGACTCCCCCGCGAAATTGGGCAACAGAGCATCGAGTGGGAATGGTGGATTGAGACCACAAGAGAGCAACGAAGAGCAGGCCGCCCAACTAGTATCGCCGCACAGATATTTCACCAGTCACAGTCTGCCCCAGCCCCCAGTATTCGGTAAAAATTGCGAGCCTTCTCGGGGAATAGACACTATCGGTTGTCCCCGTGCGAGTGCATATGGTCTGCCCTCTATAACCGAGGCAGTAAGAGGCGGCGCCCGTTTGATTTTTGGCGACATTTTGCCCTTGTTGAGTCCAGAAAGTTGCCATCTGTGGTTGTGAGTTCAGCCAGGAATCAGGGCTCTAGGCCTCCTTCCGGGGAAATCGGTGGCTGACTTGTGGTTCCACAGGAAATCGGGCCCCATTTTTCCCTTATAGAGGCGATTCGACGCCATCTTGACGCACACCTTTGCCTCTTCCTGGAGCGGGTATGACCGTGTCACCTGACTGCGCTCCTGGAACCCCAAGTGTAGAGGAATAGAGTTGAATGCGACCTTCTCTATGTGCTCAGGAAGGGGGGAGATGACCTTAAATAGTCGGCTTCGGTCGAGATGGTTTTTCTGCGGCGAGCCCCCTTTTTCTACGGACTCACAAGTCAAGTCGAAGCCTGTCGTGGAGAGGGACACTGCCCATTTGTTGCTGGACTGCTTAGGAGAGTTCTGGGTAATTACAGACACATCGCTGAGTAGCACACTTTACCATCGCGTTGATGCAGAGAGGGGCATCTATTGGAGGTAAAGAAAGGGCATCGCGAAACCTCGCGATGCCCTCATCTTTAGACCTCAGAAGGCAATCAGAGTTTGATTTGCCCAGCAATGGCCAGCATCTTGGCTTCAACGCTCTGAATCTCGGCAAAACCCTGCGAACTGACTTGGTTCAGTCCGTTGGATGCCTCCATGGACGAGTCGGCCTCGTTGTAGATGGAAGCCTTGCAGCCGGTAAGGGAGTCGAAGAAAATGTTGCCCTTGTAAAGCCCGAGTTTCACCGTGCCGTTCCAGTATTTCGCCCAAACATCAATGGCCGCAAACGCAGCACGGGTGCACGGGTCAAACCAGCGTCCATCATAGATTTGGTCGGAAATCAGTTTGGAGAGTTGCCCGTAGAGAAGTGTCGAACGGCGATCCATCGTCGCTTGCGTCACATAGCGCAGACCGGCCGAGAGCAACTCCATGCCGGGGGCTTCATAGACCCCGCGGGACTTCGTGCCGATAATCCGGTTCTCAAGCGCGTGCTTCATGCCGATGCCGTTGCGCCCGCCGATGGCGTTGGCTTGGAGCATAGCCTCAAGAGGAGAAACATCCTTGCCATTGATTTGTACGCAACGCCCTTGCTTGAAGCGAAGCGTGACCTCTTCGACCTTGTTCGGTGCTTTTTGCGGCCAAACCCCCATTGTGGGCTTGACAATCAGCATCGAAGTCTCCATACTCTCCAGTTCTTCCGCCTCGTGCGAAAGCCCCGCGAGGTTCGAGTCCGTCGAATACTTCTTCTTGCCGCCAGTCGGGGCCGGCATACCGAAGGAAGCCAGATAGTCGGCCATCTCCGTACGACCGGGGAAGCGCTTGAGCAGTTCTTCGTCGCGCCATGGGGCAAAAACCCCCATCTTCGGGTCAATCACATTTGTGTAGCGCTCGATACGCATCTGGTCGTTGCCGCGACCGGTAGCCCCGTGCACGACAGCAACGCATTTGCGCTTCTTCATTTCGGGAATCAGACCCTTCATTGTCACGGCACGTCCAATGCCGGTGGAATTCCAATAACCACCGTCGTACATCGCCTGGGCCTTGATTGTTTCAAAGCAGGCGTCGGCCATTTCGGCTTTCAGGTCGACAATGACGGTCTCAAGCACGCCAGTAGGCGCCATGCGCTTCTTGATGTCATTGATGTCTGTCTCGTCTGGCTGGCCGAGGTCGGCGGAGAATCCCACCACCTTGATGCCGGCTTCGGTCATCACTTTGCAGATGGTGCGCGAGTCGAGCCCGCCCGAGACGCAGGCCGCAACGGTTTTGCCTTTGAGCTTTTCAAGTGTCAGTGCCATAGTGAATCGCTTTCTGGTGAGTGTTTGGAAAACTTACGCGTAGAGTTCGTCGAGAGAATCGCTGAGCATATCCATTGCCTCTTCCAGTTCGTCGCTGGTAACATTCAGCGGAGGGAGGAAACGAACAACATGCTCGCCGGCGGCACAGCAGAGTAGTCCCATCGGACGAACGGCATCGACCACCTCTTTTGCCGCTCCTTTGACCTCAAGACCAACCAGCAGCCCGAGCCCGCGCACCGCCAGGCAATCGTCGTATTTGTCGACAAATGCCTCAAGTGCCGTCTTGAGGGCTTCGCTTGAGGTTTTGACCTGTTCGAGAATCTTCTCGCGCTCAATAGTCTCGATAACGGCAAGTGCTGCCGCCGCCGCGACAGGGTTCCCGCCGAATGTGGATGCGTGGTTGCCTGGCTGCCAAAGGGCGGATAGTTCCGCATTGGCGCACAGCGCCCCCATAGGGAGACCTCCTCCGAGGGCTTTGGCAAGAGAGAATGCATCGGGTTTTACCCCGTAGTTCTGCCAACCAAACCACTCGCCAGTACGCCCCATACCACATTGGACTTCATCGCAGAGCATCAGCAAACCGCGCTCATCGCAGAGGCGGCGAACCCCCTCGACAAACTCGCGCGTAGCCGGCACGACACCACCTTCACCCTGAACGCATTCGATAAGAATAGCGACAGTCTTATCCGTAATCTGCGCCTCAACCGAGGCTAAGTCATTGAACTTCGCGTAGGCGAAGCCGACGGGCAGGGGATCGAAGCCTTTCTGGACTTTGGATTGACCGGTGGCTGCGCACATGGCAAGCGTGCGGCCATGGAAGGATTTCTCCATTGTGATGACTTCGTATTTGCCCTTGTCTTGCCCCCAGAAGCGAGCCAACTTGACCATCGCTTCGTTGGCTTCCGCGCCGGAGTTGCAGAAGAAGGTCTTACCCTGAAGCCCAAGTGCATTGAGCTTCTCGGCGAGTTCAATACAGGGGGTGCTATAAAAGAGGTTTGAGGAATGGATGAGTTTGGCGGCCTGCTTCTGGATGGCGGAAACAACAGCCGGGTGGCAGTGACCGAGCGCGTGGACGGCAATGCCAGCGGTGAAGTCGAGTGATTTGCGCCCGTCGGCGTCGGTGACTTTGCATCCGTGCCCTTCGGCAATGGCGACGCTCGGGGCGTAGGTGTGCATGAGCTGTTCGCTGAATCGGGTTGCGATGGCTTGGGACTTTTTATTCATCGGCTTTGATCTCCGTTCCTACGCCTTGTTTTGTGAAGATTTCGAGAAGCAGGGAGTGGGGCATTCGGCCGTCCACCATGTGCACTTTCTCGACGCCCGCCGCAATGGCCTCGGCGCAGGAGGCCAGTTTTGGGAGCATACCTCCGCCGATTACGCCTGTTTCGCGGAGTTTGGGGATGTTGCCGACGCGCAGGGTCTTGATCAGCGACGCGGGGTCGTTGACATCCATAAGCAGTCCCGGGACGTCGGATATGAAGGCGAGTTTGCGTACGCGCAGGGCCTTGGCGATGGCGACTGCGGCGGTATCGGCATTGACGTTATAGAGTTTGCCGTCTGGCCCGAGTCCGAGGGGGGTGACTACGGGAATGACGCCGGCATCTGACATTTCGCGCACGAGCGAGGCGTTCACGCTGACTGGGGTTCCGACATAGCCCCAGTCTATGGGAGCTCCGTTTTCATTGGTTCCGGTCTTGCGTTCGACGCGGATGATCCAGTCGCCGTGAATGGGGCGTGCGGCGACGTTGAGTGCGGTTAGAATTTCAAGCACATGGGCGTTGACGCGGTTCTTGATGACGTCTTCGACGACTGCGATGGCTTTGTCGGTGGTGACGCGTAGCCCCTGGACGAATTTTGGCTCAACGCCGGCGGCTTCCATTCCCCTTGAGATGGCTTTCCCGCCTCCATGGACGAGGATAACTTTCATGCCGACGGTGCGCATCAGGGCAATGTCGGAGAGGAGTCGGCGGAGGTTTTCGTTGGACTCCATGACGCTACCTCCGACCTTGACGAGGACGGTTGCGCCGCGGAAGTCCTGAATGTAGGGCATCGCTTCGACGAGCACATCGGCTTTGGCGATGAGTTTATCGAGGCTTTCGGTGGTGTGAATGGTGTGCATGGGGCGCTCAGGTGGTGTATTCGGCGTTGATTTTGACGTAGTCGAAGGAGAAGTCGCAGGTGAAGAGGGTCTCTTCGCCGTCGCCGAGTCCGAGGTCGACGGTTATGTCGAAGGCACGGGAATTTTTCATCAGCGCCTGAATCTTGTCCAATGTCGCCTGGGAGGCGACGATGCCGCAATCGTAAGCGGGAATCTCGCCGTAGGAGATACGCACTTTGCGGTCATCGACGGTGGCGCCGGAGTAGCCCGCGGCGGCGATGACGCGGCCCCAGTTCGGGTCGAGGCCGAACCAGGAGGTCTTGGCCAAGGGGGATTTGGCGATGGCTCGCGCGATGAGGCGGGCATCCTCGGTCGTGGCGGCACGGCGGACTCGGATGGTGACGAACTTGGTGGCGCCTTCGCCGTCGAGGACAATCTCTTTTGCCAGGTGGACGGCGACTTCGCGCAAGGCTGTGCGGAAGGTTTCCCACTGGGGATGGGCCGGGGTCAGAGTCGCATTACCGGCATGTCCGTTTGCCAGCACAAGGAAGGTGTCGTTGGTGCTTTGATCGCCGTCGACGATGACCTTGTTGAAACTGGCGTCGGCTGTCTCTTTGACGGCGGTTTGGAGGGCATCCGGGGCGACTGCGGCATCGGTAGTCAGGAATGCGAGCATTGTGGCCATATTCGGCTCAATCATGCCAGCACCTTTGCAGATGCCGCCGATGGTGATGGTCTTTCCGTCAATCTCGCAGGAGACGGCATATTCTTTCGTGTGGGTGTCGGTTGTAATAATGGCCGCGGCCGCATCGTGCCCACCAGTTGGGGAGAGGCGTTGCGCGCAAAGCCTGGCTCCCGCTGCAATGACTTTCTCCGGAAGCGGGGCACCAATGACGCCGGTCGAGCAGACGAGAATCTGATCGGTTGGAACTTCGAGTGCGTCGGCTGCGGCTTGCGCGGTGTGTCGAGCCGCCTCAAGCCCTTGCGGTCCGGTGCAGGCATTGGCGCAACCACTGTTGGCCAAGATGGCGCGGGCGCGTCCCTTGGCGACAATGGCGCGGTCGATTAGCACCGGTGCGGCGGCGACGCGGTTGGTCGTGAAGACCCCGGCGACTACCGCCTCGGTGTCGGAACAGATTAGCGCCACATCTTTGCGTCCGGCGTATTTGACCCCAGCCTCAACACCGGCGGCCTGGAATCCTTTGGGCGCGGTGACCCCGCCCTCGACTATCGTAAAGTGCATTCGGTAGACCTAAATGGAAACGGTTGTTTAGTATACCTTATACAGTGGAAGATTGCAAGCGAGAAGCGAGGCTGTCTGCCGGCTAGGATGCGATTTTCATTTTTGCGAGTCTTGCCGCCCCGTCTATAGGGGATTTTTTGGTAGGGCGCACTTAGGGTCAGGAGAACTCCCGCGAACTCTCATCCGCTACAACCTCGATGGAGCAGAGCGGCCTCGGAAGTTGACAAATAGGCAACATCCAAGACGTCGTGCCCAAAGTCACTTCAGGCAGAGGGTGGTGTCTAGCTCGGTGTGGAATAGGTGCCTAGCAAGAGGGGGCGATGGTAGCAAGGTCTGCCCCCTCAAGTTAGGCAGGTATGGGAGCAACTGCTACATTCGAGTGTAGCGGGGACCTTCTCCGCCCGTCGGGAAGCACCACTCGATATTGTGGAGTGGATCCTTGATCTGGCAGGTCTTGCAGTGCAGGCAGTTCGAGAAGTCCACCTTGATCTTGCCCTCCTCCAGCCGGTAGACCTCGGCCGGGCAGAACTTGAGGCACGGCGCGCCAAAGCGGGTAAGGCACTCGGCACACTTGGCCTCGTCTTTGATTTTCAAGTGGCAAGGCTGATCTTCATCGTGGACGGTGCCCGAGAGGAAGACATCGCCAAGACGGTCTTTGGAGTACTCGGAAGTGCGCAGAGAGGGGGGCTTCCCAACTGAATCCTTGGCAAGGGGACGGGTGGCCTCCGCATCGTCTTCAACCTTGAAGCGGAAGAAGGGCAACTTAAAGACCGCACACCCGGCAGCCACCATTCCCAACAGCAGGTTGCGGCTGAATGGGGCCCGGACGCTCTGCACACGCTCAAGCTGTCTCCAGCCAGGCATCAGCCGGAGCTTGCCCTGGTAGGCCAGCAGTGCCGGCTCGTCAAAGTCCTGCCCGTTCAGCCAGCAGTCGGCAAGCGTCTCACCCGCAGCAATCCCCGATTCAACCGCCAAATGAATGCCCTTGATACGCAACGAATCGACCAGTCCAGCCGCATCGCCGACAATCAATGCACCGTTGAGCGAGAGCGCCGGAAGCGACAGCAGCCCGCCCTCGGGAATCACCTTCGCCCCATAGGCAACAGCCTTCCCCCCCTCGATATGAGAGCGGACAAACGGGTGCGCCTTGAACCTGCGGAAGGCCGCGTGAGGATCGAAGTCAGGCTTCGTGTAGTCAAGGCCGACCGCAAGCCCCACCGCCACAGTCGTCGCATTCATGTGATAGACAAAACCGCCGCCGTAGGTGTGCAGGTCAGGCATCGGCCAGCCGAAGGTATGGGCTATCTCCCCGGCACGGTTGTTGGACGGTACCTCGAAGAGTTCCTTGAACGCTAAAGCATAGGTTTGCGGGCGGGTAGAGCGCAGATTCCGCCCCCGAATCAGCCGCTCCGTGAGGATGCCACATCCGCCTTCCGCCAGCACCGTCACACGCGCCCGAATCTCCTCGGGCGGCAAATGATTCGCCTTCGGACATCCCGACTTGTCGAGCCCCTTCTCGCCGGTTCTTGCCCCTACAATACGCCCCATCTCCTCAATCAGTTCTGCGGCGGCAAAACCCGCATGGATTTCAATTCCCTCCTGCTCGCAAAGCGCTGCCAAGTAGCGCGTGACTTTGGTCAAAGAGACCAAGGGGAAACCCTCGGCCTTCATCACCGGGAACTTGGCCATAAGCGGGAGTTTTATCCCTTTTTTGGCGCTGGAGAGTAGCGCGAAGGACTCCTTGGAGACCGTACTTTCGACCGGCAGTTTGGCGAACTCATCCTCCGTCAACAAAAGGCGGAGCCCCTCCGGATCCATCACCGCTCCGGAGAGCACATGATTGCCTACGGCGCGGCTTTTCTCGAGTACCAATACGCGCGGAAGTTCCTTGCTCCCCCCCGCTTTCAAACGCCGAACCAGGGCAAGAGCTGTCGAGAGCCCGGCCACGCCGGCGCCAATGCACAACACGTCGGTTTCAATAGGTTTTGCCATCTTATTTGCCCTCCTTGGCTTTGGCCTTCAACGCGGCAATCAGTCTAGGAACTATGATTTGCAGGTCGCCGACGATACCCAAGTCCGCGACCTGGAAAATAGGTGCGCCGGGGTCCTTGTTTACCGCTATGATGCAGTCTGAATTGGCCATGCCCGCGGTGTGCTGGATGGCACCCGAGATGCCGAGCGCCAGGTAGAGTTTGGGGCAAACGGTCTTTCCGGTTTGTCCGACTTGATGGGATGCTTCAATCCAGCCGGCGTCAACGCAGGCCCTGGAGGAACCGACGACTCCGCCGAGCAAATCTGCCAGTTCGCGGACGAGAGAGAAGTTCTCCGCTTTGCCGAGTCCTCGCCCGCCGGAGACGATGATTTCTGCGGCAGAGATGTCCGGTCCTTCGGCAGAGCGTTGGGTCTTGAGGAGCTTTGTCCGGGCGGTAATCTGACTTAGGATTTCCTCCAAAACTTCGCCTTTTCGCGAGGTGTCCGGCGGGTTTTGGCGGAAGACTTTCGGGCGCACGGTTGCCATCTGTGGCCTGTGATCCGGGCACATGATGGTTGCCATAATATTGCCGCCGAAGGCTGGTCTGGTCTGCCACAGGAGTTTGCTTTCTGGGTCGATTTCGAGTGCTGTACAGTCGGCGGTAAGACCGGTTCTGGAGCGGACGGCGACTTTGGCGAAGAAGGAGCGGGCGATGGGTGTGGCGCCGGCCAGGACAATCTCTGGTTTATGGCGGCGGATGAGTTCGGCTAGGGCGTCGGTATAGGCATCGGCGTCGTAGTCTGCCAGTTGGGGCTGGTTGACGACATAGACTTTGTCGGCTCCGGCGGCAATGAGTTCTCGGGCGAGGGGGGCAACTTGGTGTCCAATCAAGACGGCTCCGAGGGCGCATCCGCGATCAAGGGCCAATTTGCGGCCCTGGGCGAGTAGCTCGAAGGCGACTTCCTGGACGGCACCGCCGCGTTGTTCGGCGAAGACCCAGATGTCGTGGTAGGCTTCTTTGTCGGGGGTTCCGCGGGTTCCTTTTTTCTGGGTTTCGGTGATGGCGCCGAAGGGGCAGTTTTTAATGCAGGCGCCGCAGGCGCGGCAGTCTCCGGTGAGTTGTGCTTTGCGGTCGCGCTTTTCGGGGGCGTCTGTCATCGAGAGGGCGCCGAAGGGACATCCGGAGACGCATTTGGTGCAGCCGCGGCATTTGGAGAGGTCAATGGTGATGGGGGCGTCCATGCTAGGCGATTCCTTTCTCGCTGAGCGTCTGGAGGATGGCTTCGAGGGCACTGTCGAGGTTGGCGGTTGCGTCGATTTTGCGTCCTCCGGCTTTGACGGGGGGGGCGAAGATTCGCACGACTTTGGTTGGGGAACCATCGAGGCCGATGAAGGGTTTCTCGGCTTGGATGGTGGCAGCGGTCTCGAATGGAATGGTGGCACGGCGGGCCTGGATGGAACCGGCGAGGGAGGCGAATCGGGGTTCGACGCCTTCTTTGACGACGGTCATCACGGCGGGCATCGGGACTTCGACGGTGCAGGTTCCGTCGTCCATTTGGGTTTGGGCGATGAGGGTGTTTTCGGTTGTGCCCTGTTCGAGGGTTTGAACATAGGTGACCAGCGGGTAGCCGAGGTATTCCGAGACGCCGGGGCCGACTTGCGCGGTGTCGCCGTCGATGGCCTGTTTCCCGAAGAGAACAAGGTCGGGGCGGGGGGCAATCTTGGCTATTGCCTTGGCCAGGGTGTAGGAGGTCGCGAGGGTGTCGGAGCCGGCGAAGGCGCGGTCGGTCACCAAATAGGCGGCATCGGCTCCTTTGGCTAGGGCTTCGCGGAGGATGACTTGGGCCTGGGGCGGCCCCATCGAGACGACGGAGACTTTTGCGCCGAGGCGGTCTTTGAGCGTCAGTCCGAGTTCGAGGGCGTATTCGTCGAAGGGGTTGACGATTGACTCGACGCCTTCGCGCATCAGGGTGTTGGTTTTAGGGTTGATGCGGACATTGGTCGTGTCCGGAACCTGTTTTATGCAGACTATGACGTGCATGGTGCCTACCTCTTAGGGGGAATCCTTGCTTGGAAAGATAGCAAACGGTGCGTACCTTGTCCAGTTCAATATGGGTTTAATTGGAGGGCATTGGTTAGTTGGAATTGTCGCGCCAGGCGTCAAAGGCCTTGGCACCCTTTACCTGTATATCGCCTCGACCGTTGCGTGTGATGAGGTTGCCCTTTTTGTCGAGGATGAGGAGCGTGGGAATGCCTTGTACTCGATAGGCGCTGGCAGGGTTCAGTTGCTTGAGTGTGGGGAATGGAACCGCCAACCAGGGCATCTGCGTCTCTTTCATATAGTCGAACATCGCCCCCTCGGAACGGTCGAGAGAGACGAACACGAGCTCGAATTGGTTGGCATGGCGCTTCTGGATTTGCTTGTAGGCGGTCACCAGCTTCGGAGTAAAGGCTCGGCAGGGAGGGCACCAGTGCGCCGAGAAATAGATGCCGACAATCTTCCCGTCAAGGGCGACTTTGGTGACCATCTTTTCGCCTGCCCGGTTGACGAGTTCGTCCCCGAGATGTTGCTCGAATAGGGAGACTGTGGACGGTGCCTTGGTTTCCGCCGAACGGCACGGAATCGAACCGAGCATCAGCAGGGAGCAGAGCAGGAGAATACGCTTCATGGGTGGAACCTTTCGGATTGGAATAGGGTAGAGTCAATGGCTAGGCTTGAGGAGTATCCGGGCAAAGCGCAGCCTGAGCGGCATCGCGCACATCGTCGAGAATCTCGATTCGCTCGTCCACCGGCCATTGGTGCGCATCGCAGTGCCGGACGATACCCACCTCGCGAATGCCAAGGATGGAAAAGATCTTCGCGTAGCGTTGCGGCAGGTCGGCATAACGGTCGGCAGGCGCGCCTTGCGAAAGCAACAGCACACCCCGTTTGCCGGGGGGCAGTCTGGGCGAACGGTCGGGCGCAATCAGCGAATGCCAACGCTCCACCAAGCGGCGCAGAGAGGCCGGAAGTTCCAGGAACCATACCGGCGCGGCAATCACAATGACATCCGCCTTCCGCATCTGCTCCATCGTCTCCCCGAGGGCATCTTCAACGACGCAACGCTCGCTGACGGTTCGACACGCTTCGCAGGAACGGCACCCTTCTCCGGGCAGTTCTGAAAGGTGTCGCCAGACGACGGTGGCGCCATACTCCTGGGCCTTATCTGCAAACTCTTTGGCCATAGTTCGCGAGTTGCCGCAGGGGTTGGGGGAGGCGGTCAGAATGAGGACTTGTGCGTTCATGTCAGATGGAAACTTTGGGCCACGGAACGGTATTCGGAGACAATCTGCTTCTCTAATGTCTGGGCGCGGCAGGCGTTAGGGAGCACATTGAAAGTGTAGGTCTCGATTTCCATCGGAAGCTGCAATTCCAGCAAGCGATTCGCGATGGTCTGGGGAATGGGTTTGAGGCTCAAGGGGATATGATAGTGGATGCGCAGTTCCCCAGATGGAAGGTGCGTCAAACTTTCTTCGGTGGCGTCGGGAATAGGTAAAATCACCCCATCGGTGCGTTTGAGCCGGGCCTGGTGAAGGTAAACCGAATCGCGCGCAAAATGCAATCGTTCAGGGGCATCATGGGTAAAAGCCGGGGCAGCGGAAAGATGGACTTTGCCCACGGGAATCCCCGCCTTGGCCAAAGAATCAAGAGAATCGAGAATATCCTCGAACTCAACGAATTGGTGGCAGAGGTCAAAGCAAACGCCCAACGGTTTTGGGGGTGACCAGGTGGAGAAGAAACGAATGACATCCTCCGTTCGGCTCAAAAGGCAGTCGGGCTCCGGTTCCAACGCAAGGATGACGGGCTTGCTAATCGCTTGGCAACAGCGCTTGAGGTTGCGCCGTGCCTGTTCTATGTTAAAGACGCCCCCGGAGGTGTAGCCTAAGGGAAGCGTCGAGACGGAACCAAGCGTGTTCGGCGGAAGCAATTCCTGGAGGACATCGAGTACTCGGAGCGTGTAGTCCGTGCGCTCAACGGTCGACCAGTCGGGAGCATAGACCTGCTCCTTGACGCGTATTTGGTGGAACCGCCCGAATGGGAAGGCATTGACCGTGACCACGCGCAAACCCTCGCCATCGACATAGCGCCGGAATGCGGGCAAATCCATCTCGCGAACAGCCTGCGCGGATAGGCGCAACCCAAGCGCGAAGTGGCAATCGCGGCAACCAATTCGTTCCCGAATCACGGGGACACTGTCGCGAATGACGGCGAAGGCTTCCTGCCAATGTTCGCCTGGGAAGACATTCAGGCAATAGGGAATATCGGCGAGTTGTGTTGCCCTTCGCGAATGCGTATCGGGCGCCGATAGACTTTCCCCTTGCCGCCTCATGGATAAAGGCTAGTTCGCGGCGATGTTGACCAGGCGGTTGGGTACGACGATGACCTTGCGCACGGTCAATCCTTCCAAGGCTTTGACGATGGTCGGAGCAGCCAGTGCGAGGGCTTGGGTGGCTTCGCGGTCGGCATCGGCGGGAATGGTCAACTTGCCCTTGAACTTGCCGTTGACCTGCAGAACAATCTCAATGCTGTCCTGTTTGAGGGCATTGGAATCGACCTCCGGCCAGCCGGCATCCATAACGCCACTTTCGTATCCCAGTTCGCGCCACAATTCTTCGGCGATGTGAGGCGTAAAGGGGGAAAGGAGCCGGACGGTGAGCACCAAGGCCTCCCGTAGGAGCGCTTTGACATTGGCGTCGGAGGCTTCCGAAATCTTCGCGCCTTCAATCTGATTCATCAGCTCCATAACCTGGGCGATGGCGGTATTGAAGCGGAACCCGTGCTCGATGGAATCGGTCACGCTGCGTACGGTTTCGTGCAGTTTCCGGCGCAGCTCTTTGCCTTCAGGGGAGAGTTTGGTTTGGTCGACGGGGGTGTCGCGTGGGGGCAGGAAGGGCTTGGCTTTCCAAACGGCTTTCCAAATGCGGTTGAGGAAACGGAATGGGCCTTGGATGCCAGCGTCCTGCCATTCGGCGTCGAGTTCGGGGGGGCCGATGAAAAGGGTGTAGAGGCGGACGGTATCGGCGCCGTAGTTCTCAATCAGTTCGTCTGGTGAGACGATGTTGCCGACAGACTTGCTCATTTTGTAGAGCTTGCCATCTTTCTCGGCGCGTTTGCAGATCATGCCTTGGGTGAAGAGCGCCTTGAAGGGTTCGTCGATGTCGCAGGCGCCGGCGTCTTTGAGGATCTTGACGACGAAGCGAGAGTAGAGCAGGTGGAGCACGGCGTGCTCGACGCCGCCGATGTATTGGTCTACGGGCATCCAACGGGCAACGAGTTCCTTGTCGAAGGCTTTTTCGGTATTGCGCGGGTCGATGTAGCGCAGGAAGTACCAGCAGGAGCAGAGCCACTGGGCAAGGGTATCAGTCTCGCGTTTGGCGGGCGCACCGCACTTGGGGCAGGTGGTGTTGACGAAGTGTTCGCAGCGCGCGAGGGGATTGCCGTTTTCGGATTGGAAATCGACGTCGTCGGGCAGGCGCACAGGCAACTGGTCTTCGGGGACGGGGACGGCGCCGCAGTGGGGGCAGTGGACAATCGGAATCGGGGCGCCCCAGTAGCGCTGGCGGGCGACATTCCAGTCTCGGATGCGGAAGTTGATGCACCGCTCGGCGAATCCTTGCTTGATGCCGTAGTCGGTGATTGCCGAGATGGCCTCCCAGTTGTTGATACCATTGAATTGAGAGGAGTTTACCAATCTCCCCTCTTCCTCGTAAGCAGCGGTCATCGTCTCGGGCGAGAGGTCGCCCTGGGGATTTTGGATGACGACTTTCTTGGGGAGGTTGTACTTGGTTGCGAAGTCGAAGTCTCGCTGGTCGTGCGTGGGAACGGCCATGACGGCGCCGGTGCCGTAGTCCATCAGGACATAGTTGGTGACCCAAAGTTGGACATTCGTATCGCCGTTATAGGGGTTGGTCAGGTGGAATCCGGTGAAGACGCCCTCTTTCTTGGTGGCGTCGGCAGCCCGCTCGGCGGCGGGAATCAAGGCTTGGCGCTTGCAGAAGTCGAGCACGGCGGGGTTGTCGGCGCAGAGTTTGCGCACAAGCGGATGCTCGGGGGCGATGGCCATGAAGGTGACCCCATAGATGGTGTCGGGGCGTGTGGTGAAAACGGTGCAGTCGTCACCCGTCTCGGTGACGGTAAAGCGGACTTTCGTGCCTTCGCTTCGTCCGATCCAGTTGGCCTGCATCTGCCGCACCTTCTCGGGCCATTGGTCGAGAAGTTTAAGGTCGTCGAGCAGGCGCTGCGCGTAGGCGGTGATTTTGAAGAACCATTGGTCGAGGTTCTTCTTCTCGACGGGGCGTCCGCAGCGGACGCAGTGCCCATCCGCGGTCACCTCTTCGTTGGCGAGATTGGTGCAGAGCGGGCACCAGTTGACGGGAGCCTTCTTCTGGTAAGCAATGCCCAACTTGTAGGCCTGGAGGAAAACCCACTGCGTCCAACGGTAGTAGTCGGGATGGCAGGTGGCGAGTTCGCGGCGCCAATCGTAGCCGACACCCCACGAGCGAATTTGCCGCTTCATCTGGGCAATGTTCTTGACCGTCCAGTCGTGCGGGTGGACGCCGAACTTCTTGGCCGCATTTTCGGCGGGAAGACCGAAGGAGTCCCAGCCCATGGGGGAGAGGACATTGAACCCTTTCATGGTCTTGTAGCGCGTGATGACATCGCCCATAATGTAATTCCGCCCGTGTCCGACATGCATCTTGCCGGAGGGGTAGGGGAACATCGTCAAACAGTAGAATTTGGGCTTTTGCGTTGCAGCGGTATCGCAGGCGAAGGTGCCCTGCTCGTCCCACCACTGTTGCCACTTGGGTTCAATATCGTGAAAAGGGTATTTCTCTTCCATGGATTAAACACTCCAATTGATTCCTGAAAGTATAGCAAACCTGCCAAACCATTTCAACGCCATTCCGCGATGCGTGGATAGGTTGCCCTCGAAGGGGAGCCTGCTTAGATGAAGGGGGCAGCGAGGGCTTCGGCAAACGCCTGAGAAGATGCGATTCGGCTGGCGGCGGTCGGCAAGGCTTTGCGAAAAACGGCACCGTAGCGTTGGGTGCAGAGACGGGGGTCGGTAATGATGACATCACCCTTGTCGCTCTTGCTGCGGATGAGGCGGCCAAAGCCTTGGCGGAAGTGGATGACGGCTTCTGGCAGAGTATATTCCGCAAAGTCCGACTTTCCTTCCAGGCGAATGGCTTCGCATCGGGCCTCAAGGATGGGGTCACCAAAGGATGGAAAGGGGAGCCGGGCAATAATGACGCAGCTCAAGCGCTCACCAGGCACATCGAACCCTTCCCAGAATGAACTCACGCCAAAGAGCACCGCCGCGTCCCGTTCGAGGAAGAGCCGCGTCAAGTGGTCGCGGCTCGAATTGGCAGTTTGTTGCAAAAGCGAAATCCCCGTCGATGCCAACCTTGGCTCGCAGAGTTGCGCCGTTTGCTGGAGCATTTGATTGCTCGTGAAGAGAACAAGCGTACGCCCTCGGTGATGGTCGGCAGTCGCGCAAATCACATCTGCAAGGGCTTTGGTGTACTCCTCCGCTTGCGTGGGTTCGGGGAGATAGTCGAGCGCGAAAACCCGGCATTGCCGGAAGTAGTCGAACGGGCTTCCGACTGCCATTGTGTCGAGTTTGTCTCGCTCGAAGGCAATTCCGCAAGAACGGGCAAAATGGGAGAAGTCGACGCTGGTTCTGAGTGTTGCAGAGGTCAGAAGCGCGGTGGAAAGTTTGGAAAAGAGTTCCTTCGAGAGCCGGGAGGCAATCTTCAGCGGCGCGGCATTCCACGAGGCCGACTTGGCGCATCTCTCGACCCAGTAGATGGTGGTTGGGTCGGTCGCCTTTACGAGGAACTGCACGCCGATGTTGTATTCGTCGAGTTTCGCCAACACGCTTTGCAATAGACCGGGAAGTTCATCCGCATAGCCGATAGTCTGCTGTCCCATGCGGATGGCCGCCAGTGACTGTACCGCCTGCTTGATGGGCTCGGCCAAACGCCCGCAGGCATTGGTAAAGTTGCCGAGGTCACGAAGCAGTTTGTCCTCTTCCAGGCGTTCTTCCGTCGTGATGAATGCTGTCCCATTGAAGGCCGTGCGCCTGCCGTTGGGGTCAACCGAGATGCGCGTGGTCTCGCTTTTATCGGACAACAGGCGATCGGCGTCCTTGAAGAGTTCGGTTGCACAGCGGCGAAGGGTAAGAGCGGCCTCTCGAACGGCTTTGGGATGCGGGGAGTCAGGAGGCAGTTCGCGCAGGAGGCGTTTGTAGAGCGAGGATTCCTTCGAGGTTTGCTTAGCAGGGGCTATCTGCCGCAACCAACGGTCGAACTCGTTCGGGGAGAAGGTACTGCTCAAATGGGTCGTTGCGACATCAATGATATTATGCGCTTCATCGAGAATCAACTGATGGTGAGGTGGCAGGATTCCCGCGCCGCTGGCGAGATCAGCGAAAACCAGCGCATGGTTGACGACCAGGATATGGGTCTGGATGGCTTTGGCGCGGGCTTTGCGCAGAAAACAGCGTTTGGCAAGGCGGCAGTTGGCGCAGGTACAAGCTTCTGGCAGTGCCGACAGGCGAAGAAGAAAGTCGCTTTCGGTGCCGTATTGGGCGGAGAACTCTTCGAGGTCGCCCGTTTCCGTGTTCAGGCTCCAGACAATGGCTTCAGCAAAGCGGCGCAAGTCAGCTGGCTCAAGGCTGAAGATTGCGTCCTCCAGCAACGAACCGAAGCGTTGGAGACAGAGATAATTCCCCCGCCCCTTAAGGAGCGCACTTCGAAACGAATCTAGCCCGTCCATGCCGCGCAGGATTGCCTCGACAGTCGGCAACTCCCGCACCAGCAACTGTGACTGGAGATTGCGGGTATTGGTGCTGATGACGATGGGAACATCGTTGTAGGTGGCCCAAAGTGCGGCGGGAATCAGATAGCCTAGTGTCTTGCCTACGCCTGTCCCTGCTTCAAGGAGTAGGTGGCGTCCCTGGTTGAGCGCGTCGAGAACGGCGTAAGCCATCCGTTCTTGGTCTGGTCTGCGCTCGAAGGAAGGGTGCGCCTGTTGCAGGCGTTCCAAAGCCTCTTGCAGAAGTTCTCGCGGCAGGGGCGAGCACTCCTCAAGAGGCTGCAAAGTGCGCTTGGGCAGAATGGAAGACGAAGTCCAGGGGGGGAAACTTTCGTCTGCCCAACTGCCACAGCGGAACTGTCTGCGCTGAAGAACGGAAGCCCTTTCTGCGAATTGGGCGGAAAGGGCTTTCTCATCGACCTCCCGCGCAATCAACTCAAGCGTCTGAAGCACCCAGAAGGGGGCGTCCGGCGGCAAAGCGTCCGGGGAGGGAAACACGCTGGTCTAGGCCTTGACGCGGTCGGCGTATTCACCGCTCCGGGTGTCGACGCGGATGATATCGCCCTCATTGATGAAGAGCGGCACGGCGAGTTTGTAGCCGCCTTCGAGTTCCGCCGGCTTGGTGACACGTCCGGAGGCGGTATTGCCCTTGACGCCGGGATCGCATTTGATGACCTTGCGTTCGACGAAGTTGGGGAGTTCGACCTCGATGACCTTGCCGCGGTAGTGGAGCGCATCGACTTCCATGCCGTCTTCGAGGAAGTACTTATTCTCGCCGAGGACTTCTGCGGAGATGGCAATCTCCTCGTAGTTCTCGTCGGTAAAGATATACGTGCCCTTGTCTTCGTAGGAGAAGTTGAGGGGGCGCTGTTCGAGTTCGGGCTTCTCGAAGCGGTCATTGGAACGGAAACTGCAACTCTTGCCGGAGCCGTTGAGCATATTGCGAAGTTTGCAGTTGTAGATGGCCTGGCCCTTGCCGGGTTTGCTGAAGTCGAACTCGGTGATGATATAGGGCTGGTCCTCGTACATGATTTTGAGGCCTTTTTTCAGGTCGGAAGCTGTGTACATGGGAATCTCTCCTGTTGAATCGCGTTCGTTTATTTTACAAGAAAATTGCGCCGAAGACAATCTTATTCTGTCAGACTCCAGGCCTGGTCTTGGCTGGAGTCTTCAATAACGCCGCAACATCAATTTGGCGGTGATTGCTCGGCGCGTTTCACGATTGACTGGTAATATCGTCCGAAGTTTGCAAGGGAATCGAGTATGGGACGCATCTCCTGCCCGAGGGCGGTCAATCCATATTCGACTTTCTGCGGCAAGAGTTGATAGTCGTGCCGCCAGACGATTCCGTCCTGGACCATCTGGCGCAGTGTGGCCGTCAAGACCTTATGGGAAATGCCATCTAGATTGTTTTGCAGTTCGTTGAATCGCCACGGGCGCACTTCGAGATTGCGTAAAATCAGCAATTTCCATTTCCCGCCGATGAGGGCGACGGTCGCCGCTACTGGGCATTCGGGCAATTCGCTTGTGCGCTTCATAGCGGTTTAGCGTCGGCGGTCCTGATCGGGTTGATTGGCTACAAAGATATCTTGGGGGACATCAGGCGTTGCGGAGCAGACCGAGGCGAGTTAGCAATTCGGTTGTTGGCCGTATGGGGCGGAGGTTTTTGTCGACGAAGGCGTGGATGGTGTACCCTTCTGCCAAAAGTTTCCCGTCGCGTCTAACCTCGCACGAGACTTTCATTCGGACGCCACGGTATTCGGTACAAGCCGCGTGGAGTTCAAGCAAATCATCATATCGTCCCGGTGCGTGGTACTTGACATGGGACTCAAGTACGGGCAATGCAAAGCCCCAATCCTCAAGTTCCCGGTAGGTGATGCCCATTCCGCGCAACATCTCATTGCGCGCTCGCTCGAAAAGTTCCAGATAGTTAGCGTAGTAGACCACCCCCATTTGGTCTGTGTCTGCATACGGAACCCTATAGGTCGCGACTAACGGCAAATCCATATTACATCCTCAAACGGCTAAAGTCCATGAAGAGCACCATCCCAAGATTCAAATTGCCCGTTTCAGGGCCTTACTCTGCAGCTTCACGCAAATCCAAGGAGTAGGAACAATCTTGCCAATCCACGAGGGCGGCACCTAGTCACTTGGCGGTCTCGCCCCTACCTTGTAGGCGGAGGAGAACTAAATAAGGACAACGCCCCCGCTGTTCTGCCCCGCAGTCTCCTCAGGCGCAACTCTCCCAAAGGGCTTTCAGCGAAAGTTCCGCCTCAGCGAGGTTGTCCGACTCGGGGGCGCCGACCGTTCCAATAAGAGAAATGGTTAGCGGATGGTATAGCGGGTCGCCTTGACCAAAGCCTTCCACAGTTGCTCAGGCGTTTCGGCATTTAGAAGCGCTTCGCGGTTGGCGTTCTTGAGCAGCGACTCGGTCAAGCCGGACATTAGTCTCAGATAGAAGGCGCTAACCGCTGTGGGAATCGTGATGAAGAGAATAATCCGAACCTTCTCCTCCGCATCACCCCATGCGATAGGCTCGCGCGTGACTCCAAGAGCCAGCGTCAATCCTCCGCCTTCAACACCGCGCACATGGGGAAAGGCAATGCCATATTCAATCGCAGTGCTCAAGACCGCCTCCCGCTCCAAAGCCAAGGTGGTCAACTTGTCTGCACCTTTCACAAAGCCCGTCCGCTCCATCAGGGTCGAGAGCCGTGCAATAGCCCCGTCCCGCGAAGAGACATCCATTTGGGGAAACATCAGGCACTCGGCGGAGAAGCGGGAGATGCCAGGCTTTCGTGGCGAGGGACGGGTTTCGGGGACTTCGCTGATTGAGTGGGGCGCATCCGGCTCTTCGCAAAGGATCCGGGCACAACTGGGGCAACTTTGCAACTCTTTGTTGAGGCGAACCGCCTGCAACTGGCTAATCGGCAAACGCATACCGCAAATCGTGCAAGAACCATTGTAGACGGGCGCGATGACCACATGATCCTTCTTGTAGAGCCGCATATACAGCGAGCGGACATCCGGCGGAAGTTTATCGGTCAGCGCGTCAATGGAATCGTTCAGGCGTTCCATATGGGAACCGTCCCCTGCGGCTCGGTGCTCGTCGCGAATGAGGACCAAATCCTGAAGTTGACGCAAGTGGTTGAGAAGGCTCTGCATATCACAATCCTAACATGAAAACCCCCTTATTTTCGCTCAAAACTACAAATAAGTCAATGCTAAAAACGCGATGGGGCAGGCGATTTCTTGCGATGGGCAGAATGGTACGAAAATTGGGGGATTTAAGCAGTGTTTTGCCCCGTTTTAGGACTGCACGCCTCTTCAAACTTTTCTACTCGACACGCACCTGAACAAAAGGGAGTGCGTTTGGCGCACTCCCTTTTGGGTAGGCGAGGGGGGATTTTCCCGCAGACCGAGCGCAACTTGCCGTATCGGGCAAGCAAACCAGTTGCCCCTGTGACGGTTCTCCACTTCTCTAGAGGTTATGGTCTAGGGGAGGCGGAACGCGTCCGACACCATCGCGTCGGCCACCGGCGGGCGACAGGCCCTTAGGCGCGGGAAGAAGGATGAAGTTCTGGCTACTACTTGCTCAGGGTGGCGAGGGTTTCGCGCGCAATCATCAGTTCCTCGTTTGTCGGGATGACATAGACGGGAATCTTGGAGTTGTCGGTGGTAATCTTTCCGGCGGCTCCATAGAGGGTCTTTTCGTTGCGCTCGTCATCGAGATCGCACCCAAGGGCTTTGAGACGGTTGACGATTTCGGCTCGGCCGTCGAGGGAGTTTTCGCCAATTCCCCCGGTCATGATGATGGCATCAACGCCACCGAGGATGGCATAATATCCGGCGACATACATCGCGGCACGCTGACCGAAGATGGACAGGGCGCGCTTGGCCTCCGTGGAACCGTTCTGGGCGGCGTTGACCAGTTCGCGCATATCTCCGGAACCAGTCCCCGAGAGGGCCAGGAGGCCACTTTCCTTGTTGAACATCGTGTCGATTGCCTCCAGCGTCATGCCCTGCTTGGCGAGGTAGAAGACGACAGCGGGGTCGAGGTCGCCGCAGCGGGAACCCATCACGAGCCCGGCAAGGGGCGTCAGTCCCATAGAGGTGTCAAAGCACTTTCCGTTCTTGACGGCTGTGATTGAGGAGCCGTTGCCCAAGTGGCAGGTAATCAGGTTGATTTGGTCGAGGGGTTTGCCCAGCATTTCGGCGGCTTTCTGGGTGACATACTTGTGGGAGGTGCCGTGGAAGCCGTATTTGCGAATGCCGTAGTCTTTGTAGCATTTCATCGGCAGGGCGTAGAGGTAAGAGGTGTCGGGCATGGTCTGGTGGAAAGCGGTGTCAAAGACCACGACATTGGGCACGCCGGGGAAGTTGGCTTCGCAGGCACGGATGCCCTGCAAGTGGGCGGGGTTGTGCAGAGGGGCGAGGGGGGCGATGGCGTTGATGCCGCTCTTGACCTCTTCGGTCACGACAACAGGCTGGGAGAAGCGCTCGCCGCCGTGGACGATGCGGTGGCCAATGGCGTCGACTTCGGAGACGGAGGTCAGGACACCAATTTCGGGGTCGATGAGGCATCCGACGGCGGCGTGGACGGCCTGGGTGTGGTCGTTGGCGGGAATCTGTTTGGTGATTTTGGCATCGCCGGTGCGCTGGTAGCTGATGCTGGCTTTGGGGGTGCCGATTCGTTCGACGATGCCTTTGGCCAGCATCTTCTCGTTTGCGATATTGAAGAGCATGTACTTGAGCGAGGAACTGCCGGCGTTGACGACGAGAATCTTGGTGATGGTTTTGTTCATAGTATGCAGGGAATCGGGGTTGTTGGAATCAGTGGACAGAGAGTGGCGTGTGCGGGCGAATCATCTGCAACAGCTTGAGGGCGTTCCAGTTGTTGAGCCGGAAGCATCCCTGCGACTCCGCCCGTCCGATGGTCTCGGGGTGAGGGGAGCCGTGGAGGCCGTAGCCCGGAAGATTGAGGCCGAACCAGACCACGCCGACGGGGTTGTTCGGTCCCGGCGGAATGACCTGTTTGCGCTCGCCGGGCGGATTGCCGTAGTTCGCCGGGTCGTAAAGGTAATTCGGATTGGGAACAATGGTTTCAATGCTCAAGGTGCCCTCAGGACGCTTGGATCGGTTGCGCGCAAT
>JBJFGP010000210.1:0-9057 GCA_051892815.1 Kiritimatiellia bacterium | reverse complement strand
GATTTCGGCGAGGACTTCCTTGAGTTTGCCTTGGGAGAGTTTGACCTGGGTCTGGGCGGCCTTGAAGGAGGGGGCGGAGGCGGGATATTTGCGGATGCCTTCGGCGATGACGCGGTCGGCGATGTCGGGCAAACGGGCCTGGAGCAGGGCGCTGACATAGGCGCTCTCTTGCTCGACGAATTCGTTCATCTTGCGCTCGGCGGCGGTGAGCTTGACTTCGGCGATCTCTTCCTGAGCCACAGCCGCGAGGGCCGCCACGGTGGCCACCAGCAGGCCGATTGGGGCGATGATGTTGCGATTCATAGTACCTATATTATAGTCCGCGCGAGGGGTTCTGTCAATCACTTCAAGGGGGCGAACGGGGAAAAATCCGCCAGCCAGCCCCTCCGCCGGCGGATAGGCACCTTCGCCCCCGGGAGGTGGGAATCTTCGCCGCCCGGGGGTGTCAACCTCCGGGGGCGAGCGGTGTCAACCTTTTGGACCGGCTCACTGGCACCTTTTTCGGCGTCGGGCGGACGCGAAGTCAGTAGATGAAGATGAGCGTCGGCGGCTCGGCGCCGCGCACCACGAGGCGGCCGGTCTGTCCTTCGGAGGAGTCGATCAGCCAGCCCGAGGCGATGTCGGAGGCGGAATAGGTGCCGGGTTCGAGTTCGGCATTGAGCGCGCTGGAGGCGACCGACGAGTAGGCGGCGGTGTCGACCGTCAGCACGCAGCCGTTGAGGTCGAGAGTCGAGAGCGCCGCCGTGTGATTGTAGGTGTCGGCGATGGAAAGCGCCGCGAAACGCAGATTCGCCTGCAGCACCACGCGGGCGCGGTTGCCAAGATCGAGCGTCGCGCGTTTGAAGGCGGTCGCCTCCTCGGGATGATCGGGGGACGGCAGCGGGGTGGTGGCGATGTTGTAGGAAGAGTTGACAATCGAACTCTGGTAGACCCGCAGGACCGACGCCTCTGGCGAAGTCAGCCAGATCGTCCCGGCACCGCCCTGGCTGTTCCAGCCCCCGCGCGTGCCGTTGGCAGTGGTGCGCGAACGGGCCGCGATGAAGTCATTGGCCCCGCGCGAGACCAGCGCCATCCGGCCCCCCGCCCCGGCGCAGGAACACCCGTCGCCCTTAGTGCCCGCCGTGCCCGACGCGTCAAACGTCCCGGCCCCCGTGATGGACTCCGCACAGACATAGAGAGAGCCGCCAGACCCCGACGCCTCCGAGTTCTGACCGCCCTTGACCGTGACCGTCCCGTCATTGACCAGATGCCCCCCAACCTCAATCCAGATTGCCGCCCCACCATAGGCTTCGCGCGCACTCCCCGTACCATTGCAAATGCCCCAGCCAGCCTCCAGCGGAGCCAAGATCGAGTCGAACGCATTGGTCCAGGCCGAGGCCGGAGCAACCGAATAGGTCCCCCAGTTGCCACCGTGATACCCCGCCGTTCGAAGGCCGTTAGGATTGCTGAAGCGCCCATACCCGTAGCCGTCGATCGAAGCCCCCTGCGCCACCGTCAGATTTCCCCCGACCGAGAGCTTCAAACGATACTGCCGCGCCTGAGAAGCCACGCGAAGCGGGGAAATCCTGCCCGAAGAAAGGGTCAGATCGCCGGCAACCTTGAACTCGTGGAATGCCGCGGAAAGCCCCGCCTCCTCGTACGAGGTCGCCACCATCAGACGCCCGCTGTAGCCCTCCGAAAGCGTCAACGAAGCGACCTCCGCGGGCAAACCTTTCTCATTGCCGTACCACTTGCAGTTGGCATTGGAGAAACGCCCGTCGAAGAGAATGTGGTCGCTTGCCGCCGGGAGCGTTCCCGTCGACCAGTTGGCCGGATCGGTGGCATCCTCCGAGGCGCTTCCGAACCAGACGACCTTGTCCTCGGGAAGGGTCAGTTTGGCGATGGTCAAGGTTGCCTCCGCGGCCGATTCGTTGATACGATAGAGGCCGGGGGAAAGCGTCAGCGTGACCGTCGGATTCTCAGTCTGCGAGAGGTTTCGAAGGGGTTCGAGGGTGACGGAGACGCTGGTGGAATCGGCCGGAATGATGGCTTCTCCGGAGAGCGCGGCATAGTCCGTCCCGGCCTCGGCGGTGCCCGAGAGGGTGTAGGAGACGGGCAAATCAAAGCCGGTGGCGGTGCCCCTCGAAATGGTGAAGGTGCCGGTCGAGAGATCCATCATGCTGGGGGAACCTTCGGCGGCGACGGACAGGCTTCCGGTGTAGAGAATCCTGCCGACGCTGCGCCGCACGACCTCTCCATGCGTGTTGGCGGCGACTACGGTGCAGTCGGAGAGGAAGTCGGCCGGGAGGGCGTCGAGGAGGAAGGTTTGCTCGAAGGGGGCGGATACTTCCGAATCGGTCAGGTCGATGGCAATCTCTCCGAAGATTGCCTGGAGGGAGGCGACGCCTTTGGAGAGCGCGACGGTGAGGGTAAAGTGGCCGTCTTCGAGGGCCAATGCCGGCAATCGGGCGAACTCGGGGGCGGTTTCGGAGAGGACTTCGACGCCGGTATTGGCGAGGTAGTCTGCCTGCTTGGCCATGGCGTAGTCGGCGGCAATGCGTTCGGGGGAGAGTTCGCCGGAGGTGATGCGGACTTCGTCCAGGATGCCGTTGAAAAGTCCGTATCCGTCGCCGTTGAGGGAGCCGAGGGAGAGGCCGGTTCCGGTGTAGGCGACGGGGAGGTTGGCGGTTGCTTCGTTGGCGAGGGTGCCGTCGACATAGCCTTTGACGGTTGTGCCGTTGTAGACGACGTCTATCTTGTGCCAGGCTCCGATGTCGCTGGAGGAGAGGGTCGGGACGGTGAGCGGGATGGTGCCGGTGCCGTTGGAGTTGTTCTGGGCGGTGTAGACGTTGAGGGTGGTGGCGGAGCGGAATTGCATGCCCCAGGAAGGAACGGTATCGGTGGCTTTGGTGGCTATGGGGTAGGACCAGTCGTAGGCGCCCGAGAGGGTGCTGTACCAAAAGGATACGGTGAAGGCTCCGTCGATGACCAAGGCGTCGTTGTCGGGGATGCGGATGCCGCCGGTGGTGGAGGCGCCTTTGGTGGTGGCGGTGCGTTTGGCGCGGCCGATGAGGCCGGTTGCGGTGGAGACTTGGGCTTGTGGGGTGCCGGGGTTGTTGTTGGGGGAGGAGTCGGCGCAGAGGTCGGCGTCGCCAGGTTCGCCGAGGTGCCAGACGCCGCGGCAGTCGCTCCACACGTCCGAGGGGGAGGTGGTGCGCTCTGGGGGTGTGGCGGTGCCGTAGTAGAGGCGGAAGGTGGTGCTCTGGGAGAGTTCGGGGAGGAGGACCCAGAGGATGAGGTTCTCGCCGTCGAAGGTGTCGATTTCGAAGGGCAGTTCGTTGCCGGAGGAGTCGGTCGCGCGGAGGTCGGCGGCGTCATCGGCGAGGGCGCCGGGGTCGAAACCGTCAACCCTTGAGGAGTCGAGGCGCACGCAGATCGGAACGCGCTCGATTGGGGTCTCGGAGGTGTAGCCGGGGACGGTGAACTCTATCTTGCGGGAGAAGGCGGAGGTGTCGATCGGGTCGGCGAAGACCGCCGCGGCCGCGCACCAGGCCGCCACGAATGCGCACAGTCGGTTCATATTCATACTCCTTGAGTCGAGGCGCGCGCCACATGCCCAAGGCACCGCCTCGCAATAGAGTATACGCCTTGCCGCGCCCGGTCGCAACCCCCTCTTTCGGGAGTGGCTCGAAGGTGCCTACCTCCGCCTCCAGAAGGTACCCATCTCCGCCCCCGACCGGTGGCAACCTCTTCCCGCCACTCCTGCCTGAGAACGGCTCCCGGTCGTGCCAACCTTCCGCCCCGCCCCCCTCCCCGCTGAGATGCCAAAAGGCTCCCCCGCCGCGCGGCAGAGGAGCCTTTGATGGCGCGAGACCGGAAACAGACCGCTAGGGCAACTTCTTTTCGAGCGTGTACGTCCCCGGCTTGTAGGCGCGAACCTGCCGCTCGCCCGGCAGGCGCACCGACGCGTGCAGCCCCTCCGGCACCGTGAACGACCACTTCCAAGTCCCCCCCTCGTACGACCACGCCGACCGCACCAGCCCGCCCCCCACTGCGCGCACCGCCTCCAAATGCCCCAGCCGACGGTCAGGTTCCGGCGCCAGCACTACCGAGAGCTTCCCGTTCCCCCCAACCATCGGACGAATCCCGCCCGCCGTGCCAAAGAGCCACGAGACCACACTCCCGTAGGCGTAATGGTTGAACGAATTCATCCCCACCGGACCGAAACCCTTCTCCTTCGTGTACGAGTTCCAACGCTCCCAAATCGTCGTCGCCCCCTGGTTCACACTGTAGAGCCAAGACGGAAACGCCTCCTGCAACAACAAATCATACGCCAAAGCCGTCTCCCCATGCCGAGAAAGCGTCTCCAACAGCAGCGAAGTCCCCAAGAAACCCGTCGCCAGACGCGTTCCATTCGACCGGATCAAAGCCGCCAGACTCCGCGCCACCTTCCCGCGAGCCGTCTCCGGCACAATCCCGAAATTGAGCGCCAACACATGCGCCGTCTGCTGCCCCCGGAGCGCCTCAATCAGCTCCCCATCTGCCGTAAACCACCGCCCCAACAAATGCTTCCGCGTCGCCTCCCGAAGCGTCAGCCAATGGCCCGCATCACGCTTCCTCCCCAACACCGTCGCAGCCTGCCGCAGGATCTCCGCATCCCTATAACAGTAGCACGCACCAAGGAAGTCCCACCACTCCCCCACGGCCGCCGGCCGCCCATTCCAATAGTTGTCCCGGCAAATCTCCCATTGCTCGAAAGAGAGCCAGTCCGCAAACTGCCACGAGTTCGACGGCGTCGCATAAAACGACGACGCAATCGAGTTCACATACGCCTTCATCGAATCATACGCCTCCGCCAGCGGCGCCCTATCACCCGACTCCCTCCAAAGCGTGTGCGGGATGATAACAACCGCATCCGCCCACCCCAGTCGGTTCGGACAAGCAAACCGCCCCACTTGCGGCGCCACGCTCGTCACCTGCCCGTCCGGCAGCTGACAGTCGCGTATGTCCGCGAGGAATTTGCGCAAGAAAGCCGAGACGTCCGCAAAGCAGAGCGCGGTCGGGACGAAGACTTGAGTGTCGGCCATCCATCCCTGCCTTTCGTCCCGTTGGGGGCAATCGGTCGGGACGGAAAGGTAGTTGGAACGCATCCCCCAGAGTGTGTTGGAGACGAGGCGGTTGACGAGCTGGTTGCCGGTGCGGAGGTAGCCGCGCTCCATGGCTTGGGATAGGGATGTGACGGGGATGGAGGCGAGTTGGGAGAGGGTCGCGGGGCGGTCGGCGGTGACGGAGAGGTAGCGGTAGCCCCAGAAGGAGAAGGTGGGGTGGACGGTGGTGGTTTTGCCGTTTGAAATGTAGTCGAATTGTGAGGGGCAGGAGCGCATGTTGGCGAGGTAGAGGGAGCCTTCTGGGCCGTCGCAACCGCGGGCTTTGGAGCCGTTGCCGTCGTTGAGCATCTCGGCAAAGCGGAAGGTGAGTCGTGTGCCTTCCGGGGCTTGGATGAGAAGGCTGGGGCGGGCGGCGGCGTTTTGCGCGAAGTCGGCGATGAGGGTCTGTCCTGGGAGGATGGTGGCGGTGTTGGTGGGGGTGGCGATGATGTTGATTTTGCCGTAGGATTGGTTGGTATCGGCGCCGGTGGCTCCTTGGTAGATGGTGAGGGTTTTGGCGGGCAGGGCGAGGTCGTATCGGTCGTAGATTTGGGCGCCGGGGACGGGTTGGAGGAGTTCGTTTCGCACGGGGGATTGGGAGGCGGGGAGCCAGTGGGCGGAGGCGGAGGGCTGGCTGAGGAAGGTGTCGGGGATGCGGGCGTCTTGGGTCTGGCCGTAGTAGATGTCGGCGTAGAGGATGGGCCCGGCGTAGGCGGCGCGGTAGGCGTCGGTGGAGGGGAAGGTTTCTTGGGTGCCGTCGGAGTAGGTGAGTTGGAGGAGCTGGAGGAGTTGGGGTTTGCGGCCCTGGCCGATGCCGCTGGTGAGGGCGTCGCCGTACCAACCTCCGGTGACGAGGGCGGCTAGGAGGTTGGTGGCGCCTTGGCTGGTGCGCCAGATTGGGGTGATGTCGTAGCCGTAGAGGTGGCGGCGGGGTTTGATGTAGGGGCAGCCTGCGGTTTCGACTTGGGTGAAGCCGGGTTTGAGGGTCTCTTGGGCGAAGGTCTGGCCGTTGAGGTAGTATTCGCCGACGCCGCGGGAGGTGGTGACGAGGAGGGCTTTGGCTACGGGGTTGGGGTTGACGAGGGTGCGGACGAAGGCGGCGGTGGCTGGGGTGGCGGCGCGCTTTCGCATATCGTGCGGGAGGTAGGGGCGGTCGCCTTGGGGGGTGAGGTAGTGGGCCTTTTCGAGGGCGGGTCGGAGGGCTTCGACTTCGGCCGGCGCAAGGGGTCTGGGGCCGGGGGCGGCGGGCAGGGCGGCGGCGAGGGCGAGGGCGAGAAGGGGGGCGAGGATGGGTTTCATGCGGCGGTGTTCTCCCGGTTGGTTTTGCTGGAATGATAGCAAAACCGGGGGGCCCGTGTCAATGCAGGAGAGGGGCCCAGAGGTAGGCACCTTGGGGGGACGGAGGTGGGCAGGATGGGGGGTGGCAGGTGCCTACCTTGCGGGGGGAAAGGTTGGCACCTGCGGGGCGGGCTCAGAAGAAGAGGTCGCGCTCGCCGGCGACGATGCGGTCGTAGTGCTCCTTGAAGGCGGGGAAGAACTTGGGAAGGGTCTGGCGGATCTCCTCAATCTCCTTCTCAAGGACGGGGCGTGCCAGCGCCCGGGTCGCCTCGTCGGCAAAGTCGTCGAGCCATTCGCGGAAAGTCAGCACCGCGTTGACCTTGCAGAACTTGCCCTCCTTGCCGGTCTTGAGCGCGTCCATGATGCACCCGCCCGTGCGGCCGCAACGGTACCCCGCCGTGCAGAAGGAGGTGATAATCCCCTGCGTCGCGAGATACCCGACGACCTCCGTCAAGGAACGGCTGTCCGCCAGCAAAAACTGCTGGTTGTGGATGCGCTGGTCGGACACCTTCGCCGAGTCGTGGTACCCGCCGATGGCAATGTTCGACGAGCAGTCCATCTGCGTAATGCCGCACGAGATGGCCCGGTTGCGCACCTCGGGACGCTCCCGGCAGGTCACAATCAACCCCGTGTAGGGAACCGCCAGACGCATCAGCGTGACAATGTGCCCGAACGTCTCATCGTCGAACAGCCACGGCGACGAAGTCGGCACATCCGTCCCGCTCGCCGGCTCCATGCGCGGAAACGAAATCGTGTGCGGCCCAATGTGGAACGCCCGCTCAAGTTCCCGCGCATGCTGCAAGAGCGCCAGACACTCGAAGCGCCAATCGTACAGCCCAAACAGCACCCCAAGACCCACATCATCTACACCCGCTTCCATCGCCCGGTGGAAACACGTCGTCCGCCAGTCATAATTGCCCTTCACCGTGTCCGCCGGATGCAACCGCCGGTAGGTCTCCCGGTGATACGTCTCCTGGAACACCTGGAACGTCCCAATCCCCACCCGCTTGAGCGTCGCCAAGTCCTCCGTGCGCATCGGCGCGGCATTCACGTTCACACGACGAATCCCCACAGTCGCCCCGCCCGGAGACTTCACCGTATGCCGGTAAATCGTCTCAATGCTCCTGGCAATGTAGTCCACACCTGTCGACGGATGCTCCCCGTAGACGGCAATCAGCCGCTTGTGGCCAATCCGACCCGCCAGCACATCGATTTCCTTCTCCATCTCCTCCGGAAGCAAAACCCGCCGCCTCTGAGCCGCGTTCCCGTCGCTGAAACCGCAATAGGCGCAGCGGTTCACGCAAAGGTTGGCAAGATAGAGCGGCGCGAACATCACCACGCGGTTGTCGTAGACCTTGTGCTTGGCCGCCAGTGCCGTCTGCTCCATCTCCTTCCAAAGTTCCGGCGAGCGCACCTGCATCAAAGCCGCGAGCTCGTCGGTGGTCAAGGTCTGGATGTCGAGGGACTTAGCCAGGATCTCCCGGACATAGGCAGGATCCTCCCCTTTCGCGGCCGCCTTCTGGAGGGCCTGGTGGATAGCCGCCTCGTCGATGAAATGGCGTCCGCCGGGGAGATAGGGGTCAATCTGGTCTTGGCGGATATAGGTTTTCTTGTACTCTTCAGCTGTCATTGCGGGACTCCTTTTGATTCGTGTTCGAGGATGGCGCGGAAAGGCTCCAGCACGCGCGGGAGGACGCCTTGGAGGTGGGAGATGGCTACGCCGTAATTGGTGATGGGGATGCCTGCCTCGCGGGCTTTGGCAATGCGCCAGAGGATCTGGGCCCTATTGGTCATGCAGCCGCCGCACTGGATAACGAGGCGGTAGGGGGATAGGTCTTCGGGGAAGTCGCGCCCGGCCGCGACATCGACGGAGAGGTTGACACCTCTTTTGGCGCGAATCCAGTTGGGAATCTTCACGCGGCCGATATCCTCGTCCCCGGCGTGGTGGGAGCAACTTTCGGCAATCAATAGGCGGTCGCCGTCGCGGAGGGTGTCAATCGCCCGGGCGCCGGCGACGAAGGTTTTGAGGTCGCCCTTGGCGCGCGCCATCAAGATGGAATAGGTCGTGCAGGGCACCTCCGGGGGCATCTCGCGGCAGAGCAGGTGGACGACTTGGGAGTCGCAGACGGCCAGGGCCGGGGGGCTTGAGAGGGCCTTGAGGGAGCCTTGGAGGTCGGCTTCGGTGACGACGAGGGAGCGGAATCCGCAGTCGAGGGCCTCGCGCAGGAGGTTCATCTGGGGGAGGATGACGCGGCCCTTGGGGGCTTGGGAGTCGATGGGTATGACCTGAAGGACGACTTGCCCTTGTCGGACCAAATCGCCGACCAGCACCATTGGCGCGAGGGCGTCCGGCGGCAAGGCTTCGATGAGGCGGGGGATGAAGACCTTGAGGAAGGATTCGCGGTCGGCCGGGTCGAAGTCCCTTGAGCGGAGGGCGAAGCCGGGCTTGCCGAAGGGCCGCACGAAGGCTTCGAGTTCCGCATCCGGCCCGTCGCACACCCGCACGATGACATCGGCCCTTTGGAGGGCCGCGCGGGTCTTGCGCACGCGCTCCCGGCCCAAGTCGGAGCGGTCGTCGAACCCTGCCGTATCC
>JBJFGP010000209.1:0-9095 GCA_051892815.1 Kiritimatiellia bacterium | reverse complement strand
CCGTCCGCGTCCGCCTTTTGGCTGATGGCAAGGAACTTCTCAACCGTGTCTACAAGCAGGGGCCGAAGCTGGAGGAACTCCCCGTCGACATCACATCCTATGTCGGAAAAGAGGTCGCTCTTGAATTGAACTTCCTCCCCGAAGGTCAACCCCACGGCACGGCCTATATCCAGTTCAAGTAGCGTCAGCCGAGTTGCCCGAGGGCTCTTCCGGCGCAGAGTCCGCCCACGGCCGCAAGCAGTCCGAGGGTGTTGTGCAGGATTAGGTTGAGGGCGAGGCGGAGGGTTTGTCCGTCGAGGGCCAGTTGCCCGGTCTCGAGGGCGAAGGTGCTGAAGGTGGTGAGCCCTCCGAGGAAGCCGACGGTGAGGATTGGCGTGCAGGTTCCGGGGCCTCCGCGCGTTGAGAGGTAGCCGCTGAGGAGGCCGGCGAGGAGGGCGCCGGAGAGGTTGACCGCGAGGGTGCCGTAGGGCAGGAGCGCGTCGGGGTGGTTGAGCCAACGGGTGGCGGCGGCGCGCAGGAGTGTGCCGACCAGGCCGCCGAGGCCGATGGCGAGGGCTAGTTTCATTCGGGGGCGATTCCTAGGTTGGAATGGGAACGGCAGGTGGGTTGGAATGGGGGCGTTTGGTGGGTATCACTTGGGGGGCTTCTCGGATAGGACTTGCTGGGCGAAGTGGGCGTAGGGGCCTCTGGGGTCTTGGGCGTAGGCGGTCAAGCCGTCGTGCGCGAGGCGGTTGTGGTCGCCGAGCCGATGGAGGGCGGCGAGGAGCGCGAGTTCGCGCAGGACGAGGGAGCGTTCACGGTCGGAAGGTTTGTTTTCGTACCGTTCGTATTGGGGTATCGGGGGAAGTCCGCGGTTGAAGGCGAGGGCATGTCCGGAGATGTTGGGGAGGGCGAGGAGGTTGGCCAGGACGGGGGCGGCTGGCGTGGCCTGAAGGCGCGTGAGGGCTAGGCAGACGGCGCGGAAGTGGGAGTAGTCGGAGTCCGGCGCGAGAGCCTTGGCTTTGTCGATGATGGCGGGTATGGCCGGGGCGTGACGGCACTTGGCAAGCGCCCAGATGATGCCATCGAGTCGGCTGAGGCTGCGCCCGAATTGCCCCATGCCGCGATAGTTCCATCCGGCGTCCCAGGAGGCCGTCTGGAGCTCCCGCACGAGGAGATCGGCGCCGGTGGCATCACCGAGCATGGCGAGGAGTTCGGCGGCCGCGAGGCGGCGGTCGGGATTGGTTTGGGCGCGGAACTCTCCTTGGAGCAGGGGAATGGCGCGGGTAGGATCGGTGAAGAGGGCCGCGGCGGCAAGATAGATCTCGCGGCGTGCCTTGATTTCGTCTTTGCCCAAAGGCTCCCCGTAGCGGCCGGATTGGTTGTGTCCCTCCTTGCGGTTGTCTTGGGGAAGGAGCACGGCTTTCTTGGCGGCGTCCCGGAGGTAGGCATCTGCGAGGGGGAAAGAGTCGCACTCGTGGAGGACATTCGTGGTAAGGATTCCTTTGATTGCTAGCTTCCTTTGGAGGGCGCGGATGTCAACCTTTCGGAGGGGGAGGTTGGCACCAATCGCCTGCGCGGCAGCAAGCCCGGCGGCATAGCCCTGGTTTTGAAGGTCGGGCTGCATGCGAAGGACAGGCATGGCGTCGCGGTGGGCGCTGGCCCCGAGTCCCAGCACCAGCAGCCCGTCGGTCTTTTTCGGGAGAATGGCGCGGTAGGGGAAGTTCGCCGCGATCGGTTGATGGCCGCAATCCATCAGGAAGAAGATGTCGTGATCGGTCTGCCCGTGGGAGTCGAAGTTGCTCATCGGTTGGACGATGGTGTCGGGATAGGTGCGCTGGAGCAGGATGTCCTGAGGCGTGACATAGAAGACCCCTCGCAGGCGGCGGCGCTCACGGCTGTTGACAATCTGCGCCACGTCCCAATCATTGGAAATCGAGAGCCTCGTGCGCAGTGCAAAGAGCGCCAGGTCCCCGGCATCCGTCTCGTCCGCAAAGCCGATATCGCAGTTGGCGTACGAAGTCTGAAGGTTCCGCCGCGCCAACCCCGTGCCCTGCAAGGAGAGTTCCCGATCCCCGATAAACTCCGTATCCTCGCCCGCCATTGCTGCCAAGTCCGCATTCCCCGTCGCGTCAATCGCCGCCCGCACGCGTACCAACCCGCGCTCCCCGTCGGGCATTACCACAATCACCCCTGTCAATACATCACCCCGCTTCACGATGCCGTTGACCATCGCCCCGAACCAAATAATCCCGCCGGCCTTTCGAAGCTCTCTTCGGAACCATTCCGCTTTCGCGACCGCCTTCACTTCGCCAGTAGCCTTTACCCCGGCATCTACCTCGGCGGTGAAGCCGACCCTGTTGCCGAACCAGTAGTGCCCAATCAAACCGGCGGTCATCACGCCGCCCATGGTATGCAGGCAGTCGCAAGCCAGCACTTTGAGCCCTTCGCGCGCAGCCGCAATCGCCGCAGGTGCCCCTGAAGTCCCCAATCCCGCGACTACGACATCGAACGATCCGAAGTCAGCCAGCGCATCCGGGGCGTCCAGGACCGTGCGGCCTTTTTCTCTAGCGAAGTGGCTGATTCGTATGCCGTCTTCGGGCTGGCAGATGCGTTCGCCTGGGCGCAGGAGGGACTTTCCTTTGCGTGGCTGGACGCGTACTTGTTCGGGTCTCGGGAGGCTTTGTGCGGCCTCGGCGGCTTGCTTGCCGATGGCGGCGGCTCTGGCCATGGCGAGGGCGGGTTCCTGCATTTGTTTTGCCACGAGGGTATTCGGCGCGGCGTAGGGGCCGGCGCAGTAAAGGCCTGCGCGGGTGGCCGTGATGAGGTCTGGCTGGTGGAAGGCGAGGCGGTCGGAGGCATCCAGCATCTGCGGGGTGTAGGTGCTGTCGCGCATGTCCTGTTCAATGGCGGCGAGGGTGGCGGGGGCGAGATTCTCCAGGCGGTATTCTTTGGTGCAGCGGAAGAGGCGGCAAGGCATCTTCTGCTCTTTTCCTTCGGGTCTGACGAAGCCGCAGGGACCGGGGAGTTCCTCCACTTGGCAGCTCAGCGAGGGGGGCGGTTCTGCGGCGATGACGAAGCGGGTGAAGGCAATGGAGCCGCCTTTGAATTGGGCTCCGGTTGCGCCGTTGGCGCGTGCCAGAGAGCCGCGGATGGTCGCGTCAATCACGCAGGGGGCTATGATTGCCTGGCGTCCGCTGCGGTTGGCGATGGCGGCGCCGGCAACGCGTCCGGCGCCGTCGATGAGCAGTTCGGTTGCGGGCGAGGCGGTCAAGAAGGGGATGTCGGCGTCGAGCAGGGCCTGGTCGAGGAGTTTCTTGACTTCGAGGGGGCGGGGTTCGATGGCGCGCTGGCCGTTGTCGAGCGTGACGGTCTTGGAGTAGAGTTTTCGGGCGAGGGGCGTGGCGGGTGTGACGGTGGGCGAATGGCGCAGGTTGAGGGTGCCGGCAATCTCCTCTCCGAGATAGGGTTTGGGGGCGACGAGGAGGGTGCGCGCGCCGGTTGCCTTGGCGGCGAGGGCTGCCTCGACGGCGGCCGCGGTGCCGCCCAGGACGAGGACGTCGACCTCTTGCAGAAGGGGGATGGCCGGTGCGCTCCAAAGGGTTGCGGAGGTAAGCAGGAAGAGGAGTGAGAGGTAGGTTCGCACGGGGGTGCTCCTTTGGTTGGAATGGCAAACGGGGGAAGGCAAGAATGGCCTTCCCCCGTTGGTAGGATATGGTTGGGGGGGTTAGTTGACGGCGGCGTCGATTTTGGCGATGAGTTCGGGGATGGAGATGCGGCTCTGCTGCATCGTGTCGCGGTCGCGGAGGGTGACGGTGCCGTCTTCGAGCGTCTGGAAATCGACCGTAATGCAGTAGGGCGTGCCAATCTCGTCCTGGCGGCGGTAGCGGCGTCCGATGGCGCCGGACTCGTCCCAATAGGTGTTCCAGCGGGATTGGAGGTTTTTGAAGATCTCCCTGGCCTTGGCGTAGAGTTCGGGCTTGTTCTTCACCAGCGGGAAGACTGCCGCCTTGACGGGGGCAATGATGGGCGAGAGGTGCAGGACGGTGCGGACATCTTCCTTGCCGCTGTCGTTGGGGATTTGCTCCTCGCTGTAGGCATTGCAGAGGAGCGCCAGAGCCATTCGGTCGACGCCGGCGGAAGGCTCGATGACATGGGGAATGTAGTAGCCCTCGAGGAGCCGGTCAAGGAAGCGGTTGGCGGCCTGCTCGCTCTTCCCCCGCGCCGTCCAGTCGGCAAGCGTCTTGGCGCGGAATGCGGCTTTCTGCTCGTCGGAGAGGCGTTTGGCGGCGAGTTTGAGCGGCTCGTCGAAGAACTCCATGGGTTTGCCGGAATGGGTCTGGTGCTGAGTCAGGTCGAAGTCCGACCGGGCGGCAATTCCTTCGAGTTCCTGTGTGCCGAATGGGAAGGCGTACTCGATATCGACGCAGGCCCGGGCGTAGTGGGCCAGTTCGTCTGGTTTTTGCCAGTATTCGACGAAGGAGCCTTGCGGGAGTCCGGCCTTGAGGAGCCAGTTTTTGCGCTGCTCGACCCAGTACTTGTGCCAGATTTCCCAACCCCAGTCGGGCTGCGGCTGGCTCAAATCGGTCTCGGGCGTGAGGCGTGCGACATGGCCGCAGAGGAGTTCGACGGCTTCGTCGGGTTTGATGAAGAATTCGAGTTCCATCTGCTCGAATTCGCGGGAGCGGAAGGTGTAGTTGCGGGGGGTGACTTCGTTGCGGAAGCTCTTGCCCATCTGGGCAATGCCGAAGGGGACTGCCTGGCGGGAAGTCTTGAGGATGTTGGTGTATTGGGCGAAGATTGCCTGGGCGGTCTCGGGGCGGAGGTAGGCGGCGTTGGCGGGATCGTCAATGGGCCCGACGATGGTGCGGAACATGAGGTTGAAGGGCCTTGGCTCGGTCATCTCGCCGCCGCAGTGGGGGCAGGGGAGGACGGGCTGTTTGCCGTCCGGGGTGGCCAGGAGGATGTAGAGGTCGCGGGCGGTCTTAGGCTCGGCGAGGCGGGGGAAGAGGCGTGGGAGTGCGGTCTCGGCGTTCTTGACGGCGTCGAGGTTGGGGGCGAGGGAGCGGCCGCGGCCTTTGCACCAGTTGGCGATTTTGCCGGGGTCGCCGAGGAGGGGCGCAAGGGCTTCTTCGAGGCCGTTTTCCGCGAAGAGATCCCAAATCTGGTCGGCGCGCATCAGCTTCTTGCAACTGCGGCACATGCTCATCGGGTCGGCGAAGGTGTCGAGGTGTCCGGAGGCTTTCCAGATGGAGGGGTGCATGATGATGGAGGCGTCGAGGCCTTCGACATCTTCTCGGGTTCGGACGGTCGCCTTCCACCAGGAGTCTTTGATGTTGCGCTTGAGTTCGCAGCCGAGCGGGCCGTAGTCCCAGAAGCCGGCGAAGCCGCCGTAGATTTCGGAGGATTGGAAGATGAAGCCGCGGCGCTTGCAGAGCGCGACGAGCGTATCGAGTGTGCTTTTGTTTTCGGGCATGGCTGATCCTGTCGTGGCAACCAGTTGGCTAAAGGGTTTCGTTGGAAGGGGGCTCGGAGGTTGGCTCCTGCGGGGGCGTTTCCTGCGTACCGTCCGGGGCGGCGGGTGCGTTGGAAGCCGGCAGGTCGTCGGCTTCGCCCTCCGCCAGGGAGAGGGAGACGAGTTTCTCGCCGGGCTCCATCTTCAGGAGGATGACGCCCTTGCCGCCGCGGTTGATGATGCGCACCTGGTCGACCGGCGAGCGGACCATCTTGCCCGAGGAGGTAATCATCACCATCGAGTCGGACGGCTCGACGCGGTGGGCCGAGACGACCAGGCCGTTGCGCTCGCCGGTGTCGATGGAGCGGACGCCGCCCGCGCCGCGCCGGGTCTTGCGGAAGTCCCCCAACGCGCAACGCAGACCGTAGCCATTCTCCGTCGCCAGAAGAATCTGCGAGTCCGCCTGGGCCACGTCGCAGGCGCAGACGAAGTCGCCCTCCGCAAGGGATACACCCCTGACGCCGGTGGCGTTGCGGCCCATCCGCCGCACCTGATCTTCGTCGAAACGGACGGCCTTTCCGTGCGCCGTCAGCAGCAGCACCTCGTCGCCCGCCGAGACCAGGCGCACCTGGATGAGCTGGTCGCCCTCCTCAATGTTGAGCGCGTTGATGCCGTTGCGGTTGACGTTGCGGTAGTCCGCAAGGGCAGTCTTCTTGACCGTTCCGTTGCGCGTCGCGAAGAGCACGTCCGTATCCTCGGCGAAGGCCCGGATGCTCAGCATCGCCGCGACCGATTCGCCTTCGCGCAACTCCAGAATGTTCACGATTGGACGGCCGAAAGAGGTGCGCGAAGCCTCCTCGATTTCGAACGCTCGCTTGGCGTAGACCCGGCCCAAGGTGGTGAAGAGCAGCAACGTGTCGTGCGTCTCCGCCACGAAGAGTTGCTCGATGAAGTCCTCCTCCTTGATGGCCGCGCCCGTGACCCCCTTGCCCCCGCGGCGCTGCTCGCGGTAGACGCTCAGCGGGACGCGCTTGACATAGCCCCGGTGCGAGAGGGTAATCACGCACGGCTCGTCCGCAATCAAGTCCTCGATGCTGACCTCGTTCTCCAGCGGAACCAGTTCCGTGCGGCGGGGATTGAGCTTGGCATAGTCCGTCTTGAGCGCTGCCAAGTCGGCCTTGATGTCGGCGTAAATCAGGGACTGGTCCGAGAGGCGCGCACGAAGCGAGGCGATGGTCTGCTGCAACTGCGCGTGCTCCCCCTGCACATCCTCCCGCGCCATGTTGGTCAGACGGTGCAGCTGGAGTTCGAGAATCGCGTTGGCCTGGATTTCGCTGAAGCCAAAGCGTTCCTGCAAAGCCGTCCGGGCCGCGCTGCGGTCTTGGGAGGAGCGAATCAGGGCAATCACCTCGTCGATGTGGTCGAGCGCCCCCAGGTAGCCTTCGAGGATATGGCAGCGGGCAAGGGCTTTGTTCAACTCGAAGCGGCACCTGCGGGTGATGACATCGAAGCGGTGGTTGAGAAACGCCCAGAGAATCTCCTTGAGGTTCATCAACTTCGGGCGCCCGGCGTCGATTGCCAGAAGGTTGGCGCCGAAGGTGGTCTGGAGCTGGGTGTGGCGGTAGAGGTTGTTGAGCACCACTTGTGCGATGGCGTTGCGCTTGAGGTCGATGACGATTCGGATGTCGTCCTTGGACTGGTCGGTCACATCCGCAATGCCTTCGACCACCTTGTCGGCGTGCAACTCGACGATCTTCTTGACGAGTTCCGCCTTGTTGACCATATAGGGCAGAGAGGTGATAATGATGCTCTCCCCGCCGCGCTTGTTCTCGACTATCTCCGCCGTGCCGCGAATCATCATCGCGCCGCGCCCGAGTTTATACATCGCCTCGATGCCGCGCCTGCCGCAGATGGTCGCGCCGGTGGGGAAATCGGGGCCCTTGACGAATTGCATCAGTTCGTCGATGGAGCAACCGGGGTTGTCGATAAGATGGATGCAGCCGTCGACGAGTTCGGCCAGGTTGTGGGGCGGGATGTTGGTGGCCATGCCCACGGCGATGCCGGAGGAACCGTTCAGAAGGAGGTTCGGCAATTTGGCTGGGAGCACCCTTGGTTCGAGGAACTCGTCATTGTAGTTCGGCTGGAAGTCGACGGTTTCCTTGTCGATGTCGGCGAGCATTTCGTTGGCGATCTTGGCCATGCGCACTTCGGTGTAACGCATAGCCGCGGGCGGATCGCCGTCGATGGAACCAAAGTTGCCCTGTCCGTCGACCAAAGGGTAACGCATCGAGAAGTCCTGCGCGAGGCGGACGATGGTGTCATAGACGGCCGTATCGCCATGGGGGTGGTACTTGCCGATGACATCGCCGACGACGCGGGCGGCCTTCTTGTAGTTCTGGTTGTAGACATTGTTGAGCTCGTGCATCGCGTAGAGCACGCGGCGATGGACGGGCTTGAGACCGTCGCGGACATCCGGCAAGGCACGCCCCACGATGACCGACATGGAGTAGTCGATATAGGAGTTCGACATCTCGTCTTCGATGTTGATTGCCGCCAGGCGGGTGTCGACCGGCTGGTTCGTGTCCGGAACTTCTTGGTCCATTGGGAATCCTTTCGGGTACTGGTCGGTATTATACCACAAACGCGCCGGAAAGTACACTGAATAACGAGGCGGGCGCGGGCGAACTTCTTCCCTCGGGCGGGGTACGGAGGAGGCTTGACTATCTTTGTGATTTCTTGTAGACTTTCTACATCATTTGCAATGAACCTTTCACGACAACAAGGAGAAGTGATATGACCAATCGGCGCGATTTTCTTCAAGGGATGCTGGGCGCGGGCCTGCTGACGGCGGGTGCGGGCTGCAGGTCGGTCGGACTCTCGGGGGCGACAGGAGCCCCGATGTCGGGATTCCGCACGGAGCCGATGAAGCGCATCCGAGTTGGGGTGGTCGGTTTGGGCGAGCGCGGGCTCGGGCCCATCTTCCGGCTTCCGACGATCGGGGGCGTGGAAATCACGGGGCTGTGCGAAGTCGTCCCGGAGAAACTTGACCGCGCGGAGAAGCTGCTCAAGGAACGGGGCGCGACGAACAAGCCCAAGCGCTACCTCGGGCCGGAAGCCTACAAGGCGCTCTGCGAGGCGGATGATGTGGATGTGGTCTACAGCTGCACGCCGTGGCATCTGCATACGCCGGTGGCGCTCTACGCCATGGAGCACGGCAAGCACGCGATGACCGAAGTTCCCGCGGCGATGACGCTCGACGAATGCTGGGCTCAGGTGGAGACTGCGGAGCGCACGCGCCGGCACTGCATGCAGCTGGAGAACTGCTGCTACGGGGAGATGGAGTTGCTGGCCCTGAGCCTCTGCCGCCACGGGCTTTTGGGGGATTTGACCCATGGCGAGGCGGCCTACATCCACAACCTTTCGCACCAGGCCCTTTCTAAGGTGGGCGACCCCGAGTGGTGGCGGATGGACTGGAATATGACCCACAAGGGCAACCAGTATCCGACGCATGGGCTGGGGCCGATTTGCCAGTATATGGGCATCAACAGGGGCGACCAGTTCGACTATCTCGTCTCTCTGGAGAGCCGCCAGGCGCGCATGACTGCCCTGATGCAGGAACGCAAAGCCGGTCGCTTCTTGGGGCAGGAGGTGGCGATGGGGG
>JBJFGP010000208.1:0-9223 GCA_051892815.1 Kiritimatiellia bacterium | reverse complement strand
GACCCATTCTCGCCAACCCCATCCCCCCCGCACCTGCCAACCTTTGCCCCCAAAAGATTCCAACCTCCAGCCCCGAAAGATACCCACCTATTCGTCCGAATCCTCCCCATCCCCGCCATCGACCCCAACCGCGTGCCGCAGAATCTGCTCATAAGTCTCCGACAGCCGGCGAGCCATCTTCTCCGGCGCAAACCGCTCCACAGCCGCCGCCCGAGCCTGCGCCGCCACCGAAGCCGCCAACTCCCGATCCTCAACCAGCCGCAGCACAGCCGCCGCCAAATCACCCGGTCGACGATGCCGCGCACTCACCAGAAGCCCCGTCCGCCCATCCTGGATAAAATCGCCAGGTCCACCCGCATCCCGCGCCACCACCGGCACCCCAGCCAACATCGCCTCGGCAACCGCCCGGTCGAACGCCTCCTGAGACGACGGCGAGACCAACACATCGTAAGCCCCCAGCCAATCCGACGCCCGGTCGCAATCCGTCACCCAACGCACCTCAATCCCCTCAAGAGCCTCCTGCCACTGGCGCCGCCAATGCCCCCTCCGATCCCCCCGCCCGATAAACAGCAACACCAAATTCGGCACCCGCCGCGCAATCAACCTAGCCTCCTGAATCAGCAATCCATGCCGCTTCTCCGGCACCAAATCAGCAACCATTCCCACCACCACCGCATCAGCCCCAATGCCCAATCGAGCCCGCGCCTCCCCCCGCGGCAAAGGCGGCACATCCAACACCACACACGGCGGCACCACCGTACATGGCGTGTGCGCCCCACCCCGGCGCCTGACCTGCATCAACGCCCGCCCCAAAGTCGGCGACGCCGGAATCAAACACGCCGCACACCCCCGCGCCGCCTCAACCAACGACGGCCTCAAACGCAACTGCCGCACATGCCACACCACAGGAATCGAACGCGGAGCCGCCAACCACGCCTCCCCAAACGCCCGAATCCCGTTCGCATGCACCAAATGCGGCACAAACTCCCCAATCGCCCGCGAAATCACCCGATTCGGAGCAAAAAAAGCCCGCACACGAGCCCACCACGAAAACCCGCGCACACCCCTCGAAACACACCCCTCGAACACCCGCACCCCAGCCCCAGAAAGCCGCCTCGCCACCGGAGAAGCAGGCATCACCACCGCCACCTCATCCAGCCCCCCACCCTTCACCGCAAGAATCATATCCGCAAACGCATTGTGCGCACCCGTGCACTCCCCACCCGAATCAACAAACAAAATCCGACGCATCACCTACACCCCGTGCGCCAAACGATCAAACCAATAGAGAAACACCTGCTCCTCCGCCATATTCGCCTCCAACTGCCCAGCCATACGCTCAATCCGCTCAATATTCGCCAACGCCTGAGCCAAAGACAAACGCCCCGCACGCTCCGCCAGAACCCTACGAAACCCCGGGAAAAACAGCAACCCCTCATCGCCACCCGAAACCAGCAAAAGCAAATCCCGAAACCACCTCTGCAACGTCAGCAAAAGTTCCCCCCGACGCTCCCGGTACAACGCACTAATCCGCGCGTCAACCACCGCCGCATCCTCAACCAACTCACCCGCCGACGCCTTCCCTTCCGCCAAAACCACCCGCTGCGCCTCATCCTTCAACTCCAAAAGAACCCCCGTCAAAGCCCTCGCCCCGGCAGCCCGCGTCGCCGCATACTTCCACGAATCAGACCCCAAAATACCCGCCACCCGAGACAGCCAAGGCTCACCAAGCCCCTGCGCCACAGGCAAATCAAGCCTCTGGCAGCGCGAAACAATCGTCGGCAAAAGTTCCTGAGGCGAATCCGAAAGCAACACGAAAAGCGTCCTCGCCGGCGGCTCCTCCAGCGTCTTGAGAAACGCATTCGCCGCCTCCCGGTTCATACGGTCTGCGCCGGAAAGGATAGCAACCTTCCATCCCCCAAGCATGGACGAGCGAACCATCAGCGGAATAACCCCCTCGCGCATCTGCTTGACACTGAAGACCCTCGACTTCATCTCCGGCTGGAACCAGTGCACATCAGGATGCAGCCGCGAAGCAACATGCCGGCACGCCTCGCAGGTGCCGCACGGCGGCTCTGTTCCCGTGCAGAAAGGAAGACGGGCGATAGCCACCGCCAACTCCTGAACCGAGCCGCGAAGTTCCCCCGTCAGAAGGTAGGCCTGCGCCGGACGCCCGGACTGGAATGCGTGGCGCACCAACTCGATTTTCGATGCGACGGCCGCGTTCACAACCCCATTCTCCTGTCCAACTCCCCTAGGATAAACCTGGACACCTCCGCCTGTGGACGGGAGGAATCCACCACGGCGAAGCGTTCGCTCCCGGCGGCGGCCAATTCGAGAAAGCAGGCTCTCAAGCGCTGGTGGAAGGCGAGCGCTTCGCTCTCTATCCGGTCGGTTCCGCCTCGGGCGGCAACGCGGGCGCGACCTACCATTGGGTCGAGATCGAGGAGGAAGGTCAAATGGGGCTGAAGTCCGTTGGTCGCGAAGCGGCTCAGTTGCAGGACGGTCTCCCGGTCGAAGCCTCTCCCGGCGCCTTGGTAGGCCAAGGTGGAGTCTTCGTAGCGGTCGCAAAGGACCCAGATTCCTTGCTCAAGGGCGGGGCGAATCTGGTGTTCGACGAGCTGGGCTCGGCTGGCGCAAAAGAGGAGGAGTTCGGCGCGCGGGACGGCTCCGGTGCCGCCTACGCCCTGCTGCAGGATGTGGCGTATGGCTTCTCCGACGGGTGTACCTCCGGGCTCTCGGGTCTGAAGCACTTGAATGCCTTTTTGGCGGAGGTGTTCGGCTGCGAGGGCTATGTGGGTGCTTTTCCCGACGCCTTCGCCTCCTTCGAAGGTGATGAACTTTCCTTGGGGCATTATTTCTCTCTGACTGGGCGGCGGCTGAGGGTTTCGATGGTGGTTTGGGGGAGTGTATAGATGACCTCGCGGCCTAGGATTCGGGCGTAGCGACCGTGCTCGGCGGTGGCTCCGATTTGCAGGGTTCGGCGGGGGGAATCGGCGGAAGAGAGGGTGATGACGAGTTCGCGCCAAGGGGGCTGGAATCCCATTTCTTTTGGGGGCTCTTGTGCGTCTGCGGCGAGGACGCGGTCGGCTTGGAGGCGGACCAGCAGGCGGCTCCAGTCGGCAAGGACGGTCGGGTCGATTTCGCCTGATGGGCTGGTCCAAACGCCGTCGACGACGGGCAAGCGGGTGGTGATGCAGCCGATATCCTCTCCGCGCACGATGATGCCGCGAAGGTGTTCGGCGGGTATGCTGAGGATGGTTCGGTCGGCGAAGAGCAGGGGGGCGCAGCCTTGGCGGATTTCTGGGGGAAGGTTTGTCCAGGCGGTCTCGTAGGGCGGCGTATCGGGGGCGCCGTAGCGTATCAGGGCGTGGGTCGGCGGGGTACCGATGGGGGTGACGGCGAGTTCGAGCGGGGTACCTTGTCCGGTGAGCAGGAGGTTGGCGGCGGGCGGATTCGGAATGGTGTTGGTGGTATGTGTGGAGGGCTGGGGCCGAAGGGCTGAGAGACCTTGGAGGAGGGTATGGATCCGGTCGGCGTCGGCGGCACCGAGGTCGGGAAGGGTGAAGCGCCAGGAGGTGCCGGTGCGGGTCAGGATGAAGTCGTTGCCGTGAGCTGGGGTGACTTTGATTTCACGGATGTTTTCGGGGGATTCGGCGAAGAAGCGGGCTTGGGCGGAGAGGCGGTCGGCGGTGTCGGCGAGGCTTTGGACGGCGGCTTCGGGGAGGATGACGACGGCTCCGTCGTTGGCGTAGAGGGCGTAGTGACCGCCGGATTCGTGGCGTTTGCCGATGGTGAGGCGATAGGGTTGGGTGGGCTTGTTCGCGGCCGTCATTTCGAGGGTGAGGGTCTGATCGCCGGCCAAGCCGTATTCGGCAAGTTGAGGGGCCGTGAGGCGACCGGTATGGTTGCCGTCGGGCCAGAGGAAGCGTTCGGCGCGGCAGTTAAAGGCGGCAGAAACGAGGGCGTCGACGAGGCGGGTATCGAGGGCTCGGAGGGTTGGTTGCACGACTCTCCAGACGCCGTTGCTCTGCGCCAGTCGTAGGTAGGAATGGCCCGGTTTGCGCAATTCCAAGGTCGTGAACAATGGGTTGCAACCTTCGAGGAACCCTCGTGCCCTCCAATCGGTCTCGGAGGTAGGCAGGAATTGGAGCAATTGGTTGCCGACAACGAATACGGCTTCCGAGTCGGAACTGGCGGCATAGACTCCGTTCGACGAAGGCGTGGCGTCGCCCAGCAAAATCGTCGAGCCATCCTCCTCGTCGGCATAGGCCATATTGACCACGGCCCGAGGCGGATCCAATCCGAAGTTCGATCGGTTCAAGCCCCGCGCCGCGAGATCTGACGGTTCGATAACATCGCGGATTCGGGCAGACTCCAAAGCATCGAGCAGACGCCTCGAAGCCCTTTGGTCCGCAGTCGTGCGATACGGCGCAGTCAGCCGCCAGAGCCCATCAGAGCGCTCGACCGCAACCGTTTCCTCCCCCGTCGTGACCGCCAGACGCTCAACCAAATCAAAGTCCAGACGGCATAACTTCGGGGAACTCCCTTGCAGCCGCGCCGTCTCCTTATGCGACAGAAGCACCAGCGCCAAAGCCGCCAACACAATCAAAAGAGCCCAGCGAGCCAGCGTACGACCTACCGCAATCACGACCGCCTCCCAGACAAGAAAGGACGCACCAGGAAAAACAGCATCAGCGGCACCCCATACCCGACAATCAGGAACATCAAGCGCTTCGGACGCGTCAGCAACACACCCCCGCCGACGCCCTCCGCCTCCCCACCATCCATCGGACAGCCAGCCAACCACTCCACCGCACGCGTGAGAAACTCCGCATTCGAACCGCCCCCGTCAAAAAGCCCATTCCGCGCACACCCAACATCCCCAACCAAAACCAGACGCGCCGCCTTGTAAGCCAAACTCCCCACATCGCCCTTGCCATGCTCCACCGCCCAAGCCAACCAACCACCCTCAGGCGTCAGCAGCAACGGCCCCCCCTCGCCCGAACGCCAATTCCCCGCAGAAGATTCTTTCCTGATGGGCACAATCAAACGCGGCGACGCCAACACTACAGACCCGCCGCCACCCCCCAAAGCAATCGGATGAACACCCCAATTCACCGCAACCTGCTCCCGCCCCGAAAGCGTACGCCCCGTCACCACAGGTTGATTCCCCAGCCGCACATTCCAGCCCGAGAGCCACCCCGGCTGCACCGCAGGAGCCGCCAAAAACAACACCCTTCCGCCACGCGAAAAGTAATCCTCCAGCCACCGCTCCTCCTCCGCAGTAAGCGCCGCATTTCCCCCCGCCACAACCAGCACATCACAATCCGACGGCACCCCACGCTCCTGCACCAGATCCAAAGCCCGAATCGAGAACCCGCGGCGCCGCAACTCGCGTGCGAAAGACGAGCATCCGAGCCAACCATCGTAATCGTCAAAAGCGCTCTCCCCATGCCCCTTGAGCCATCGGATCTGGGTCGAAACATTGCGCACCAGCCGCATCAAAGCAACCGTGCACGCCGAACGCATCCGACTACCGTCCTGGAACGGAACATTCACCGTACGCCGGCCATATTGAAGCACAATCGACCCCAGCAGCGCGCCATCTTTCGCCATGCGGGCTGCCTGCGCGACGTCGCGGTGGGGGTCAACCTGCCGGATGACAACCAACGCCCCCGCCACATCCCTTGAGGCATTGCGCAAATGGCGGAGGAACCTGCCCGCGGCCCGGCAGGCCGGGTTGGATTCGGGTATATAGATGGTCGCGACCAGTTCCCCTTCGGTCTCGGCCAAGAGGTCGGTCAGTTGGCTCGGAAAGGGGCGATTGGTTACCTGGTCAAAGGCCAAGGTGAGGTCGACTTTGGCGGCGATAAGTGCCAAGATTCCGGCGAAAATGGTAGCCAGCAAGGCGGTGGAAGCAAGGAACCACGCGTAGCGGCGGGGCGTCAGATTTGATGGTACGCCCATATCAGAGTCGCCCCCTCAGTCTCAAACATTCGTGCCGCACGATGGTGTATCTCAGGAGGAGGCCGGCGAGCAGGAGCGTGCAAAGCGGATGGGTTAGATGGAGCAGGCCGGTGCCAGCATCGCCGAGTTGCGCATAGGGTGAGAACCACTCGATTCGTGCCAAGCTGTCGGGGAACCAGGTTGGCAGGATCTGGCCTGCGGCAAGGGGTATTCCGCAGCAGATGACCAGGGCAGCGGCGGTGCAGGCGGAGCGGCTTTTGAAGAGGAGGGAGATGAGCAGGACGAGGGCAGAAAGGAGGGCAATGGCGGTCCCGAGGAGTAGGGCATCGGCGCCCCAGCAGAGCCACGATCCGCACGCCAATCGCTGGGAACTGAAGCGGGGGAGGATGAGCAAGGGAAGGGTCAGGGTCAAGGCCATCTGGAGGTGGAGGAATGCGACGAGCGGGAGGTATTTGGATAGGACGATTTGGCCGGCGGGGATGGCTGTCGAGGCCATCAATTCGCTCAATCCACTTTCGCGGTCGAAGCAGAAGCATTGGGAGGCAAGGAGGGCGGCGGTCAGGGCGAGAGAGGGCAGCAGGGCGGTGGCCCAGATGACGGGCAACGGGTCTATTTGCCCGGTTTGGGTGACTTTCTGGGCAAAGAACAAGGTGAAGAGGGCGATGCCTGCCGCCAGGGGCATCCAACCGGCGGGAAGGCGCACGAGCCGTCGCCACTCGCGGCGGCAGAGGATTCGCAGGTCGTTCACGGTTGGGCGGGCTCCTTTCCGGCGAGGGCCTGTCTCAGAAGGGGGAGACTTCCGGCCCGGTCACGGCCTCGAAGGCTGATGTCTGCGGCGAGGCGTCCTTGGTCGAGTACGATGAAGCGGGTGCAGAGGTCGGCCATCTGTTCCAACTCGTGCCCGGCGAGGATGAGGGTCGACCTCATAGCGGTTTCGTTGACGGCGCTGGCGAGGGCTTCGCGGGCGGGACCGTCGAGGCATGCAAAGGGGTCGTCGAGCACGAAGAGGGCCGGGGTGAGGAGGAAGGCATCGGCGAGGGCGACGCGTTTTCGGACGCCTTTCGAGAGGCGGACGATGGGCGTGTCGGCGACGGATTCGAGGTTGAAGCGGACTAGAGCCTCGGACACGCGGCGTTTGACGCGCAACCAGCGTTCGCGCTTGAGGCGCGCCCGGTAGTGGATAAAGCCGCGCGGCGTCATTTCAGGGTAGAGCGGGGCGCGTTCGGGGAGGTAGGCCAACTGGCGGCAGTAGCGGGGGCGGTCGAGGAAGGCGTCTCGTCCGTTCAAGACGATGCGACCCTGGTGGGGTGGCATCACGCCGGCAATCAACCGCAGAAGGGTGGTTTTTCCCGCGCCGTTGGCGCCTACGACGCCCAGCACATCGCCGGGCGAGAGGTCCAAACTGATACGGTCGACCGCCGGTCGCGAGCCGTAGGAAAAGATTACTTGGTCCAGCACGAGCATATAGCCACCAATGCCCTCGGGAGATATGCAGGAACGGGTCTCGTTGGTGGGCAGCTTGGGAACACGGAGATGCCTATCTTTCTGCCGGGAACCACGGATGCCACGCCCGCGCCTGCCGCACGGCCGCTTCGCTCCTGGATGCGCAGCGCAAAATGGGGGGAATATGGTGCGCCCGGCCGGGGTTGAACCGGCAACCTCTGGCTTCGGAGGCCAACACTCTATCCAATTGAGCTACGGGCGCGTCGATTGCGGGTATTATAGCGGAGTGGGAGAAAGATTACAAGCAAAAGCGCTCGAAGGTGGCTAGAGATTCAATTCATACCTTGGTCCAGGCCCCAGCATTTCGGCTGGAGGAGACGGCCGCGGAGATGAACTTCATCCCCAGCAGAGCTTCGGGCATGGCGGGGTGGTCGTAAGCCGGCAAGACGCTCGATTCGCCCTTGAGCGCGCGGATGCGGCGCTCGAAGGAGGTGTGGAGATTCGCGAGCGCCTCGAAGAAGTCCTCGTTATGCCCCGATGGGACGCGGGCATAACTCCTGAGGATGTCGGGAACGCCTTCCGGCAGGGCATTCTGATAGTAAGTCGTACGGCTGCAATCTGGCGCGAAAAGATGTAGTTCCTCGGGCACCTCCTGCCGCCAGAGAAGGGTTCCCCGCTCCCCGCTGATACGCATCCCGTTGTCGTTTCGTAACCCGGTCAGAATCTGCGAGGCGGCAAGGTTCAGGGTCGCCCCATTGGAGAGAATTCCCCACACATTGCAGTCATCATCCAGTTCGCGCCCGGGTAGGGATGTCAGAAAAGCGGCCAGCCTTTCGAGCCCGAGCCCGGCAACCCACAGGGCATCGATCAACGCATGGGTGCCAATGTCTCCTGCGCAGCAAGCCATCCCGGAGGTGCCCGGCGTCGTACGCCATTGAGCCCCGCCATTCCCCTGCTTCTCGGCCAGCGTCGAGAGCCATCCCTGCCGATACCAGGCCTCGACTTTGCGGATGGTTCCGAGTCGGCCCTGACGCACGAGTTCACGCGCCAGCATCAGCATTGGATGGCCAGTGTAGGTGTGGGAGATGGCGAAGGGAACGCGCGGGTTTGAGGCGACCTGATGGGCGAGCGTCTCGGCCTCTGGCACGGTGAGGCAGAGGGGTTTCTCGCAAAAAACGGGGAGCCCGGCCTTGAGCGCGGCGAGGGCCTGGGGATAGTGCAGATGGTTCGGGGTGACGATTACCAAGTAGTCCAACTCCAAGGCCCCTTCGGAGTAGTCTCTCAGAAGAGTCTGCCAGTCGGGATAGGCGCGGATGCCCCACTCGTCCGCATAGTGCCGGGAGGTTTCGGGGTCTTGGTGGAGCGCACCCACGACCAATTCGCGAGTACCGTCCAAGGCAATCGCCCGCTGGTGGACTTTGCCGATAAAGCCGCCGCCTCCGCCAATCATGCCGACTCGCAACTTGCGCATTTTGACCTCTCTTTGGTGTCTACGAATGAGCCTCCATTGTAAGGTTTGCGGAACGGAATTGCAAGCCAGAACCCAGCGGAAAAGAGGCGGCATTTCGCGCGGGTATCCAAACCTCGCCAGGCTCGGATTGGGCGTAGGAACGCCGCTGATTGAAACGCACCCATTCCCCCAAGACCTATATTGGACTTGCCCCCGATGTTAGCCACCTCTGCCCCCCATTGCTGCCAACCTATACCGGCAGACGCTATCAACAAGCCCCCTCTCTGCCGCGCGACCGCCATCGACGATGCCTCCCTCCTCGCGACCAGCAGAAACCAGTCATTACCCGGATTGCTGCGC
>JBJFGP010000207.1:0-9236 GCA_051892815.1 Kiritimatiellia bacterium | reverse complement strand
GTATACGGCATCGTGCAGGAAGAAGTAGCCGCCATTCTTGAGCCAGTCGCGCAGCCGTTCCACCCGATTCGTCGCCCGTCCGTCAAACTCCGGCGGCACCAGAATCATATCGCACGACCCCAGTTTCTCCCACGCCCGGCCGCCCTCCACCTCTTCCGGCGTGGCGTAGATGGCTCTGATGCCCAACCGCTCAATTGGGTGGTCGTAGGCGCGCGAAATGCCCGGCTTCTTCCCCGATGTGGCGGGTAGCACCAGGGCGGTGAAGACGGCATTGGAATCGGCAAAGGCTGATGCGGCTATCAGAAGCCCAGCCCCAAGTACGCAAAGTCTCCGGAGCATAGTAGAGCTACCAGAACAAGATAAGGGTCGCCGGCTTGCGGTTAGCCACAAGCCACTGGTTGGAGGGAAGGACCAGAGACAGCCCCAAGGGACGCTCCCCGTCGGGGAAATTCTGCCCGTACTTGGCCTGGATCGATTCAGAGAGTTCACTCCAGGGCGTGAAGTTCTCGGCGGACGACATAAACTCGCGCCACCCCGGATCGGTCGCATCGATGATGACCTGCGCCTGGTAACTGTTCCACGAGGCGAAAGCGCTGGTGGCAATGCTTTCGGGTCGCACGGGCAGGGTGAGCCGGCGGATACCTTTGCAACCGTAGAAGACATTCTGCCCAATCTCGGACAAGGCACCCAGGAAGGTCACATTGGTCAACGAAGTGACATTGTAGAAAGCCCCGCAGGAGATGCTGGATAAGGCAGGTCCGAATGTCGCGGAGCCAATGGCCGTCCCCGCGAAGTACGAACCATGGAAATAGACATTGGTGAAGAATTCGGCCTGCTGGGCGAACCCGAAACGCAGGTCTCCTTTGAGTTTCGGACAGGTCGAGAAGGCCATCGCACCGATGAATTCCATGCTTTCAGGGAGCAGGGGATCTACACTCTCCAGGTTGGCGCAGTTGGCAAATGCCCCCCGGTTAGAGCCATTGGACCAGTCCCCTTCGAGGCGTTTGAGGCTGTCCGGCAGGCGGACAGAAACGAGGTTGGGATTGTCTGCGAATGCGGTTTTCCCGAGGTTGTAGATGGTGTAGGAGGTTGCTTCGCCGTCGGCGATTGGTTTCCGGAGATCGAGCAGAGGCATTAGCGGCTTGCCGCTCAAATCGCAGGCGGTAGAGGTATTTACTTTGGCTATGGTGAGACCGTTGGTGGTGGTTGTCACATCCAGAGTCCAGTAGCCGTCGGAGATGGTCTTGGCTGCCGAGTCGTAGGCCCAGTCGAAGCGGAAGACGGGGACGACGGCAAGGGATTTCGAGACGGTCAGCCTAATCGTCTGCGAGAGTTTTCCCGACTCATCCACATCGCCGCACCAGCCTAGGAATTCCGCTCCATCGGGTGCTGTTGCGGAGAGGGTCAGTTCGCTTCCGTCAGGGTATTTCCCGTTTATGGGATCTGCGCCGGAGATGGTCACCTGGACGCGGTCTTCGGGGCACGAGACGATCACCGGGTAGGTGATGAGGGAGGAGGCTTCGAAGGGAGGAAAGTCGCTGACGGGCTGGAGGTCTACGCCTGTGTCACCGGGCATGTTCAAGGAGGCGTTGTTCTCAGTCAGGTCTCTGGCGGTTACGCTTCCGGTCTTGTCGTCCAAGGGCCAGTAGCCCAGGCAGTCGGTGAAGGTTTCCGGCCGGGCTTTCATCAAGGTTGCGATGGCTTCGGCGTCCAGGGGTTTGGACCAAAGGGAGACTTCTGCCATCGCCCCGATGAAGACATATTTCCATTCGGTGTAGCCTAGAGAGAAGGGGAATTCCTTCAAGGTAATGGCCTTGGTGTCTTGGGCTTCACCGACCAGGTTGCCGTCCAGGAAGAGGCGGACGGCGCTGTTGTCCTTGTCGTAGACGCCGCAGACGAAGTGCCACTGGTCGTCTTCCGGGAGGGGGCAGGAGAGGGTGGTATAGGCGCCCCAGTCGGTGCGCCTTTTGAAGATCAGTTCCTGCGCCTGGCAGTCCCAGATAAGGTTGAATATGCCGATGGCGTCGCCTGTCTGTCCGGCCAGGTAGCCGTTTTCGATATACCGCTCCCTGTCTGTGGCAGTGATGCGGACATAGAGTGCGAGGGAGTAGGAGCCGTTCCCGGTCACCACGGCATTGGCGGTTACGGCCTTCTTGCTGACTTTGTCGCAAATCAGCACATTCCGCTGCGCCGCTTCTTCGGCATAGGCTGAACCAAAGCCGGCGATCGTGCAGAAGAGTACGGCAAGGCTTGAGGCAATGAGACGAATCTTCATGGTTGGTGTCCTTGGATTGTCAGGTTGAGGCGCAGTCTTTTTCAAAAAACACCGTTTGAGCTAGTGGTTTCCCACAACCATAATGACACTATAGCAGAGGCGTACGGGCCAGTCAAGTACAAAAGGCTCAAATGAAGAGATTCCCACTTCGGGCCTTCCCCCGTGCTAATGCAGGTTGTGTTGCGACTCCTGCCTAGGAACGGGTTCCGGAGGTTGGCAGGAGTGCCTCCGGCAGGTGCCAACCTTACGCCCCCAAAGGTTGCCACCTCTTGCCGCAAGAGGTTGAAAGGGGCTTGTTCCAAAGGCGGAAATATGGTAGAGTAAGGGTCATCTTTTTCGGCGTCGGGCCGGTTGGACCGGCAGAAGGCGGAGTTTCACGATGGAGTGTTGCAACACTGGGGATTTGGAGCGGTTTTTGGCTGGGCACGAGCCCATCCTGGCCGCCGCGACCTTTCCCGTGGGGACTGTCTTCGGACGGTGGCGCATCACGGCTCTCCTCGGCAAAGGCGGAAACGGCGAAGTCTACCGTGCGGAATCCAGCCAGCCGGGCCATCCCGTCGCGCTCAAAGTCCACATTCCCGTCGCCGGACGGAGCGCCTCGCAGACCACCACCGCCCGCCAGCGCTTCGAACGCGAGGCCCACATCCTCTCGAAGAACACCTACCCCTTCTTTCCCCGCTTCTTCGGCGCCGGAGAGGCACACGGTCACCTCTATTTCGCTATCGAACTGCTCGAACCCGTGACCTTGCCGTCGACCGATTCCGAGGTGGCCGACTTCCTCTTTAAAGCCTGCACCGCGGTCGGCACCTTGCACCGAAACGGCCTCGTCCATAGAGACATCAAACCCCAAAACATTATGCGCCGGGCAAACGGCGACCTGGTGCTCATCGACCTCGGACTGGCCAAGCAGGTCGACCCGGAGACTCGCCACGACGGCACCTCGGTCACCCTTGTCGACGGCAAAGCCGTAGGTGTCGGAACGCCCCGCTACGCCGCACCGGAACAGTTCGTCGGCGGCGCGATTTCCCCCGCTTCCGACATACACGCGCTCGGCATCATCGCCAACGAATGCTTCGGCGGCAAGCCCTCCTCCGAGTGGGAACGAATCATTAGCCGCGCGACCTCTTCTATCCCCCAATGCCGCTACCGCAATGTAGAGGAACTGGCCCGCGCCGTCCGAGACCGCCACCGCCCGAAAGGCTCCAGAAGGGGCGTTTTGACGGCACTCGGGCTAACCATTGCCGGGATTCTCGCCGCCCTTATCCTGAGACGCACCGCAGGGGCCGCCCGCGTTCCGCCCACCCCGAATCTCGAGCCCGAAAAGGTCGAAGGCAACCCCATCGGCATGGCCCTTGGTGACCCCCTGCGGCACTGGGAGAGCGACGGAAGTCCGTCGAAACCGGACGAAGATGTCATCTGGCGTGCTGGCAAGTGCGGCAAGGCGTTGGGGCGCGACCGCTATGTCGCTTCTGGCGGCGGCGATTGGGGGAAGTCAACCTCTTGCTTGCGCACGCGGATAACAGGGCCCTGCAAGGTCAGCTTCGACTATCTCATCTCGACTTATAAGGGCGACGCCATCGTTTCGTGCGGAGGAACGGAACTGATGCATTTCAACGATATCGCCTATCCCGGGGATTCGTGGCAAAGCGCCTCCTACGACATCCCCGCGGGCGAACACCAGCTCGAATTCGTCTACAAGCACCCCGGCCAAGGCTTTGTCAACAAGTTCAACGGCTTTGCCATTGCCGACTTCAAGGTTGAGCCGCGCCTGCCCCACTGATTCCCCCAATCCTTCCCGCCGAGCCCCCTGCGCAGAGCCAACCTCGTCCTCCCGCGGCTTCCCTAAGCGCTTGGGCCATCGGTCGTATGGCGCGCCAACGCGCTTCCCCACCCTTTGCACCCCATCTCGTCAACCAGTCGCCCACAGAGGTTGCCACTTTGGGACATCGGTGGTACGCACCTGTCGCATCGAGTCGAACGCGTGATTGCTTGACGCGAAAACACCCTGTTTGGGGGCTCAGGTTGACGGTTTGTGGGGGCGTTTATCCCCCTGTTGGCGGCGCGCGGGGCAGAATCAGGCGGAGCCCTTTTTAGAAACCCCGCCGCGAAAAAATATCCCACGAAACGAAGATTTTGCTTGACAGGGGGGGGGCGGCGGTTATTCTAAGGCTCGCGAACCGCCCCAGTGGGCGGGGCTCCTGGTGTGTGACAACAAGGACTAACACAGATGAAAAAGCAGTTATCCAAGATGTTTCTGACTGTGGCGGCGCTACTCCTGGCGGCGCCTGCCTGGGCGGTTTTCTATAACGGGCTCTACGGCGGTTCGATGAGCGGAGCCTATGTGACCTCCGGGCTTCCGACCTCCTACGAGGTCTACGACGGCGCAGTCAAGGTCTACGACACCACGGGCTTTGACAACAACACCACCTGGGTCTACTGGGGGCAGATGTACCTCGATGGTGGCGACTACACCTTCCAGAAGGACAAGTGGGACGATGGCATCTACTTGGTGATCGACGGCGAAGTCGTCATCGACAACAACTCGTACAGTGCCGTCGTCACCCAGACCGTCAGCGGCAAGCCCGCCGGGTGGTACAGCTTCGAGATTCGCGCGGGACAAGGCACCGGTGGCGTCGGCGGCAATTTCTACTATTGGAAGGGTTCCTCCGTTGGCACCGAGGAAGAGCGTCTGCGCATTATGAACGACGACCCCGAAAACCCCGTCTTCCGCTGCGCGAGGAAGAACTTCACGGTCACGGGAACCCTTGAGATTGGGACGGTCAGTCCCTCCTATGGCGCGGGGTGGGCAAGCGATGGCGAGACCATTACCTTTACTGCCACCGGCACGACGCGCTACACCTGCATGGGCTATGAACTCTCCTTGACCGTCGATGGCGTCAAAACCATTCTTGCCAGCGGCGATGGTTCCTCCTTCGAGTGGACTTACACCGACGAATACGATGGAGCCGTGCTCGAATGGAAGTGGGCGTTCACCGGCGCCCAGGATGTCTACTGGGCCGCTCCCGACGGCACCGAAGACGCCGCCTGCACCGAGGCTGAGCCCGGTACCATTGCCGCCGCTATTGCCAAGTGCGTCGCCCGCGAGAGTTTCGAGAGCGGCGATGTGGTGATGCTCAAGAAGGGCGTCTACGACTTCACGGGCGTCGAGTGCGCCAATGATCGAACCTCCGCTCTAATTCCCGTCAGCAAGGATTTCGTCACCATCAAGTCTGAGACCGACAACCCCGAGGATTGCATCATCCACGGTTGGGGTACGGTGGTCACCGAGACTGAACTTAAAGACGACGACGGCAATGTGACCAATACCGTCACTACCACGACCTACAACCTCCAACGCTGCTTCTCCGTCACCGGACCTGCCTTGATTCGCAGCATCCGGATTGAGAACTTTACCGCCCCAAACAACGGTTATCTCACGCCGGTGACGGGTGTCTTCAAGACGGTAGCCACGGAACTGGGCGTTCTGGAGGTCGAAAACTGCGTTATTGCCGGGCTTTCCCGTCCAAGCGGCACTCAGTATATTTATGGGGCGCTTTGCGACGGCGGGGTCTATCGTGACTGCGTTGTTACCAACTTCACCGATAGGGTCAATGGTGGCTTCGGCGGTGCTTTGTGCGGCGGGAATGCCCGCTTTGAGCGGTGCAAGATTCAGCAAAGCGACGCGAACTATTCGCTCTTTAGCGGTTCGTCCGTCCTGGTCGATTGCGTCTTCGAAGGCAACAGGCAGTACGGGAACTCCCCGTGCATCTGCCAGAATGTCGGGCTGGTTCAGAATTGCTCCTTCTTCACCAATCAGGCGATGTGCGTCTTCTCGACTTCGACCTCGGAGAGTGTAGAGACCCGCCTCGACGGCTGTACCTTCGTCGGAAACTATCTTTCCGGTTTCAATGGGGCGGGCATATCTGCCAAAAACCGTACCGCCGTGCTCGTCACCAACTCCCGCTTCGAGGACAACCATGTTTCGTCCCCTATCGCCGAGGGTTCCGACTGCGGCGGTGTGGCAGGCTGGTATGGCGCCTATTCGAACTGCGTCTTTCGCGGCAACTGGACGAGCAGTCAGCGTGGTGGCGGAACAGTCCGCTACGCCGCGCTCCAGAATTGCACGATAGAGGGAAACTACGCGACCTCGGGTTCGTCTTGCGGTCTGATGAACTGCGTCGCCATCAACTGCCTCGTCAAGGACAATAATCAGCAGAATGGCCAGCCCGTCAACTACGGGAATATGCTGCTGAACTGTACGGTGGTCGGCTCCGTGACGACCTCGGCGGCGGTGCAGAGCGGCGCCGCGACCAATACCATCGTCTACGGTACTTCCGGCGGCGTTGACATCGACACGGGCGACTACAGCCACGTGCTCTACGGCACCTCCTCGGACGCCGGCACGCTGACCGACTGCGCCCAACTCGCCGAAGATCCCTTCTCCGGCAGTGCAACCCCCGAGACGCCCTACTTGCCCAAGCGCAAGAGCGGCGCCGTCGAGACCGGCATCCTGCTCGCCGAGGTCGGTTCGGTCGACTACTACGGCAACAAACGCCTCGCGGGCAAGGCACTCGACATCGGGTGCGCCGAGTACCCGTTGCTGAACGGCACAACCATCCTCTTGCGGTAGCGAGCGCCATCCTATCGCACCTGAGCCGTCTTCCGTTCAATCGGAAGGCGGCTCTCTTTTTACTCAATCCCAGCCCACACTCTCTCCTGGAGGTTGCGCACCATGGGGAAGAGGGACAGGCACCCGCTCGCCCTGTTCCCGTTCACTTTTGCCCCCCTGAGGTAGTCAAGCATTCTCTCGCCGGGATGCCACCTCTCGCCCCAGTTCTGCAGTTTAGTTTTTGCTCAGAATTGGTTTGTGTGCGAGTGGCGGTGAGTCGATGGGTATGGTGGCGCTGAGGCGGGTGGTGTCGAGGATAGGCTGGCGGATGCGCTCGGCGACGGAGTTGCCTTTGACGCCGTACCAGAAGTAGCGGTGGGGGTAGGTTTGGCCGTAGTTGGGGAAGCCTGGTTTGGTTGTGGTGGCTTGGCTTTGGCGGGCTTTGAAGTGGCGTTTGAGGGTGTCGATGAGGGTGTAGACGGCTGGTTTAAGGGCTGTCTTGGGTAGGTTTTGGAGCTCTTCAAGGGTGGTTTGGGTGGCGTCGAGGCGCTCTTTTTTGAGGGTGATGTCGATTTTCACTTGTTCGACCTTTCGCTGGTCAATACGGGAATCTGGGGCTAGATAACCCCAACGGACTTGGCTTTTCTGAGCGGGATGGGCTATTCCGATCGATAGACGGTAAATGTTGCCCGTGAACGCTTCCGAGCGATGGGTCTTTTTGTTTTTCAGGCGGGGTGGTCGGGGAGTGCCTCGGTTCGAAGTTTGCAGAAGGTTTTGACGGTTGGGTCGGGGCGGTTGGTGGAGACGATGAGGCAGTAGGTGGCGCCGAGGCGGTCGTCGAGTTCGCAGACGAGGGATTTGGCGGATTCGCCGTTGGCGGCGGCCGGTGTGTATCGGTCGGCTTCGCGGTAGACAAGGGGGATGAGTTCGAGTTCTTGAGGTGTTAGGGGGATGTTGTCGGGTTCGTTTTCTTCTGGTGCGAAGTGTTTAAGGTGTGGTTGGAGCCATTGGCGCTCGATGCGGAGGGGTTTGTCTTTGATTTGGGCGGCGAGGTGGGGTGGGATGCGGGAGAGGGCGGTCTGGGTGACGGGTGGATAGGTGGCGATGAAGCTTTTGGCGGCGGTGACGGATTGGATGATGGTCTGGGTCTGCCAGGCGGCGGTGAGGATGGGTTGGGCTGGGTTGGCTGGGTCTCGGGTGGTGGTGATTCGGATTTGGTCTTGGAAGAGGTTTTTGAGGGTCTCGGCCTGGTCTTGGGGGATGGCGACGGTGAGGTTGGCGTTCAGGTCTTCGAGTTTGGGCTGGGGTGGCTCTTGGTCTGGTGCGATGACGCCGAGGCGGATGGCTTCTTGGCGGGTGATGTCTTCGATGCCCATTCCGGAGTTGAAGTCGAATGGCGGCCAGGGGTTGCCGAAGGCGGAGATTCGGGTCCAGACGGGGTCGCCTTTGAGGGCGATCATTCGGCGGTTGCCGTAGAGTCTGCCGTCCGCGCCAACTCCATCAGCAGGTTTCCGCCGCCCGCTTCAGGGCTTCCTTTCGCCTTCAGGAAGCCCTTATTTTCGACAAATTCCCAGAACCAATTCTCGATTGCTTCCCGGTTCGGAAGTTTGGTGTTGACTTCCGCTGCGGGATTCGCTACACTGAACTTCTCTTCGCCAACGGAAAAGATTCCGCAATCAGTACCTGGCGGAAGGTCGCGGTGCGCGGATAAACCGCGACCTTTTTTCCCGTCGATTTGCTTCAAAAAATCGGCGGGTATTTTTTTGTTCTGGATGATGTCGAATGCGGTCACGGCCTCTCCGGATCGGTCGGCGAGCAGTACGACGATATGCTTCTGGTCGATGACCTGGCAGCAGGCGATGCGGCCGGGAAAGTTCCGGTGGTTGACTTCCCGGATAGGCGAGTTCACCGCCGCCACGGCATACTGGAGCCTGGAATACCGGCCAGAGCGGTCTTTTTCCGAATGCTCGTCGAGATGACGCTTCAGGCTCTCCCCGAAGGTGAAGACAAGCCCGCTTGAATCGGTCACTTCAAAGCCCGTTTCAATGGCTTTCCGGGCCTCTTCAGGGTCCATATAATCAGGTTTTTTCGCCCATTTGGCGGCCTTCTTCCGGAGGTTTCGGCGGATATGGTTCGGATGGGTGCAGCCGTCCTCTCCGACGAATCCGCCGTCTTGAGGGCACTTCCTGGCGTGCAGCATCGGCTGGGCTTGGGACGGTTCGAAGAGGGTGACGCGGTAGCCGGTCTCTTCGGAAACCTGTTTGGGGTCGACGCGGTAGCCGGCGGCGGCCAGGCGGGCGATGGAGTCGACGGCGCCGGAGAGGTCTTTCTCCTGGCGGGCGCGGAGCGAGA
>JBJFGP010000206.1:0-1993 GCA_051892815.1 Kiritimatiellia bacterium | reverse complement strand
GACTTCATCCAAGGATAAAACCATGCTCAACGAAGAACAGAAAAACCTCATCGCACAATGGATTGCAGAAGGGGCGACCCTCAGCCAAGTTCAAACCCGAATCAAAAGCGAGTTTGGCGTCTCCATGACCTTTCTCGATGTGCGCCTCCTGGTTGCCGACCTCGGAGCCACTTTGCGCGACCCGACTCCCAAGGCGGCACCTCAACCCGCTCCCACCGAACCAGAGAACCTAGACGCCGAAGCGCTTCCTGAGGAGACTCAGGTTCCTGCATCAGACGAAGAACCAATCACCGCTTCAGTCCGCGTCGAACTCAACGAAGTTGCCATTCCCGGAACAATGGTCAGCGGAACCGTCTGCTTCAGCGACGGGCAGCGCGGAAACTGGTTTATCGACAACCTCGGCCGTTTCAGCCTCGAACCAGAAGAGATTGGCTACAAACCCTCCGATGAAGACCTGCGCCAGTTCCAACTTCAACTCAGAACTGCGCTCCAGCGCAAAGGTATGCTTTAACCCCGACAAGGACGACCTAACATGAAACTCGGATTCCTCGGAATGGGCAAGATGGCGGATGCCATCCTCGCCGGTGCGCTCAATAGCCAACTCGTCACTCCTGCCGATGTCACCGCCTGCGAAAAGGTTCCCGAACGCGCCAAGACCATCGACAAACTGAGGGGCATCGCACTGGCGCCCGATCCCGTTACCTTGCTCAAAAAGAGCCGGGTTGTCATTCTAGCCGTCAAGCCACAGGACCTTGAGCCCATCTTGAAACAAATCAAGCCGGCCATCAAGCCCACCCACTTGATTGTCTCGATTGCTGCCGGCAAAAAACTTGCCTGGCTTCAAAAGCAACTCGGCGCCACAACCCGTATCGTCCGCGTCATGCCCAACCTTCCACTCACGGTCGGGCAAGGTATGAGTGCCTACGCCCCCGGCAAAACCGCCACGCAGGCAGATATACGGACTGTGGCCAAAATCCTTAAAGCCGCCGGTGCCGCTGTGCAACTTCCGGAGGCCCAATTCGATGCCGTCACGGCGCTCAGCGGGTCGGGACCGGCGTTCTATACCTGGTGCGCACGGGCTATGATTAAAGCAGGCGTCGCAGCCGGTCTCGACTCGACCGCCGCTCCCTTGCTGGCACTCCAGACAATGCTCGGCACGGCTAAGGTTCTGCTTGAGGGCAACATTACCCCAGACGACTTCATCCGAGCCGTATCCTCCCCCCACGGCACAACCGTTGCGGGAACCGATGTGCTGGCCGCCTCCGACATTGATGCCGTACTGGCGAAAACCATCCAAGCTGCGGCAGATCGCAGTGCGGAACTGGGGAAATAGCGGTCGTGTACCAACCCGGAATCGAGACGCTTGACCTGCAAGCCCTCAAGGGCGCGAAGGTCGGTCTGCTTTCCCATCAAGCGGCCACCGTCACAACGGGCGAAGACTCCGCAACCTGGCTCCATCGCCACTTGGGGTCTTCCCTTGCGGCGCTCTTTGCCCCCGAACATGGCTTCTTCGGACTCTGCGGCGCGGGCGAACACTCCCCGTTTAGAGTCCATCCGCTGTGGAAGATTCCCGTTTGGTCACTTTATGGCGAGCATCGAGCCCCTACGGCAGAAATGCTCAAGGGGCTTGATGTGCTGATTGTCGACTTGCAAGACATCGCCGTCAGATGCTATACCTATCTCGCCACGCTGCAACTGACACTGCGGGCGGCAGCCAAATCTCAACTGCCCATCATTGTCTGCGACCGTCCACATCCATTTGCGCATCCAGACGGCCCCGGGCTCAATCCCCAATACCAAAGTTTCGTAGCCCCCTGCGACATCCCAATGGTCTATGCCAGGACCCAAGGTGAAGCCGCCCAGGACATCTGCGCAACAGACGACTTATCGGTTGCTCTGACCGTATGTGCGGCCAAGGGCGAGTACCACCCAGGCACTTTCCCGTCATCACTGGACTTTGTTCCCCCCTCGCCAGCCATCCGCACCTGGCAAT
>JBJFGP010000205.1:0-37511 GCA_051892815.1 Kiritimatiellia bacterium | reverse complement strand
CGAGGAGGTCGCGGATGCGGTCGGATTCGGCCCAGTTCTTTTCGGCGCGGGCTTTCTGGCGTGCTTGGGCGAGGTCTTGGATTTCGGGTGGAATGGTCTCTTTGGGGCGGCGTCCGAAGTCGACGATGCCGAGGATGCGGTCGAGGCGGTGGAATTGCTGGAGGTAGCCGGCTGCGTTGGCGGGGGTGGCTTCGGTGTTGGCTTCGCGAACGAGTTTCCAGAAGGCTGCGAGGGCTTCGGGGGTGTTGAGGTCGTCGGCTATGGCGGCGTCGAATTGGTCGACGAGTTTGGCGCCTGGGAGTGGCGCGGTCGGGTTGGTGCCGGCGGCGAGTTTTTCAAGGCGTTCGAGGCAATCGTCGAGGCGTTCGAGGGAGGTTTTGGCGGCGGCGAGGGCGTCGAAGGTGAAGTTGAGTGGCTGGCGGTAGTGGGCGGATATGAGCACGAGGCGTATTTCGCGTCCGGTGTAGCCTTTTGCGAGGAGGTCGCGGAGGGTGAAGAAGTTGCCGAGTGATTTGGACATCTTCTCGCCGTTGACGCGGAGGTGTGCGCAGTGGAGCCAGGTTTTGACGAAGGTTTTCCCGGTGGCTCCTTCGGCTTGTGCGATTTCGTTTTCGTGGTGGGGGAAGAGGTTGTCGATGCCGCCGGTGTGGAGGTCAAAGGTCTCGCCGAGGTATTTCATGGACATGGCGGAGCATTCGATGTGCCAGCCTGGGCGTCCTTTGCCCCAGGGGGCATCCCAGGCGACGTCGCCGTCGTTTTGGTCCCAGCCTTTCCAGAGTGCGAAGTCGCCGAAGGATTCTTTGTCGTATTCGTCCTGGTTCATTCGGACGCCGACGCGGAGGTTGTCGCGGTCGAGGTGGGCGAGTTTGCCGTAGGTGGGGTGTTTGCCGACGCTGAAGTAGACGGATCCGTCTGGGGATTTGTAGGCGAGGCCTTTGTCGAAGAGTTTCTGGACGAGGGCGATCATTTCGGGGATGTGGTCGGTGGCGGCGGGGTAGATTTGGGCGGGGGTGATGTTGAGGGCCTTGGAGTCGTCGAAGAAGGCTTGGATGTAGGGGGCGGTGTATTGTTTGAGGGGGATTCCGCTCTGGCGGGAGCCTCGGATGGTCTTGTCGTCCACGTCGGTGAGGTTCATGACTTGGGTGACGGTGTAGCCGGCGTAGGCGAGCGTGCGGTGGAGGATGTCCTCGAAGGTGTAGGCGCGGAAGTTGCCGATGTGGGCGTAGTTGTAGACGGTCGGGCCGCAGGAGTAGTAGCCGACATGGTCGGGGGAGATTGGTTGGAAGGATTCGAGGCGGCGGGTAAGTGAGTTATAGAGGTGGAGGTTCATAGGATTAGGTCCTGAAGATAAGTACGCTTGCGAGGGCGGCGATGCCTTCTTTTCTGCCGAGGGCGCCCATGCCTTCGACGGTGGTGGCTTTGACGGAAACGGTGTCGGGATGGATTTGGAGGACGCGGGCGAGGTTGGCTCGCATGGCATCGATGTGGGGTCGGAGTTTGGGGGCTTCGGCGATGACGGTCGCGTCGATGTTGGCGATGGCGTAGTGGCGCTCGGCGAGCAGACGGGCGACCTGTTCGAGCAGGCGCATCGAGTCGGCCCCCTCGTAGGCAGGGTCGGTGTCGGGGAAATGAAGCCCGATGTCTCCCAACGCGGCGGCGCCCAGCAAGGCGTCCATCAGCGCGTGGACGAGTACATCGGCGTCGGAATGCCCCAAAAGCCCCAAGGGGTGGGGAATCCGCACGCCGCCGAGCACCAGCGGGCGGTTCGGAACAAGACGGTGGGCATCAAAGCCAGTGCCGGTTCGGAAGTTCATTTTAGGGGTCAGCGTTTGGCGGCCGGCACGAGGATGGTGAGAAACTCCCGGGCGTCCAGCCCGCGTTGGGCGGCTGCCGCGAGAATGGCGTTTCGCTGGACAGGTTCAAGCTCAGCCGTGAGCACCAGCATGCGAATCTCCGGGTGGCAATCCAAGACCGCGGCCAGGTCATCCGTCGGCCCCCAGACAGGCACGCCGGAAACCGTCGTCCCCAGCAGCGAACGGTCGTCATCGAGGATGCCGTCTACGCAAATCCGGTTGTCGCCCGTTTGCTTCAAACTCCTCTGGAAAAAGAGCAGAAACCCCGAACCTCCGCCCAGCACAAGGGCATGGACGGCGTCAGGTTTGCGCCTCAAAACAAGGTGCTCGCAATGGTTGGCGAACTCCACGAAAGAGGGAATCAGACTGCGGTAAAGGTTGGCCGAGACAATGAGCAATGCGGTGTATATGGCGTCAAGGGCGATAGGCGCCTGAAGCTCGGGAAGGCAGAGCTGGCGCATCAAGGAGGAGAGTGCACAGCCGCACAGCAGCGTGAGCGCCAGCTGGACGAAATCGAGGTGCCTCGTGCGGCTCCAGACTTTGCGGTAGACGCCCGTGAAGTAGAGCAGTACGAGCGCAGGGGCGAAGTAGAAAGGTGTGGCCAAAAGGCTCTGGCGGGTAAGCGACAGCCCGGTCAATCCAAAGGCTCCGGCGTAGGAAAGGAAGCAACAGGCGATATCGATTCCTACATAGAGGGCGGTTTTCAGGACGCGTTTGCGCCGTCTCGGGCGGTGCTCGCGAATGAGGTTCCAGGCATCCCAGAATTCGACCGTGGCCATTTGGCGCACGAGGAGCCAGCAGAGGGCCAGGAATCCGACTAGGAATATGGATTGGGCCATGGACTGGCGAAAGCAGATCAGGAGGTCGAGGATAATGCCCGTCAGGGCGATGGCGTAGATGAGAATGACGGCCTGGCGTTGGCGTCCGCGGGCGAAGTCGAGTATGCGGTGGTGGAGGTGTTTGCGGTCGGGTTGCATGACGCCGCCTTGGCTGGTCTGGGGGGCTGGGGCGGGCTGGAATTTAAGGAGGAGTTTGCGTAGGGTGCGGCGGACGATTGCCAGAGCGACGTCGATGACGGGCACGCCGATGGCGAGGATTGGGGCGCATGTGGTGAGGAAGGCTTCGCCTGTGATGGTGGGAAGTGTCAAGGGGATTGAGGCTAGGGCGAGTCCGAGGAACATGGAGCCGGTGTCGCCCAGGAAGATGGTGGCGGGGTGGAAGTTGTAGGGCATGAATCCCAGGCAGGATGCGAGGAGGATGATGTAGGGGAGGGCGTCGGTGGCGCGGTTGGCGTAGAGGAGGGCGCCGCCCATGCCGAAGGCTGCGATGGAGGCGAGTCCGGTGGCGAGTCCGTCGAGTCCGTCGATGAGGTTGAAGGCGTTGATGGCTCCGACGATCCAGAAGAGGGTGAGGGCGTATTCAAGGGGGAGAAGGGTGGTTTCGGGGAGTGGGATGAGGTCGTGGAGGTGGATGATTTGGCCGTTGAGGCAGAGCCAGACGGCGATGGCAATCTGCCCGAGGAGTTTGTGGAGCGGGGCGAGTCCGCGGTAGTCGTCGATGAAGCCGAGCAGGGCGATTCCGATGGTGGCCAGGAGGAAGGGGAAGTAGGCGTTTGGGTTGGGGGCGATGGCTTCGGGAAGGAGGAAGATGGCGGCAAGGGCGGCGGTGTGGAAGGCGAAGATGACGGCGAGGCCGCCGCCTCTGGGGATGGGACGGGTGTTGACGCGGCGGGGATCGGGCTGGTCGATCATCCCGAGGCGGAGGGCGAGTTTGCGGACGAGTGGTGTGAGGAAGACGGCGGTGAGAAATGCCACCAGGCCGATGGTGAGGTAGAGACCGAGTTTTTCGAGGTGGGCTGTCTTGAACGCGATGAGGGGAAGAACCATACAGGATGTCTTTTGGTGTGCTCTTTTGGTTTATTCTACCTTATTTTATCTGGTTTCGCAATCTCAAACGGCGGGGGGAGGGGAAAAGGTATCGGCTGGATGCGTGGATAGGCAGGTGTGGGGGCCGGAGGTAGGCAGGATGGGGATTCGGAGGTGCGCAGGTTTGGGGAAAATTGTCGGGTAGGAATGGCTTGCCTGGGCGACCAGGCGGAATGGCGTTGAGTTTCTCCTTTAATTATGGTATAATTCGGGAATCCGTTTTTCGATTGAGGAGGAGTATGAATCCTGCGCTGATTTACCACAGAGACCCGGTCCCGGGAAAGATTGCCATCGAGTTGACCAAACCCTGCCGCACGGCGGAGGATTTGTCGAACGCCTATACGCCGGGCGTCGCGCAGCCCTGTCTGGAGATTAAACGGGATGTCTCGCTGGTCAACACCTACACGGGCCGGGGCAATGCCGTCGCAGTCGTTTCCGACGGCACGGCGGTCTTGGGGCTGGGCAACATCGGGCCCGAGGCGGGGTTGCCCGTGATGGAGGGCAAAGCGGTGCTCTTCAAACATTTCGCCGACATCGACGCCTATCCCATCTGCCTTGGAAAGGTGCGCGGTTCCGACGGCAAAACCGATGTCCGCAAACTCGTCGAAGTCGCCGAGACCCTCGAACCCACCTTCGCCGGAATCAACCTCGAAGACATCGGCGGACCGGCTTGCTTCGCCGTCGAAAGCCAGCTCAAAGAGCGCATGGGCATACCCGTCTTCCACGACGACCAGCACGGTACCGCCATCATCTCTTTCGCCGCCATCCTCAACGCCCTCAAACTCGTCGGCAAACGCCCCGAAGAGGCACGCGTCGTCATCAACGGTGCCGGCGCCGCCGGCATCGGGTGCGCCGAATTCTACATCCGCGGAGGCGTGCGCCGCGAACACATCGTCGTCTGCGACTCCAAAGGCGCCATTCGCGCCGACCGCCCCGATCTCACCCCGGAAAAAGCCCGTCTCGCCACCAGCCTCGACCTCCATACCCTTGCCGACGCCCTCAAGGGCGCCGATGTATTCATGGGCCTCTCCGTGCCCAAGGCCGTCACTCCCGAAATGGTTCGCTCCATGGCCCAAGACCCCATCCTCTTCGCCATGGCCAATCCAACCCCCGAGATCTATCCCGACGAAGCCCTCGCCGCCGGTGCAGCCGTCGTCGGAACCGGCCGCTCGGACTTCCCCAACCAGGTCAACAATGTGCTCGGCTTCCCCGGAATCTTCCGCGGAGCCCTCGATTCCGGTGCACGGCAGATTAGCGAAAATATGAAGATGGCCGCCTCCCTCGCGCTCGCCGAACTCGGCGAAATGCCCGTATCCCCGGACGACAAGGCTATCCTCGCCACCGCCTACCCCAAAGAGGCCGAAGCGGGCGTTTTTGATGGCGACAATCCCCTCAAACGAACCTATGTCATCCCCAAACCCTTTGACCCCCGCGTCGTCCCCCATGTCGCGCGAAAAGTCGCCGAGGCGGCTATCTTCGAAGGCGTCGCAACCCTAGCCGTCCCCGACCTCGACGCCTACGAAGCCGCCGTCCGGGAGCGTATCGCCCGCCGCCACTAACACCCAGCGGATGCAGCCACAGACGCTCGAGAACCTCACCGGCGACTACAAAGTCGCCCTGGACGTCTTCGAGGGGCCGTTAGACCTCCTGCTCTACCTCATCAGAAGGGAAGAACTCGACATCTACGACATCCCCATCGAGCGCATTACCCGCCAGTACCTTGACTACTTGGAACTCATGCGCCGCCTGGATCTCAGCGTCGCCGGCGAGTTCCTCGTCATGGCCTCCACGCTGATGATGATCAAGAGCCGTATGCTCCTGCCCGTCGAATCCAGAGCCACCACAGAGGACGAAGATGAAGAATGGGTCGACCCCCGCCTCGACCTCGTGCGCCAACTCGTCGAATACAAGAAGTTCAAGGATTCCGCCTATAGTTTGATGCGGCGGGAGGCCTTGCGCAGCGAGTGTTTCGCCTATGGTGGCGAAATCGTCGTCGAACGCGAACGCCCCGAGGTCGGACAATTGCTTGGGGATGTGGGGCTGTTTGACCTGCTCTCCGCTTTTCAGGAAGTCCTCAACCGGACCACAGTCGTGCCACTGGGGCACCTCGAACCTATCCGCTGGACGATTCCTGATAAAATGCGGCAGATTATCGCTCAGGTGCAAGCCCGGGCGGCCATGCGCTTCTCGTCGATCTTTCCCGAGAATGCCCAGCGTGGCGAGGTAATCGTCACCTTCATCGCCCTGCTTGAACTCTTGCGGTTGAGGCATGTCAATGCCACCCAGGACGCCACATTCAAAGAAATCGTCATCGAGCCCATACCTGAAGGTGTCCCCGATTCGCACCTGCCCCTGCCCGACTTTTCTACGGAGTGGCAATCATGAAGCAAACCATCGAACTGACTTCCCAGGAAGCCGCCAAGGCCAAACCTTTGCTCTCGCCCACGCTCTACGTTGCTTTGCGCGCGCTGCTCCGGGGGCTATCCACGCACCGTGCGGAGCCGGGCGTAGCGCTTGCGGTGACGCTTGAGCTTGCCGAGGCGGCTATGCAGGGTACCGTGCACCTTGTGTGTCGCGTGGAACCGGGTGTGTCTGATGCCATTCCGCCGGAGGCTGCGGAGGAAGGTCTGGAGGATATTCCTGCGCCTTTACGCCGTTCAATCGCCCCTTATGCGGCGTTGTTGGATACGGTTCCTTCGGACTTGGCGGCGCTTATCCGTTGCCAGGCGGCCTACCTTGCAGAGGGCGAAATACAAACAGAGGAAATCCTCTTTAACCACCCGGCAACGGTTCGTTTGGGCAAGCGGAAGGTGGTGCTGGATCTTGCCGCCGAGGCGGATGATTCCGAGGTTTCCGGCGAAGGGCATTGCACCTGCGGCGGGCATGGACGGTAGGCCTCATGGCACAGAAACCCGAAGATATTCCCTTGCCCGTTGCGCAGAGCCTCCAGCAGGTGGTTGGCGCGCTCCTGTTCGGTTCTGACCGTCCTTTGACCGTCCCGGACATACGGGCCTGCCTGCGCCAGACGGCTGAGAAGGACGACGACCCTACAGTCAAGTTCTACGCCAAGACTGCCGAGCGCGAAGTGCGCCAAGCGATTGCCGGGATTGCCTCCGAACTCAGGCGGATTGGCATCGGTTTCGAACTCGCGGAGACGGCCGCGGGGTGGCAGTTCCAGACGCAATCGGCTTCGGGTCGCTGGCTGCGCCAACTGCTCAAGGTTGCCCCTGCCACGCGCCTATCGCGCCCGACGCTCGAAACGTTGGCGATTATAGCATACAGGCAACCCGTTTCCAAGTCTGAAATCGAATCCATCCGCGGGGTTCAGGTGGACTACATCGTCAAGATGCTGATGGAGTTGCACCTCGTGCGCATCGTAGGCAGGAGTGACCTTCCCGGGCGGCCTTTCCTCTACGGAACAACCCCCTCTTTCCTTGAGCATTTCGGACTGAAGAGTCTCTCTGAACTCAACGAACTGGACCCGACGCTTCAGCGGTCTGACCCTGAAGAGCGGGCCGCCCGGCACAAGAGAGCAAAGAAGGCCGAGCCGCCTGTAGTGCAGTCCGAACTCCCCGTCTCGTCCGCGCCGGCACCGGCCGCGGAAGCCCCTGATTCGCCCCCCCAGGAGCCTTTGCCGCCGCCCTCCGAACTCCCTTCGCTGGACGATTTGACTGCCCTGCTGGCCGACGAAGTGGAGGCCACCAACCGTCGCATTGATGCTATTGTCAACGGCGAAGACCTCAACGATTCGCCCTCCGATTCTGATGAAGATGTCGATGAGGAGGTGGAAGATTTCGACGACGAAGAAGAGGAAGACGAGGAGGACTTCGACGAGGACGAAGAGGAGGATGATGAAGACGACGGGGACGACGAGGATGGCGAATAGTTCCGGTCGGAAAACGCCTCTTCGTGCCAAGAAGACCTACCCGCTCAACCTCTTCCTCGAAGGCTCTGGCGTGCTGGTTGCGGGCGGTGGACGCGTCGGCCTGCGCAAGATTGAATCCCTCCTGCCCTCCGGCGCGCGCGTGCGCCTGGTCTGCCCCGAATGCGTCCCCGAACTGGCCAGCCTGGCAGAGGCGGGGCAAATCGAGTGGCGCCCCCGGGCATTCGAGCCCGCCGACCTCGAAGGTGTGCGGCTGGTTTTTGCCTGCACCGACAGCCGCGCCGTCAACCGCCGGATACTCGATGCCGCCCGCGCCGCCCAAGTGCTCTGCTGCTGCGCTGACGGAAATTGGACGCAGAGCGACTTCACCACCCCTGCGATGATTCGCCGTGGCGACCTGCTGATCGCCGTATCGACCAATGGGCAATCTTGCCGCCGCGCCAAGGCCATCAAGCAATCCCTCGCCCGGGAGATAGACACCTCCGGTACCCTTTCCTTGGCAGCAATCGGGGTCGATCATACCCACCTTTCCCTCTCGAAGCTGTCCACCTTTCTCCCCGATTCCAACACACTTTCCGACCTCGCCGCCTGCCTCAAAGCCTGCCGCAGCGTGCGTGAATTCGCCATCCTTTCTACCTGCAACCGCTTCGAACTGATAGCCCTCGCCGACACCTCGGCCTTGGAGACCACCCTACTCCCCCGCATCCTCCGACTGCCCCCCGAAGCCTACATCCTGCGCGGCCCCGAAGCCTTTGCCCACCTTGCCGAAGTCGCCGCCGGACTCCACTCCCAGATTCTTGGAGAAGGCCATATCGCCGCCCAACTCAAGCAAGCCTTCGAGACCGCCGCCGCCAACGGCTGGTCCCAAGCCCCGCTCAAAAGTCTTGCCGACCTCCTGCTCCGTGCCTCAAAGCAGATTCGCCAGACCTCAACCCCACTCCTCCAGGTCGACGAAATCGAGACCATCGCCCTTCAGTGGCTCGAAGCGCACCATCATCCCTGCAACCAACCCCTCGTCATCGGTGCCGGGCAACTCGGCCAGGCATTGGTTCGACTCCTCCTCGATCGCGGCAAACCCGTCGCCTGGCTCTACCACACCCGCCGCCCCCAACCGATCCCGGGAGCCACCCTCCAGCCCATCAGCCAACTCCCCCGATTGCCATTCATCCCAGACACCGTTTTCGGCGCAACCCGCACCCCCGAGCCCATCCACCTCAACCTCTCCGGACAAGTACCCTTCGTCGACCTCGGACTCCCGCCAAACTTTCCCCCGGAAGCACACGCCGTCGGCCTCGACCAACTTAAGGACTGGCAGCGCGAACGCCAAGGAATCCTCCGCCAACTCGCCCCTCAGACAGCCCGCATCCTTGAACCCTTTCTCGCCGATTATGCCCGCCTGATGGACGAACTCAATGGAGCCTCCCAATGACCATCCAAGTCGGCACCCGAGGTTCTTTGCTGGCACGGCTCCAAACCGATTTCGCCCTCCAACACCTCTCACAACTACTCCCCGGCTGCACCTTTTCCGTCCAGACGCTCGACACCCCGGGCGACCGAGATTTGACCACGCCCCTGCCGCAGACTCCGGGCGACTTCTTCACACGAGACCTCGATCAAGCTATCCTCGATCGCCGCCTGGACCTGGCCATCCACTCCGCCAAAGACCTGCCCGAGAATCCCCCCGAAGACCTAGATTGGACTTGGCTCCCTTGGTACGAACCTCCTGAAGACTGTCTTGTCTTGCAATCGGATCTGGACCTGCCAACCTTCGAGACCCTTTCCTGCCCGAGAATCGGCGTCAGTTCTGCCCGCCGGGAAGCCTGGTGCCAAGCCACCTATCCACACGCCCGGTGCCTACCCATCCGAGGCGCCATACCCAACCGCCTGGCCCAACTCGATGCCGGTCGCTACGACGCCATCTTGACAGCCTGCGCGGCCCTCAATCGCTTGGGATTGGCCCGCCGGATAGCCCGCGTCATACCCCTTTCCGAACTGGCCCCGCCCCCCGGACAAGGCATTCTGGCGCTCACGTTCCGCCGAGGCGATCCCCTGTTGACCCTGCTTCGAAACACCTTTGTCAAAGCCGTCCGCTTCGTCGGCGCAGGCACGGGAAACGCCTCGCTTTGTACCCTCGCCGGTGCCCAAGACCTTGCCGACGCCGACATCTGTCTCTACGATGAATTGCTCGACCCCGTTTTGCTCGACCGACTCCCGAAGCAAGCCATCCGCGTCCCCGTCGGCAAGCGCTGTGCGGCCCATTCGGTGCCCCAGGAAACCATCTGCCGCTTGATAGCCAACTATGCCCGCCAAGGCAAGCGCGTGGTGCGGCTCAAAGGCGGCGATGCCGGCATTTTCGGGCGACTTTCCGAGGAGATTGCTTGGCTCGACCGCTATGGTTTGCCCTATTGCGTCCGCCCCGGAGTTAGTACCCTTAGCGTGGCCACGACGGGTACCGGCCGCCTTCTGACTTGCCGTGGACGCGCCCATGGGTTTACCGTCGAGACCCCCCGAAGGAGTGCAGATGCGCCCCTTCAGGTTTCCCACCCGCGTGTCCTTTTCATGGCCGCCAAGGTCGCCCAAGCGGAGGCACGAAAGTTCCTTGCTCAAGGCTATGCACCGGGGACTTCCTGTGCTATCGTCTACGGTGCGGGCGGGCTTTACGAGCGGACGGTGGAGACTACTCTTGAGGCTCTTTCCAAGGAACCTTCGCCGTTGCCGGAGACCCATCTTCCGGGGCTGTTGCTGGTCGATGTTCCGTCCTCTTCCTACCATCCGCACGGGGCGTTGGGCGGCTTGCGCGTGCTGTTGACCTGCTCGTCCGCGCTTCAGCCTCGTGCCATCCGTCTGGTGGAGGATTGGGGCGGAATTCCGCTTCGTTTCCCCCTATTCCGTCTCACCCCGGCTGGGAACCAGTGGCCTGATATGTCGGGTTTCGACTGGGTGGTTCTCAGTTCGCCCACGGCCATCCGAGTCTTCTTGGAACGGGTGGAGCATCTGCGTACTCTGCCGCGCGTGATGGTCTGCGGACCGGGTTCGGAGGCGGAGTTGCGCCGGTGGCATTTGAAGGCGGATCTTCTGCCGGAGGGTGACTTCGGGGCGAGGGGACTGCTTCGCGCGGCGGAGCGAATTTCGTTGGTAGGAAAGAGGGTGCTTCGTATGCACTCGTCGAAGGCGGACCTTACTATCTCCGAGGGGCTGAGGTTGCTAGGTGCGGAGGTGGAAGATTGCTTGCTTTACCGCAATGAGCCTCTGCCCACCGCGCCGCTTCCCGACTGCGGCTGTCTCTTTTTCGCTAGCCGATCGGCAGTGGAAATCTACCGCAAACGCTATGGCGTGGGGGCCTTTGAGGGGCGGCGCGTGGTGACTTTGGGCGGGCCGACCTCAAAGGCTTTGCCGCCCGGAATTGCTTGGATTGAAGGCGACGGGACGCTCGAAGGAACCTTCCGCGCGCTTGTCGACCGTCTGCGCCTGGAGAAACTGGAGCGCCTGCTGCGGAAGTAGCGCCCGGTGGGACTATTCCTCGTCCTCCTCGGGGGCAGAGAGAATGTTCTCCCGGATGGTGTAGACAGGGACGCTTTCGCGGCGGACGCCGATTTGCTTTTCCAGCAGAAGGTTGACGAGATCGTCGCCGTTGATGAGTGTGATTGGGGTGCAGTTGCTGCGTTGCGCCTCCTCCCGCGCACCCTTGGAAAAGTCGCTGGTGGTGACAATGCACCCCTGGTCGTGGGCGCCGAGAGAGCCTCGGATTTGTTGGACTGTCGGAGCCTGGACATTGTGCTTCCACCGCTTGGCTTGCACGGCAAGTCTGACCTGGAGTGTACCGCCTGCACCGGAGATCTTGCCGAGCACGTCAACCCCTCCATCACCCGAGAGACGGGTGCGGATGACATCCGTGAAACCCAGTGCAAAGAGGAGACGAGAGACCAGTTCTTCAAAGTCTCCGGGGGGGAGTTTCAGGAGTTTCTCTTTGAGTTTCCGTCGGGTTTCGGCGTAGTGCTTTTCAAGGACGGAGTCGACGCCGTTGCCGTCCCACGAGGTGAGGCCGACCAACCCTTTTCCGTGCTTGACGAAGCGAGGTTTTTCGCCGCGTTCGCGGCAACGGCGGATGTCGGTGAGTATCTGCGCGTAGAGGGTGGCGTCGGGTGTGTTTCCGGTGGTTTGGAGCCAACCTCTGTCGAGGGCCAGTTGGGTGATTTGCCGGTAGTGCATAGGGTGTTTGGCGGCAATTTGGTCGAGCACTTTGTAGGCGCAGTCGAGGAAGGAGTAGCGGTGGAAGGTGGGCTCCAGTGGCTCGGGGGAGGGGGCGGGAATGGATGGGGGAGGTTGGCTTTGGGCGGGGGCGCTGGTGGCGCTGTCGGGGTTGAGTTGAAAGCGTTTAGGCCGGTCGTTGGTGGCTAGGAATGGGCTACCGGGCTTCTTGACGCTGGTGTAGAGCCTGGCCGACAAAGTTTCTACAGGGGTCTTTCCCGTGGTGCCGAGGCGTTGGACTAAACCCGTTTGGCAGGCGCGTTGCCACACCTCGTCTGGCGTGAGCGGTTCGGTGGTTTGGGCGAGAATCAGCCGGGCAAGTTCGATGAAGGTGATGCGGTCGGACATCTGTTTTCCTCTAGTTCCCATTGGGTTAGTCTACCACAAAGTCGCTGTCCGTTGCAAGCCCCGGTTCCTACTAAGGATTGGCTCCATCAGGTGGATACCTGTCGCCCCCGAAGGTTGATTGGAGGCTGGGCAGGTGGTGGCAACCTTTTAAGACTTGCGCGAGACGCGGGGGCAGAGCGGCTGCTCACCTCAATCGATGGTGGGCGGCGCGCCCGACACCATACCTCTTTCACGCGGCGCGGACTGTTCCAAGCCGGGCACGCGCGGCACCCCTGAATTCCCCGCTTGGCAGGTCTCTGGGCGCACGATTGGGCGCGCCGAGAGCGCACTCGGCAGCGAGACGTATTGGCTTGGGCGCGAAAAATGGTTCCCAGGAAAGGTTTTTCAGGGTGTTGGCCCTTGAAACCGTCGCTTTTAGTGCGGACGAGGTGGAACGGATAAATAGTTGGGCATTGGGCGACTATTTGCTTGCCGATGGAGGTTGCATTCGGTAGAATATACGCGTTTACCAGTAGGTTCAGACTGCCCTTTTGATGAGACTTTTACCCACATTCACGCGCATTTTGCCCGTAGTTATGCTGTTGTTGCAGGGGTGCTTCATCGGCAAGTTCCTCCACAAGAACACTTCCGGGGACGAGGCTGTCGCCGCCGAGGAGATGGCCAAGTACAACCCCGACGGCGAGCCCACCCTTCGCCCGGGCGTCAATGTGCGCATCTCCGTCGTCGCTTCGGGCACGGTGGTTATTCCCGAAACCATTAAAGAAGTTTCCGCCGCAGGTGCCATCTCAATGCCCTATGTCGGCAATGTCCCCTGCGAAGGATTGACCCTCCAGCAACTTCAGGACAACCTCGCCAAATCCCTTCAGAAGTTCTATATCGACCCCCAGGTCACCGCCATCTTCGTCTACCAGAAGGGGATGACTTCTCCGTGGGGAACCGTCTTGATTCTCGGGTGCGTGATGCGCCCCGGCCCCGTCGATATTCCCCCGACTTGCGATTTGAGCGTCACCAAGGCCATTCAGGAGGCCGGCGGCGTCTCCGCCTATGGCTTGAACGACGCTATTCGCGTCACGCGTCGGAAAGCCGATGGCACCGCCCTGCGGCGGACCGTCAACCTGAAGAAGATTGCCGAGACTGGCGACAATCGCCTCGATTTCGTCCTCAAGGCCGGCGATGTAGTATTCGTTCCAGAATCAGTTTGGTAATTGGTCAAGGAGTATGGTGAAGTTATGAAGCAGATCAACAAAATCCTGCCCTTGCTGTTTGTCTCCGGAGCGCTTCTTGCCGCCCCCGCCTGGCAACAGCAGGTTGGAACGGTTGCCCAGGATTCCGCCCAGACCGCGGCCATCGCGAAAACCGTCCCTCCCGCCGACTACGCGGCATTCGTTGCAGAAGTCGTCAAGGCCGTCGACGCACTCCCCCTCGCACCGGAGGCAAAAGTTGCCCGTCTGACCCAGTTGGTGCGCCAACTCATCGCCGCCTCGCCCGCCGCACGCAAGGCCGATACCATCGCCGCCATCTACGCCGCCGCTCCTATATCCTCCCTCGCGGCCATCAACGAGACCCTCGCGCGCGCCTTCGACCGTCAGCGGAACAAACTCACGGAGGCCCAGTTCCAAGCCATCGCCGCCAATATCCTCAAGCGCACGGCAGATGCCGTCTCCAAGGCAGAGTTCCCTGTTGCCCGGATGTCCGCCGCGCTCGCCGTCTTCCAAGCCGCTGGCCCCCTCACTTCCGAGCAGGCTTCCAAACTCGCCGATGATGTCCTCCCTTCGACCTTCAACAAGCCGCTTGTGGTCGAAGTCGCCAACGAAGCCGCCAAGGGCAACTACAACCCCTTGCAGGATATGACCGACGCCAAGATGGTGCTCGACCCCGTCTCCCGGAGTGCCAATGACGCACGCAAGGCCGACAACCAGTTGCTGGCTACCCCACCGGTTATTTTCAACCCTGTCAAGACTGATAGCACTCAGGGACAAATGTTGCTTTCCGCCTTGGCTGCACAGGCATTGCCCCCTGTCGGAGTCGGTATGAACGACCTCCCCGGACTGACTACGGTCGATGACCCGCAGATCTCCAATCCTCGCCCAGACCCTTCTCCCGATACGCCTGAAGAGCCTCCGACACCGCCGCCATATCAAGGGCAGACCCACTGATAATCCCGGAAAGAGAGTGTAAAATGAAGACTTTCATCAAATCGTTCGGGATTCTCCTATTGACCGCCATCGCTCCCGTCGCTTTCACTGAAACCGCGCAGGAGCCGTCCTCCGCGCCTGTGGAACAGCCTGACCCCGAAGATGCCGATCAGGATGTGGCAAGCGACTTCTCTTCCTTTTGGAGCGGCTTCGTCGGTGGGCAGGTGCGCAAGGCTACTGGCCTGACCTACAAGGGGCTTCGCTTCTCCCCTTACTTCAAGACGGGGCCCTTCTACGACAGCAACGTCCCGCTACGCAAAAACGACAAGGGGTCCGCAGGTTGGAACTACACTCCTGGCGCGGATATCTCCTATGTCGGCAATGACTGGGGACTCACCCTCGGCGGTTTCTTCTCCTATGATCAGTACTTCGATAGCAAGTTCGATCCCGAATGGACGGCCTCCGAGTCCGCCTCTATTTATAAGGAGAAGGGCAACTGGCGTGTGATGCTCGCGCAGAGTTACCAGCGTAACAAGGATGTCTCGTTCGGTTGGGTGAATGATTCGTCGTTCGATGGCACTAGCCGTATGCGCGATACCATTGATGTCACGGCCGCGGTTTCCTGGAAAGCCGGGCCCAAGACCACCCTCTCGTTTACGGCTGGCTATCAGTCCTATTGGTATGAGGATGGGCAGTATTCGGGTTATGACACTTATAATGTCGCCGCGGAACTTGCGCGCCGTGTGACGGAAAAGACCGATTTCCTCGTCAATGCCGGTCTTTCGATGCGGGATTCCGACCTGCTGGCCAAGATGACTTATCAGTATTCGTTGATGGCTGGTCTTGGCTCCCGCATCTCGGAGAAGATTGGCTATCGCATTATGGCTGGCGGAATGTACTACCAGTTTGAGAATAATCAGGGCAAGTCGGATGACACCTTTGCGCCGACTTTCTATGGTTCGCTCGTGTGGCAGTTGAACCGCAAGTGGGCTTTGAACTGGTCGCTCAATTCGGGCTTTACGCCTAGCACGACGACGGCCCAGTCGGACGGGTATCGGCTCAATTACGGCACCTCTTTGGGGGTGGTCTATGCGATGACGCGCCGTTTGCAGTTGCGCGCCGATGGCATTGTGACTTTGACGAATTACCAGGGATCCTGGGGACCTCAGTATGATGAGTGGGGCGACTCGGAGTCGGTTCGTCTTTCGGCCGCCTATGAGTTGGCGCGGCATGTGTTTCTCTTTGGGTCCTTCAAGTATTACCTCAACAATTCGGGGACTCAGGACTACGATCAGTATCGCGCCGATATGGGCGTGACGCTGCGCTATTGATCCCCGTTGCCGGGAACGGCGGATGTTTCAGGGCATGCAGTCATTGTTCACCAAATACTGGGGCGTGGCGCATGCCCTGTTGCTTTCGTTTAGTCTCCTGTTTCTGCCGCTTGACGCTTCGCCTATTGGGCTGTGGGTGTTGTTGTCGGGGAGTCTCTTTTTTGCGACGCTGACGCTTCCTCCGATTCACAGGGGGGAGTCTTTTCCGATGGCGCGGGAACGGGTGCGTGCGGCGGTGTTTGCCGATCCTTTTGTGTGGATTGTCGTCGGGCTTTTGGTGTATGCGGGGTTCCAGTGGTACAACAGTGGGTTGATTTTGGCGTATCAGTTTGACACGAAGAGTTGGGCTTTTGGGAAGTCGCCGTTGGGGTGGGGGCCGTTTGCGGTGAAGCCTGTGGTGGCGTACCGGGCTTTTGTGGGGTTGTTGGCAACGGTTTCGGCGGTGGTGGCGGTTCGGCATGGGATGCCGCTTGGGGGGCGTTATGGTCTGATGGTTGGGGTGTCGGTGCTGACTGGGTTTGCGGCTTTGTGGTTTGTGGTGCAGTCGGTTCTGGTGTCGTATGCGGGGATTTCGCTGCCTGTCTTACCGCTTACGGGGGGGGAGGCGGCGAGTATTGGGGCGATGTTTACGCTGGGTGCGTTGATGTCGTGTGCGATGGTGTTTGAGTCGGCGAATCGAATCAAGCGGCGATGGGGTTTTGTGGGAATGGGGGTGGTGATTCTCTGTCAGGTGCCGATTGCGGCGACTTTGTCGGTTGCGGTTATTGTGCCGGCTGTGCTGGGAGTGTTGGCGGCGGTGGTGATTGGGGTGGTTCGTTTGAGCGGCGCATCGGCGAGCCTACTCAGGTTTCGTTTTCTAGTGGTGTTGCTGGGGGGCGTGATTGGCGCTTGGGTGGCGAACCTGTCGATTTGGTGCTGGTCGCCCAATCTGTTGGCTCTGTTTGCCCGGGCGGATTGGTCGGATGCGATTGGGGGCTGGGGCGAGCTGTGGGTGCAGCGGGCGGAGTTGGCGCTGTCGATTTGGCAGGATTATCCGTGGTGCGGGGTTGGGCCGGGGGGCTATGGCGAGTTTGTCGGATTTTACGCGAAGGCTGCGGATTGGGAGGCGATTGCGCAGGCGAAGCAGCTGGTCGAGAATGGGTATTTGCGGCTATTGGTGGAGCAGGGGCTGGTCGGAACGGCTTTGCTGGCGGCGGGGGGATTGGTTCTTCTGGCGACGGTTGTGTCCCGGCTGATGTCGCGTGCGGCGGTTTTGAAGAATGCGACGAAGACGGCGGTGTCGGATCGGCTCGGACTTTCCAACACGCCGGTTGCCCTTTGGATTGCGGTCGCGACGGGGGCGGTGCAGATGGTCTTTTGCGAGCCGTTGCAGCATCCTGTCAATCTGTTCCTTTGGTGTCTGGCGCTGGCGTTGTCAGCCTATGCCGTTAAAACGGGTTCGCGCGCTTTGCCCGAGAAGCGAGGATGAACGCCGCTTCTTTCCCGAGTCCGTCCCGCCGCCCCTGAAAGAACTTGTCTATGAGCGAAGAGAAACCGAGCGAGCCGTCGAACAACCTCCCCGAGCAGGAGGAGCCCAAGAGCACTTCCCGTCGTGGGGTCTACTACCATCGAAAGGTGCCTTACTATTCCTCCGCTCCCTACGCAGCTTCGGGGGGCAGTCCTGCCTACTATGGGGGGGCACCCTATGGTACCTCTTCCGGCTATTATGCCAACCCTTATTACGGGAAGGCGTACGGCGGGGGTGAAGGCGGCGAGGATGATGGTTCGATGTTCGGCACCTTCTCGCCGGCCCGGTTGTGGCGCGTCTGCCTCTCCTCGTGGGTGACGATTCTCGTCTTTATGGTCATTGGCGTCATCGCCTCGACCATCGTCTTCAAACTCATGCCGGTTATTTACGAATCGGTTTGCAAAATCGAAATGAGCATCCGCGCCCCGCGCATTGTCAAGGGCAGCGGCGCTTTCGTCGACGACAACAATGTCGGCGGTTCGAGCATGGAGGAAGTCTTCAACACCCGCCTGGCCCGTCTCTCCAGCCGCGAACTCTTCGAGAATGTCATCCGCCGCTACCGATCCGACAACCCCTCCTCGATGATTGACAACGAGCAGCTCATCTCCACCCTCGCCGCCTCGAAGATGGAACTCGTCCGCCGTTCCCGCCTCATCACCATCACCGTCCGCTCCACCGACGCCCAACTCGCCACAGACCTCGCCAACGCCTACGCCCAGTCCGCCGAAACCTTCTCCTACGACCAGAACAAAGCCGACTCCGAGTCCGCCGTCGCCTGGCTCAAAACCCAGGCCGAAGCACTCGAACGCTCCATCTCCGAACAAGACGCCGTCCTGCTCGACTTCCGCAAAAAGAACGCCGTCGATGTCCTCCAGTCCAAGTGCGAAGTCTCACGCTCCGCCATCGCCGCTGTCGACGCCGAGATTCGCCGCCTGCAGTCCCAAGAGGCCCTCGCAAACGAACTCCTCAAGACCCTCGATGCCATCCAAAGTTCCCCTGAGAAGTTCTCCTCCCTGCCCGATTCCATCCCCCGTTCGGCCGAAATCTCAACCGTCTTTGCCAACATGCAGCAGGCGGAAACCGCCCTCAAGACACTCTTGACCCGCCTGACCTCCAACCACCCCGACGTCAAAGTCAAAGAGAAAGAACTGGAGGTCTACAAAGAACAGTTCGCCGACGCCATCAACCGCGCCAGAGAGACCGCCGCGGCCAACCTCGCCCTCGTCAGGAACCAGATTTCGCCCCTCGAAGATCGGCAGAAAGACCTGATGGACGAACTCACCCGCAACGAGCAATCCCTCGTGACTGCCCAGATGGGCATACAACAGATGGAACGCTCCCGGACCGTAGCCGTCGAGCAGCACAGTGCCCTGCTCCAGCGCATCGCCGAAGCCCAGCTCGCTATCGACGAAAACACCACCACCATCCGCCTCGTCGAGAAGGCCCTCGTCCCGAATAAACCCGTCTCGCCCAATCCCTTCATCGTATTTCCCGCTGGCCCCATACTCGGCCTCGTCATCGGCATCCTCTTTGTCATGGCGCTCGACCATTTGGAGGACAAGATTATCGGCACGCCCGACATTGAGAACCGTTTGCGCCTTAAAGTCCTCGGCGTCCTGCCCCACATTCGCCGCAAAACGCGCGAACAGATGGCCCTGATTTCGCACGAGGACAAGTTCTCTCTCTACGCAGAGGGCATCTCAAGTCTTCGCAACCTGCTCGACTCGCCGCGGTATGTCGATGTCTCCCGTGTCTTGCTCTGCATGTCCACCCAGCCTGGCGAGGGCAAGACCGTCACCGCGACAAATCTCGCCCTCGTCTGTGCCAATTCCGGGCAGAAGACCTTGCTAATCGACTTCGACCTTCGTCGCCCGCGCCTGGCGCACATTTTCAAGAAGAGTTCGCGCGACTACAAGAGCCTCTCCCATGTTCTGGTGCAGAATGATGCGAGCCTCTTCGATAGCCTTCCCACGAGCGTCGGGATTCCCGATTTGGATGTCATTCTGACGAAAGCATCCTCTGAGATTTCGCCTGCTTCGTTGATGGGGACGGGGATTATCACCGAGTTCTTCACCTGGGCTCGGGAGCACTACGATCGGGTCATTATCGACTCCCCGCCCTTTGGCGTGGTTTCGGATGTGATGGTGCTTGGAAACCTGGCGGATGCGGTTATTATGATGTGCTGTCCGGACCGTACGCGCTACCGCCCAATCAAGTTTGCCGTGCGTTCGCTCACTGAGGCTGGGGCGCGCATTCTCGGGGCCGTGGTCAACGATGTCGACTTTGGGCGAGGGACGACTTTCAGCCAGTACGATGACCACTATCGCTACTCCTACCGCTACTCGACTCGCTACGGTGCATACGGCTATTCCAAGAAGGCTATTATTGCCCAAGAGGAGGCCGAGAAGCGCGCCGAGCAGAAGTTGGACGGAGCCCAGAATGCGGGCGCGAAGGGGATGCCTTCCGAGGATGACGAGGAGGCGCCGCATACGCACCGTTCCAGCCGAAATGATGCTGTCGATCCCTCGATGTATTCCGAGGACGACGAGTAATTCCTGCCTATGAAGCGCATCTTGGTCACAGGGGGCGCTGGGTTCATTGGTTCTGCGTTGGTGCGGCATTTGGTTGCCGGCGGGGCGTGTTCGGTATTGAATTGCGACAGCCTCGCCTATGCCGGGCGCTTGGAGAATCTCGAATCAATCGCGGGGGCGGAGAACTACCGTTTTGCGCGCCTGGACATTCGCGACGGGGAGCGGCTTCGAGGGGCTTTGGCGGGGTTCCATCCTGATGCGGTCGTACATCTGGCGGCGCAAACCCATGTCGACCGTTCCATCGATTCTCCGCTGGGGTTCGTAGATACCAATCTTGCCGGGACGGCGACTTTGCTGGAGTCGGTTCGCGACTATTGGGGGGGCTTGCCGCCGGGCGAGGCGGAGGGGTTCCGCTACTTGCAGGTCTCTACGGACGAGGTCTTCGGATCGCTGGGGGCAACGGGCAGTTTTGCGGAGAATTCGTCCTATGCGCCGCGCTCGCCCTATGCCGCTTCGAAGGCCGGGGCTGACCATTTGGCAAGGGCGTGGGGGGCGACCTATGGGCTGCCGGTGCTGGTGAGCTACTGCTGCAATAACTACGGCCCGTTCCAGTTTCCCGAAAAGTTGATTCCGTCGATGGCGGTGCGCATTTTGTCGGGCGACGGGCCGCTTCCAATCTACGGCTCGGGCGCTCAGGTGCGCGAATGGATCCATGTCGACGACCACGTCCGCGCCCTGCTGGCAATCCTCGAATCCGGCACGCCCGGCGAGACCTACGCGGTTGGCTCGGGCGAAGAGCGGACGAACCTCGAACTGGTCGAATCGGTCTGCGCCATCCTCGACGAGTTCTGCCCGTCCGCCAAGGGGCGCTATGCCGAGCGAATCGTCCATGTCGAAGACCGCCCCGGGCACGATTGCCGCTACGCCTTGCGGACGGAGAAACTTAGGACTGCCACCCATTGGTATCCGAGAATCACCCTCAAAGATGGGTTGCTCCAGACCCTATTGTGGTATATCAATCACCCCCATTGGTGGCAACCTTTGGTCGCAGAGGCGCGTACGCGCAGGGGGCGGGGATTGTGAAAATCGCCCTTTCGACCAACTGGCTCTCGGAGCGCGTTCCCTCCGGAGAAGCCATCGCCGAGCAAGCCTTGCAACTGGGTTTCGACGGTTTGGAATTGGGCTACCTGCTGACCCCTAGACAGCTCGACCAAATCCTAAAAGTCCAGCCCGCGCTCAAACTCGAAGTCGGCAGCGTCCACGCCTTCTGCCCCGTCCCCGAAGCCGCACCCTACGGCTACCCCGAACTCTACTCCCCCGCCTCGCCCGAAGAAGACGAACGCGCCTTGGCCTGCCACCAACTGCTCCAAACCCTGGAGACCGCCCGCCAATGCGGCGCCACACGAGTCGTCTGCCACGCTGGGCGCGTCGAACTCAAACGCTGGGGCATCCTGCGCTGCCACTCGCGCCTAAAGCGCCTCGCAGCCCTAGACGGCATCGACACCCCCGCCTACACGAAACGCCTGGCCCTCGAAAGACAGATCCGAACCCGCTGCGCACCCGCCTGGATGGACGCCATGTGCCGCTCCCTCGACCACCTTCTGCCCCGATTCGAGACCGCCCGCATAGCCCTCTGCCTGGAGAACTTGCCCTCATTCGAAGCCTTCCCCGATGGCTCGGAATTCGCCGAACTCAAACGCCGCTACCCGAGCGCCACCTTGCTCCATTGGCACGACCTTGGACACGGAGAAATCCGCGCCCGGCATGGTTGGGAGCCCTCCGCCAAACTGCTTGAAAAACTCCTCCCCCATACCGGCGGAGTCCACATACACGATGTCTTGGGCCGGGACTGTGACCACCTGGCGCCGGGAAAAGGTCAAACCGATTTTCGCAACTACGCCTTCCTAGGGAAAAACACCGCCCTCGCCAAAGTATTCGAGCCCGCCCCGGACGTCCCCGAAGACGATTTGCGGGCAGGATTGGCCCTGATTCGGCGGTTGTGGGAGTGACTATGGACGAACGCAAAAAGACCTCGTACGAACTCGAACGCGAGAAGCTAGACTTGGAACGCGAACGCCTCGATCTCGAACGCGAACGCCTCCGTTCCCTGCAAAAGCGTCTCCACAGCGAAGCCGAATCTAACACCCCCGAACATCGTACGCCCGGAGTCCCCCTGCTGGTCGTCCTCGGAGGGCTTGCACTGGCCTTCCTGAGTGGCGCCTATATAGGCTCCTACATCGAAACCTCGCGCACCGACCGCACCCGACAGTTGCGCCGCGAAGCCCTCCTCAAAACCCTCTCCGCAGGCCATTCATTGACCAATTCCCCCTTCGCCGCTTTGCCCTCCGGAGAGTGGAACATAGAGCGCCGCGAGCCCCCTGAACGCCCAGGAACCGTCTTCCTTATTATGGAGTAGAGAGGAGCAGTCTTGATGAGCGGAATATTCAAGGCCTATGATATTCGCGGACCGTTTGGCGGCAAGGAGTGGAACACCGATACGGCTTATGCGATTGGCCGTCATTTGCCGGATGTCCTTCAAACCAAACGCTTTGTTCTGGGCAGAGATTGCCGCGCAAGTTCCGAATTGATTCGCGACGCGTTGGTGAAAGGGTTGCTTGCTTCCGGAGCCGCTGTCGATGACCTTGGGCTCGCCACCACGCCAATGGTCTACTATCACACCTTCACGGGATCTTATGGCGCTTCTGTCCAGATTACGGCCTCGCACAATCCTCCCGGCGACAATGGTTTGAAGATTTCTCGTGCCCTTGCGGTGCCTGTGGGATATGATTCGGGGTTGGCGGAGTTGGAGGCCCGTGTCGCCAGCCGCCGGCTCCCGGCGGAGTGCACGGGCGGGAGGCTTCGCTGCATTGAAGGTCTAGCCCCTTTCGTGCATTGGCTCAAGGGTCGGAAACGCGACTTTGGGGGGCTTCGCTTTGCTGTTGACTGTTCGGACGGTATGGCCTCGCTTCTTGCGCGGGAACTCTTTGGCGAGGGTGCCATCTTGCTGGGAGATCGCCCTGACGGTGCCTTTCCCCATCATCCACCCAATCCTCTTGCCCGGGCGAATTGCAAGGCTTTGGGCGACTGCGTCAGAAGCCACGGTTTGGATCTTGGGCTGGTTTTCGATGGCGATGCCGATCGCGTAGTCGCGGTCGATGAGAAGGGCGACTTTGTTCAGCCCGACTACTTGATTCCCTATCTGGCTGATGCGCTCCCGGAGGCTCAAAAGGGCGATACTGTTCTCTGCGACATTCGGACTTCGCGGGCTGCCACGGAACGCCTTGAGGAGCACGGGTTCGTGCCCTGCCTGTGGAAGGTTGGGCACGCTTACGCCAAGCGCCGTCTAAGGGAACTCAATGCCCCGTTGGGCGGCGAGTTGGCGGGGCACTACTACTTCAAACCCTTTGGCTTTTGCGACTCGGGAGAACTGGCGGCCTTGACCATTCTTGAGTCGGCCCGGCGGGCAAAAGAGAGCGGTTTGACCTTCAGTCAATGGCTGGCACCGGTGCGCGAGCGCTACGCCACAAGCGGGGAGTGCAATCTGGCAATTGCTAATAAGGAATCGGCTCAGGTTGTTGCCGAGACTGCCTTGGTAAGGTTGCTAGGAACTCCCTCAAGTCGTTTGTACCTTGATGGGGTGCGGCTAGATTGGTCTGACGGCTGGGCCAGCGTGCGCCCGTCGAACACAGAGCCTTGGCTGAGAGTGATTCTAGAGGCAAAGGACGAGACCCTCCTGCGCCAGATGCAAGAATGCGTCGATTCCGCCCTGAAGGACTATTTGGAGCCCCATGAACCCACGGCGTGAAGCAGTCTTCATCCTCGCACGGTGGCTTGAGAGCGGCGACTTTCCAGACCGGATGCTGACGGCAAATCCTGCGCGGGCTTTTGTGCAGAACGCAGTTTATACCGCCATCCGCAATCGGACAGCCCTGCTGTGGGTTCTCGGTCAACACCTGAGGCGCTTGCCCACAGGGGAACTGCTGGCGGTTTTGCTTCTCGGGGCGACGGAACTGCTTTTCCTTGAGTGCCGTGCTCCCTACGCAGTGGTCAACGAGGCGGTTGGCGTGGCGAAGATTGCTTCCCGCCGAACGGCCGGTGTCGTGAACGCCGTCTTGCGCCGCATAGCGGAAGCGCGAGAGGAACTGCTCGCCAACCTTTCGAAGCAGCGCCCGTCTATCCGCCTCTCTCATCCAACCATATTGATTCGCCGTTGGAGTGAGCAGTTTGGGGAGCCCGCGGCGCTTGAAATCTGCCGCCTTGATAACTTGCCGGCGGAGACCTGGTTGGCATCCCTCGATCCGAATGCCGCCCAGCGTTTTGAGCGGCTCGAACGAGGAATCGATCCGGCTGGTGTCCCGGAAATCGCCTCGGGAAAGGCTATCGTTCAGGACCCCGCCACGGCAGCTGCCATCGACCTTCTCGACATACAGGATGGGCAGCGCATTCTCGACGCTTGCGCCGCTCCCGGGGGTAAAACGCTTCAAATTGCCGTGCGCAATCCGCATGGACAGACAGTCGCCGCCGACCTCCACGAAGACCGACTTTCGGCCCTGCGGCAAAACTTGGAGCGAACCCGGTTGCAAGCCGTCAAAGTGCTTCAATTGTCCGCAGATGTTGAACGCCCAGATGGCATTTTCGACCGCATTTTGCTGGATGTGCCTTGCTCCAACACAGGGGTTCTGAGGCGTCGCCCAGATGCCCGTTGGCGGTGGAGCCTGGCGCGTTTGTCCAAACTGCTTGAACGGCAAGCCGCGATACTTGAGAATACGGCCCAAGCGCTTGCACCGGAAGGTCGATTGGTCTATTCGACCTGTAGCCTTGAGCCAGAGGAGAATCAGTTGCAAGTGCGGCGATTCGTGGATACCCATCCAGGCTGGCGGCTCGTTGAGGAGCGACAGTTTCTTCCCCATGTGCAGGGGCATGACGGGGCTTATGCCGCGGCGCTGAGGCGTGTAGATTAGGGAATAGAAGCCACCTAATCTATCACGATGCCCCTTCCCTCAAGGTCGACACGACCACGCTGCGAAACCGTCACCATTGGTAAGCAGTCAGGATACCTCAGCCTTTGAGATTGAGGCCGCTTCGTTGCAATCCGTCACCCCTTTTCCTGCCTACCCTGTGTGCTAACTACTGCCTACCAATCACTGCCACAGCTGCCTTCCTTCTAGATGATGAGGTTGCTAGGTGTGCGGCGCTTGAATAGATGAAAAAGAGGTAGCCGATTCGGCTACCTCTTCTGTTGGGGAAAGCAACGAATCTGCCGCGATGCTACTTGGCGGCAGCAGGGGCTTTCTTGGGCGCACGGAGGAGCGCGCGCACTTCGGGAGGATTGAGTTTCTTGACCGCAGCCTCGTCGTATCCAAGCTTGACAAGGCGGGCGCGCTGGGTGCGTTCGCGGCGGCGACGTTCACCGGCTTTCTTGACCGGGCGCGTAGCGGAGGTCTTGTTGAGTGTTCTTCCTGTACCCATGACTGGTAGTCTCCAAAATCCGTTGTGAAAAGGCAGAAGATACCATATTTCGCGTAGAGGTGCAAGCCTTATCGTTTCGTAGGGTGAGACTTTTGGATTTCTCGGGGTTGGTAGGTTGGATTTGCTCGGCGGGGTGGTCGAAGCGGGCAACTTCGCAAGGCATTCGTGTGGCGAGCAGACCGGCGAGGAAGCGCAGACCGTACCAGATATGTGTGGCGATGATGCCCAGCCAGGTGAGTAGCCAGGTCAACGGGTGGCGGCAATCGGCGGCGGCGATGAAGGTCAAGGTGGCGTAGAGGGCGACGGCAATCGCATAGGGCGGCAGCAGCGGGGGAATCAGCAGGGCGAGGGGGAATCCGGCGAGAATGCCGATGGCCAGCAGGCTGGGCACGAAGTAGGCAAGCCGCAGGGAGGTCGCTGGGAAGCGTTTGGCGAAGTAGCCGCGATGGAGGGCGTAGCGTCCAATTTGGCGAAGGTGTGGTCGGAATAGGGCTCTGCGGTGGTGGTGGACGATGCTCCAGGGGGCGTAGACGATGCGCCTTCCGCGGGCGACGAGGTCGCTGCAGAGGATGGTGTCTTCGCCCGGCCAGTAGCGGATGCTGAAGCCTCCAATGGCGCGGAAGTCTGCGGTGCGGACGAGGAGGTTGCAACTGGGGTAGTCGTCGATTGAGTGTCTCGGTTTGCCCGGAATGTAGCGGTAGCGGCAGGTGCCGGAAACGAGGGGGTTCTGGTAGACGCGGCCTCCGACTTGCGCCCAATAGGGGTCGTTTTTGGGGGTGATGGCCGGGCCTCCGACGCCAGTGACATCGGGTTTCCCGAAGTATGGAACGGCCTTTTCGAGCCAGTCGGGAAGCGGGGCGGCATCGTCGTCGAGCAGGGCAATGATAGAGCCTTTGGCGAGGGCGGCGCCGCGGTTGCGTTTTTCGGCTGGACGGACTTTTCCGGTGGGTATGATGTGCAGGTCGAGTCCGTTGGCTTCGGGGCCGGGAATGTATCCGGCGTCGGGCAGGACGAGGACTTCGAAGGTGGGGTAGGTCTGTTTCTGGAGGGCGCGGAGGGCTTCGGAGAGGTAGGGGCTGGGTGCGGGGCAGGCGATGATGACGCTGACTAGGGGGGGCGGATTGGGGTAGTCGACGGGCTCGACGGCCTGGTAGTAGCGCAGGATGCGCAGGCGGTAGAAAATGCCGAGGGTGTCTATCAGGACTTGGCGGACGGTGGTTGGGCTTAGGCAGCCGAGTTTTCGTCCGAAGTGGAGTTCGATGGGGGCTTCGGCGATGGTGTGGCCGCTGTTGACGGCGAGGGTGAGGAGTTCGACATCGAAGGCGAAGGATTTGACTACCATTCGGTCGAGGGCGGTCTTGAGTGCGGGGCGGGTGAAGAGTTTCATTCCGGTCTGGGTATCGGTCACGGGGAGGCCCAGAAGGAGTTTGACGAGGCGGCAGTAGAGTGCGCTGGCGAGGCGTCGGTGCCAGGGGTAGTCGACGATGGATTGGGGGTGGCGTTTGGAGCCGATGACGATGTCTGCGCGGGTCTGGCGCATGGTCTGGAGGAAGGCGGGGAGTTGGGCAGGGGAGAGGTCGAGGTCGCCGTCGAGCAGGAGCAGGTGGGTGCCGCTGGAGGCTCGGAATCCTTGGCGCAGGGCGTTGCCTTTGCCGCCGTTGCGGGGGAGGAGAACGGGCTTGACGCGGCCGGCGGGGGCGTGTTGGGAGGCGGTTCGGATTTCGTTTCCGGTGGCGTCGTCGCTGCCGTCGTCGACGGCGACGACTTCGTAATCGAGGTGCCCTTCGAGGAGGTTGCAGACGGTTTGGATGCTGTGTCCGATGACGCCTTCGAGGCGGTAGGCGGGGAGGATGACGCTGAGTTTGCCGCGGGGGCCGAGGACGGCGGCGGCTAGTTCGGGGAAGTCGTCTGGAAGGGTTTCGGGCATGGATTCGGGCAAACGGTGGGTGGGGATAGGGACGCACCGGTTAGTCTATACGATTCGGCTGGAAAATACAATCCAATTCTGTTCCCGGCGGTCGTGCGGCGGCGGAAAAGTGGTATCAACCTGGTGCTACGGCAGGTTGGCACCAATGGGGATGTGTCCTAACTATCCGCTGGAGGTACAGGTAGCAACCTGTGGGGGGCATTCGTGCCAACCGTTTGCGGCGGCGCGGGGGCGGGATGGGGCGGCGGAGGCGAGTCGGAAGCGTGTTCAAGAGCGACCGCGGATGCGGTTTCAGGCTTGAATAAATGGAGGGAATTGGCTACAATGAAGCCGTTATGCCGAAGTTCAACCGAGAGTTCCTGATTGTCAATGCCTTGACCTTCGGGCGAGTGCCGTTCGTCACCCTTTTTTTGGCACTGTCCATCGTGCATGTCTACTTCCGCGAGAGCCTGTGGATAGCCTGGCTGGCCGTCTTTTCGCTCGTGCTGGGCTCCATCACAGACCTCTTCGACGGGATGTTGGCGCGCAAGTGGAAAGTCGAGTCCTCCTTCGGCGCCATGGCTGACCCGCTGATGGACAAATTCTTCTACGCCGTGGTCTTCCCCGTCTTCACCTGGCTGCTGCCGATTTTCCACCCAGAAAACCGCTTTCACGCCGTGTTGATGATGCTCATCACCGTCTCCTATATGGTGCGAGACCTCTGGGTCACTTTCCTCCGGGCGGTCGGCAGCGAATACCACCAGGACTGCCGCGCCAACTGGATGGGCAAGTTCCGCACCGCCTACAGTTTCCCCTTCGCCTGCGTAGCCTACGCCCACATTGCCATTGACTCCGTCACCTTCCCCGTATGGCTCGTCTACCTGCTCGAAGGCGTAGCGCTCGTGCTGACTTTCGGTACGATGTGGACCTATACGAAGGCCTACGCACCCTCCCTGCGCAAGGCCATGAGGCTCGAACTCACCGACAACTGATTCCCCCTTTATGCAACGCCCCCCAGAGATTCCTGGCTATAGCAACCTCACCCTTCTGTGCACCACCAGCCGCTACACGCTTTGGTCGGCCACCCAGGATGCCTTGCAACGCCCCGTCCTCATACAAGCCATCAACCCCGCCGTCTACACGCCCAGGCGCCTCGGGCTCATCTTCTCGGCCGCGCGCCAAATTGCTGCCATCAAAAGCAGTCATATTCCGCAAGTCCTTGATGTTATCGTAGGCGAACGTCCCGCCCTCGTGCTGGAAATCTCAAAAGGGCACTCCTTGGCGGATAGGCTCGGCACGGGCGACAACCTCCCGGACTTCTCGCAAGTCGCCCCCGTCATCGCCGGGCTCATAGAGGAATTCGTCGTTCTTTCCGCCAAAACCTCCCTTGTCCTGCGCAGCCTCGACGCCGATGTCATCTGGCTTGCCGACAACGGTTGCTCCATGGCGTGGGACTTCACGATGGCTCTCGAAGCGGCTCAGACTTTGGGGGAGGAGGAGATAGAAGGTCACCTCGGCTACATCCCGCCCGAACTCCTGACCAATCAGCCCTTCGATACGCGAAGCGACATGTACTCTTTGGGCGCCTTGATCTTCCGGATGCTCGTCGGTGCCGATGCCTACTGCGGCGGATCCCCGGACAGCATTATCCAGCGCCAGCTCACCAAGTCGCCCCCCCCGCCATCCCGTTTCAACCCGAGCCTGTCGCCGGAGGTGGACACCTTTGTCCTCAAACTGATGGCACGAACGCCAGACGATCGTTTCAAGGATTGGGGCGAGGTCATGGCTACCTTCGAGACCCTTCGGTGCGAACCTCCAGCCCCCGTTGACCCCGCCGCCAAACCCGCTTCCGCCCGACCGCCCACGCATCGGATTCCCGGGAAAAAGCCCCGCACCATCGCTTCGACAGCCCCACAACCTGCCGCCTTCCCGCCCTATGGCATACGCACCGTCGCCTGGCTGGTGCTCGGTATCGGATTGGCCCTTCTTGCCGCCTACCGATGGAATCAGACACCCGAGACCGTCCCCGCCACCAAGCGCACCATCGCCATCGCGAAAGTCGACCACTCCCCAGCTTCGCCGCCCGCCAAACAGGTTCAGCGGAAACAAACTACCGCAGTCGACGAGCCCAATATTCCCTCCATCACCAAACGCGAAGCCGTCGCGCGATTCGCCAAAGCCTTGGATGCGGAGAACCCAATCGCCGCGCTCAATGACCTCATAGCCGCCGACTCCGATGCCTGCACCCTGCTCAAGATTCCCTCGTCCACCCGCTGCCCCACTCTCAACGAACTCTTCGCCCAAGCCCTGACCAAAAGAATCGGGCAGACCATTCCGCTCGCCTACAAGGGGCGCAATCGAACCGTCACCATCCAAGGTGTCTCAGACGGTAAACTCCATATGGAGTGCAACGGCAAGAGTGGAGCCATTCCAATCGGAAGCGACGGTATAGAAGATTTGGAGCGAATCCGGCTTATCGGCGTCCCCCAGAGACTCGGTGACGCGCTGACCATCTTTGCCTATAGCCGCAAACTCGGCCACACTGCCGCCGCCCAGGCTCTGCAGGCAGTTCATCCCGAACTCAAGCCCTTTTCAGACACCCAATGAACCCAATCCAAGAGCGCATCGAGTGGCTTTCCCGCGAGATCTCTCGTCACGACCGGCTGTATTATGTCGAAGCAAAGCCGGAGATTGGTGATGCCGATTATGACGCACTCTACCGCGAGTTGGAACGCCTCGAACGGGACTATCCGCAGTGGGCTCTGCCAGACTCTCCTACCCAGCGTGTAGGTGGCTCGCCGCTCAAGTCATTCAAACAAGTTCGCCACGAGCCACCCATGCGCAGTCTCGACAAGACGCATAGCCGCGGCGACCTTGCGACCTTTGACGATTTCCTGCGCAAGCAGATGAGGCAACCTTGGGACTATGTCGTCGAGCCCAAGATTGACGGTGTGGCCATTAGTCTGCTTTACCTCAACGGCATCCTATCCCGCGCGGCTACGCGTGGAAACGGGATGGTCGGGGACGATGTCACGGCCAATGTCAAAACTATCCGTTCGGTGCCTCTTTCGATACCCGTCAAGGCGCCCGTTGTGGAGGTTCGAGGCGAAGTATACATGACGAGGGAGGGCTTTGTCAAGCTCAATGAGATTGAGGAGAATGCTGGTCGCGAACCTTTTGCCAATCCGCGCAATGCAGCGGCGGGGTCGCTCAAACTTCTCGATCCCGCTGAAGTGGCCAAACGCCCCCTCGACATTATTCTCTATGCTGCCGGCGCCCTTGAAGGTGTTTCGTTCGATTTCCACTCTCAGATGATTCGGACTTTTGCCGAGTGGGGGCTGAAGGTGACGCCGTGGTCGCGTCTCTGCGCGGACATGAGGTCGGTGTTCGAGGCAATCGACGAGCTTCAGTCTCTGCGCCATTCGTTTCCGTTCGAGATGGATGGTGCGGTGGTCAAGGTCAATGACCGCCGCCTTTATGATTCGCTCGGGTCGACGGCGAAGAGTCCGCGCTGGGCGAGGGCCTTCAAGTATGTTCCCGAGCGCGCGGAAACGCGGATTCGCGCCATTACCGTTCAGGTCGGGCGAACGGGCGTGTTGACTCCCGTGGCAGAGCTCGAACCTGTCGAACTGGCCGGTTCGACCATTGCCCGCGCGACGCTCCACAATGCGGACGAGATTGCCCGAAAGGATTTGCGCATCGGTGATGCGGTGTGGCTGGTCAAGGCGGGGGATGTGATTCCGGCAATCGAGAGCGCGATAAAGGAGAAGCGCGACGGTTCGGAGCGGTCTTTTGTGCCTCCTTCTGACTGCCCCGAGTGTGGGGCGCCTGTGTGCCGGCTGGAGGATGAGGTGGCTTTGCGTTGTACGAATCCTGCCTGTCCGGCACAGCGGGTCGGGCGCTTGGATCACTTTGCTTCGCGCAATGCGCTTGACCTGCGGGGGTTGGGCGACAAGGTTGCGGAGGCTATGGTGTCGCAAGGTCTGGTGACGGATTTGCTGGACCTTTATGCTTTGGACTTTGGGGCTCTGGCGGATTACCAGCTGGCGGACAATCGCAAGTTTGGGCGGAATGCGGTTGCTTTGAAGGATTCGCTGGAGGCGGCGAAGCGCCTGCCCTTGAACCGTTGGCTTTTTGCAATCGGAATTCCGGGTGTCGGGGCGATTGCGGCTTCGCAGATTGCCTCGGCGCACCATTGCTTTACGGATTTGCCTTCGTCGGCGTTGCTCAAGGAGATTCTGCGGCTGGACCGGCTCTATTCCGAAACCTCGACGGTTCGCCGCACCAAGTCCCGGGAGGAGTTCCTTCGCCACTGCGGGGAGATTGGGGTGCTGGGCGACGAACTGGTCTCGCGAGGGCTTGCCATCAAGAAGGAGGGTTCGGCTCTGCCGTCGGAGTACATTGTCGACATCAAGCCGGCCGCCGCCCGCTCGACGCTGGCCTTCTTTGATTCGGAGTACGGTCGGGCCTTTACTGCTCGGATGGCGGTGCTGGGCATCAACCCGGTCTCCGCGCCCAAGGCGGACGCCCAAGGGGCACTTTCGGGCAAGTCGTTCGTGCTGACGGGAACGCTCAGCCGTCCGCGGGATGAGGTTGCGGCGATGATAGTCGCGGCGGGGGGAACGGTCGCCTCAGCGGTGAGCGGCAAGACGGACTATCTGGTGGCCGGCGCGTCGGTCGGGCAGACCAAATTGGAGAAGGCCCGCAATCTGGGAACTGCTATCATCGACGAGGAGGAATTGCTACGTTTGATGTCCTTCCAGTCGAACGCACCAATGCCCCCCGTTCCTGCCAACGAGCCGAAGCCAGTCATACGCACGAATCCCCCGCCCAGTGCCCACCAGCCCGGACTGTTTGACGATGAAGGTTAAAGTCCTCGTCTTCCCTTGCGGTTCGGAAATCGGGCTAGAGATCAACCGTTCGCTTCGCGATGCGAAGGAGGTGGATCTCTGGGGCGCGTCGAGTTGCGAGGACCACGGCAAACTGGCCTTCGCACAGGTTGCCCCAGACCTGCCCTTCTGGCACGAACCAGACTTCGCGGAGCGCTTGAACGGCTTGCTGAGCCGGGAAGGTTTCGACTACTTCATACCAGCCTACGACCCCGTCATCAAACTGTGCGCGGAAGGGCTAGTGACCGCTTGCCAGGTGCTCACCCAACCGCCCGAGACCGTTCGACTATCCGCCTCGAAGCGGGCGACCAATCGGCTCTTCGAGGGCAAAATCCCACTCCCCCGCCGCTATGATTCGCTGGACGGCTCAGAGCCCTATCCGCTCTTTCTCAAACCGGACGGCGGGAGTGGCTCCAAAGGCGTTTGCTTGGCACGAAACCTAGAGGAAGCAAGGTTCTTTATGGGGCGAGACCCCTCCTTGGTCGCCTTCGATTACTTGCCCGGACGCGAGTACACCGTCGACTGCTTCACAGACCGCGAAGGGCGTTTGATTTACTGCGGCGGACGGACACGGGAACGGACGATGGATGGCATCGCCGTGCGTTCCTCCACGGTCGAGCGCGAGGAGTTCCGGAAGATAGCGGAAACCGTCAATGCCACGCTCCAATTCCGCGGAACCTGGTTCTTCCAACTGAAAGAAGATACCCAAGGCGTGCCCTGTTTGACTGAAATCGGTCCCCGCCTTGCTGGCTCTATGGGGACGCATCGCCTGCAAGGGATCAACTTCATGTTGGCGGAACTTTATCAGGCGGAAGGAGCGCAGGTCTCCTTCCTTCCGCTGCCTTGCGAGGTGACCTATGACCGGGCATTGGAGGGGTGCGGCGTGGCGCACCTTTCCTTCTCGTCGGTCTATATCGACCTGGACGATTGCTTAGTCTGCGGGGGGCGTTTGAATCTGCGGATGGTGCGGTTTCTCTATCAATGTCTAGGTGAGGGGAAGCGGCTGGTTTTGCTGACGCGCCATGCTACGAATCCGCACGAGACATTGGCGCGCTTCCGCCTGCAGAATCTCTTCGACGAGGTCATGTGGCTACGCGACAGAACCGAGGAGAAGGCCTCGCGAATCACCCGGCGAGATGCCCTTTTCATCGACGATTCGTTTGGCGAGCGCCAGGCGGTTTTCCGTGCTTTAGGCATCCCGGTTCTCTCGCCCGATATGGTCGAATTGCTGCTTCGAGACTGACCCATTATGTACGAACCTTTTGAAATCACCAGTCCCTCTAATCCGCGCATCAAAGCGGTTGTCAAACTCCGTACTCGCTCCCATCGGGACGAGGCGGGTGAGATGATTGTCGAGGGGTACCGCGAAATCAGCCGCGCCCTCGCCGACGGCTATCGTCCGCATCGCCTTTTCTTCTGCCCCGAGCTCTATCTCAAGGACGAGAACGAGCCGGCATTGGTCGAAGCCTGCGGCAAGGCGGGTGCGGAACTCTGCCGCTGTTCGCGCCTCGCCTTTGAGAAGATGGCCTACAAAGATCGGCCCGACGGTCTTTTGGCGATTGGCCCCCAAGTGGCAATCCCCTTGAGCCGGTTGAGCCTGCCGCCCAACGCCCTGGTGATTGTCGCGGAAGCCATCGAAAAGCCCGGCAACTTGGGCACCATTCTGCGCACGGCCGATGCCGCGGGCGTTGCGGCGGTCCTCGTCTGCGACAAATGCACCGACATCCACAATCCCAACGTAGTGAGGGCCTCAACAGGTGCACTCTTTTCAGTCCCGGTCGTTGATACCACCGGCCCCGAAGCGTTGCAATGGTTGAGAGCAAAAGGTTTCCACCTTTTGGCCGCCACCCCGCACGCCGAAGCCCTCCACTTCGATGTGCCCCTGACCGGCAACACCGCCATTGCCGTCGGCGCCGAGCAATACGGTCTCACCCGCCTGTGGATGGATGCCGCCGACCTGCGCGTGCGCATACCCATGCTCGGACAGGCCGACTCCCTCAACGTCTCAGCCGCCGCGACAATCCTCCTCTACGAAGCCGTCCGCCAGCGCATCGCCGCAGGCATCGCCCAAGTCCCCGCCTACGAACCTTGGCACGGCGAAGCCTGCCACGACCACTGACCCCTCCCAAGCACAAACCGCCCGGGCCAAAAGGCACCAGGCGGTCACTTTCCAGCGCGTCCCAACCCGCAAGGCTAAAGCACCTTGCCGACGCCATAAGCCTTGAAACCGAGTTCCGCCAGCGCCCGCAAATCAAGGCAATTGCGGCCATCGAACAGGAACGCCGGTTTGGCCATCGACGCGTAAATCCGCGCATAGTCAAGCCCCCGATACTCGGGCCAGTCCGTCAGCACCACCACCGCATGAGCCCCCTTCGCCGCCTCGTACGGATCCGCGCAGAAGGTGACCCGCGACCGGATGTCCGCCAAGTCACGCTCCGCATTGGACAAAGCCTTCGGATCGGACACCGCGATAGACGCATGCTCCTCCGCGAGAATATGGCAAATCTTCTTGGCAGGTGCCTCTCTCGTGTCCCCCGTGTCGGCCTTGAACGCGAACCCAAGAACGGCTACTTTCTTCCCCGCGAGTGTGCCGAACATCTCGTCGACGATACGCCGCACAAACCGCTCCTGCTGGAACTCATTGACCTCCACGACCTGCTTCCAATAGGCCGCCGCCTGGTAAAGTCCGTGGCTCTCGCAAATGTAGGAAAGGTTGAGAATGTCCTTCTTGAAACAGGAGCCGCCAAAGCCGACGCCGGCCTTGAGGAACTTGCTCCCGATGCGCGTGTCCAAGCCTACCGCATGGGCTACTTCGTCGATATCCGCCCCGGTCTGTTCGCATAGTTCGGTGAGGGCGTTGATGGAACTGATTCGCTGGGCGAGGAAGGCATTGGCGGCCAACTTGGATAGTTCGCTGGACCAGACATTGGTGGTAAGGATTCGTTCGCGAGGTACCCACGCGGCGTAGATTTCGATGAGTTCCTGCAGTCCGATTCGTCCCAATGGGGTGTCGTTGCCGCCGCACAGGACGCGGTCTGGCTCGAGCAGGTCTCGGATGGCGGTTCCTTCGGCCAGAAATTCGGGATTGGAAAGCACCTCGAAGCGGTATTGGGAGGCTTCGTTGAGGATTTTTGCCATAGCGGCGGCGGTGCGGACGGGGAGTGTGGATTTCTCGATAACGAGTTTATCGGACTGGGCGTATCTGGCGATGTCGCAGGCGGTTTTCTCCCAGTACTGGAGGTCTGCTGCGTAGCCGGCGCCGCGCCCGAATGTTTTGGTGGGGGTGTTGACTCCGACGAATATGATGTCGTTCTCTCGAATGCCTTTTTCGAGGTCGGTGGTGAAGAAGAGGTTCTTGCCGCGGCGGGCTTCTACGAGTTCTTTAAGTCCGGGTTCGTAGATGGGCAGGGTGTCTGAGTTCCAGGCTGCGATGCGGTCGGCGTTGATGTCGACGACGGTGACTTTCCGGTCTGGGTTTTTGGCTGCGATGACGGCCATTGTGGGGCCGCCGATGTAGCCTGCGCCGATGCAGAGGATATCCTTTTTCATAGTTCGCCGATGGGATCTTTGATGCGCGATTTTTCGTCCGGCCCGCTGGTGTGCGCCGCCGGCTCTGCTGTGCGCCAGGGGGTCAGTAGATTGCGTGAATGGGGAGGGAAAGGGTGTGCACGACGAACCGGACGGGGGCGAGCAGTCCGACACGGAGGTTGCGCGGGCCCGAGCGGTAGTTGCCCGTGATGGGGGAGGTGATTGTCTGGACCAGGCCAAGGGGCACATAGAGCACGGCGAGGGCCGAACCGGGGATTGCCTTGAGGTCTTCCATCACTTTGGAACTGGTGACGGCCTCGCTTGCGACGGCTGCGGCTGCGGCGGCTTCTAACTCCGGGGATGCGCGCAAGACGGCGGCTGGCAGAAGCAACAGGGCCAGTAGGAACGCTTTGAACTTCATACGAATCAATCCTATGGGCGCATTCTACCAAGTCCCCCTCGGGAAGTCAATGGCAATCCGCCTTCGCGCCGGGGGAACGCAACTGGACGGCGGAGGCGGTGGGACGGTTGGGCGCCCAGGAGATTCCTGCCCGAATTGGCGGATGAAGGGTACTTACCAAATGCGGCAAGAGGTTGCTAGGTCCAGGGAGAATTGTTGCCTACCGATTGCACCCATTCCTGCCTAGGAATCGCGCCGATCGCCCTGCACCCATCCACTCCAACCCCATCCCAATTACTCGCCCTTCTCGCGCCTACCCGCTGCACACCCCCACGGCTTGCCCCCGCCGCCTGTAAAATAAATGGAGCGAGCTACGGGAATCGAACCCGTGTGGCCAGCTTGGAAGGCTGGCGTTCTGCCATTGAACTAAGCTCGCGAATGGAAAGCAATGTACCATCTTCAGAGGTTCTAGTCAAGCGCAAAACCGCAAGAAGCCAATCAATGATGCAAAAAGGTGGCCCGGAATCCCCCGCAAGTGATGCTTCCCGCGCGGTCAATCGGTAATTATCAAACGGGCACGGACAAAGCAAAAGGCCGCCCCGCTTGCGCGGAACGGCCTTCAGGCGAGATGCCGGCGATTAGAGGAAACGCTCGGGCAGCGTCAAGTGAAAGTCCTTCGCCAACTCGCGGAGCTGAGGCGTGTCGATGCACGAGCGCTTGGGTAGACCGCTCGACTGGACTTTCATCCAAATCTCCGCCGCCTTCTCAACCGTCTCCATCAGCCCAAAAGCCTCGCCAAAGTTTTCCGCCGCGACAAAGAGACCGTGGTGCGCCCAGACCGCAATGTTGTAGAGTTTCATCAACTTGCTCGTCTCGATCGCAATCGCCCGACCGCCCGGAACCATCCAGGGAACCACCCCCACACCCTCCGGGAAAATTACCGGACACTCGGTCATCACCTCCCACAGCGCGCGGGTAAAATCGCGGTCCGTCAGCGGCAAGACAAAGGTCATCGCGATGAGATTCACCGGGTGCGCGTGGTAGATTACCCGCTGCCTCCCGGCCGTGCGCGCCACGCAGACCTCGTGATTCATCAAATGAGGCCCGAACTCACTGGTCGGACGCCCCCCGCTACGCAGTCCCCAGAGAATGCGGTACCGCTCACCCGCACCATCAAGTTCGGCGATGCAGATGTTGTCCTCGGGATCCAACGCCACATGGCGAAGGTGACGACCCGTACCCGTGACCAGGAACAATTCGCCAGCCAAGCCGGGAACCTCCGTGCCAATCGGAAGCCAATCGCTCTTGGGCGTAGGATTCAAAGCCTTGACCGCGGCGGCTTCCTCGGATGTGAGGCGATAGGAGAGATTTCCCCCGTTCCGCTCGTGCCAACCTTGGTTCGCTCCCCATTCCGCCGTGCGGATGAACTCCTTGACAAAAGACATCTGGAGCATAGTCGACGATTCTCCCACTTTCATTACTTGCGCTTCAACTGGACGCTGCGCTCGTAGCGGCGGATTTTCTCGAACGAACTCTGATCGGCAGGTACGTTCGCCCG
>JBJFGP010000204.1:0-9295 GCA_051892815.1 Kiritimatiellia bacterium | reverse complement strand
CGCGGAAGATGACGGAACGGGTGGCGGATTTGCTTGCTGGACGACGGCTTTCGCCCATCATTTACCACGGTGCGATGGGGGACCAGGAGCGGGCGAGGGCGGCCGACAGGTTCCTCCAGGAACGGGCACCTGTGGTTGTCGCGACCAATGCTTTTGGGATGGGAATCGACCGTGCAGACATCCGCTTTGTCGCCCACTGGGATATTCCAGGCTCGGTCTAGGCCTACTACCAGGAGATTGGGCGAGCGGGGCGGGACGGGGCGCAGGGCTGGTGCGAATTGCTCTACAACTATGCGGATGTTCGTACGCAGCAATTCTTCGTCGATGCCGCCAATCCCACGGCTTCCGACATTGTCAACTTGTGGAATGCGATTCGGCTGGATTGCAGTTCGGGGCCTGTCGTCGACACGCACGAAGGGTGGGCAACCCGGGCAGGAATCAAGAACTCCATGACGGCCGGTTCCGCCCTCTATACACTCGTCCGGGCAGGCTTGATTCGACGCGAAAACGTGCCTGGTTCGCGCTCCCAAAGCGTGCAAATCGACCCCGACGGCGATGAACGCGTGCTGCCGGACTTGATGAAGCCGCTTGAGGCCAAACGGCGGGCGGCTCAGGACAAGTTGGATACGATGGTTCGCTACGCGGGCTATCGGCGTTGCCGCCACCAGTTCATACTCTCCTACTTCGGCGATGCTACCCGTTCCTGCGCGGGTTGCGACAACTGCCGACGGCGCAAGGCTCGTCCGCTCGCGGCAGTCGATTCCGACCGCCACACGCTGCTGGCGAAGATTCTCTCTTGCGCGGGCCGAATGAGCGGAAAGGGAACCGTCGACGACCTCATCGAGACCCTGCGCGGCGAAACCTCAAACGAAGCATTCCGCCAACTCTCCACCTTCGCATTGCTCAAGGCGTGCGAGCCAGGCGAACTCGACGAGCAGGTTGCTGTACTCCGCTGGAACGGGCTCCTTCGGGTCGCTCCGGACGGGCGCATCGCGCTCACCTTCGCCGGGCACGACTTCGCCATCCGCAAGTTCGACCTTCCCCTCCCCGCCGGCATTTCCTAGGCACCAGTGCCCCCCATTGATGCCAACCTCCCGCCCCCACTCCTGCATACCCGCCGTTCCGCAAGGTTCCTACCCATTGCGACCGCACAAAACAGCGTTGAAATAGTGGGGATTTCCGCCTCTCCAGCGACATTTGGGCAGGGGGGACGGTTCAGGCTTGCAACGCGGCGCAAAAAGGGATAAACTAACCATTCGCGTCGAGAAACCAACTTCGAGAAGTGGAGCCATCCATGAGCCAACCGGACACCCAAATGCCCGCTACCCCTTCCGAGGCCGAACTGCCTTACACCCCCTACGATCCCTCCTCCGACTTCCTCTATCAGGGCGAGCACGAAGCAAGCGCCACAACCGTCCGGGTCTTCGACTTCGCCAGCGGCAGCCTGGAGGAAAGCGTTCCCTCCTCTTTGGACGACATTGCCGCCCACCTCGGCTCGGATGCCTTGACCTGGATTGACTGGGTCGGTCTCAAAGACGCCAAACTCCTTCAGCGGCTCTGCGAGCGCCTCGGACTCCACCCCCTGCACATCGAAGACCTCCTCCACATGGACCAGCACCCTCGCGTCGAAGACGAAGAGGACTACACTCTGGTCTTCCTGCGCAAACTCTACCGTCCATCCAAAGACGACGAACTCCAATCCGACCAGATAGCCTTCATCATCACCGACCAGGAACTCATCACCATCCGCGAAAGCAGCGACCACGACCTCTTCCTCCCCGTCCAGTCCCGCCTGCGCAACAGCCGCGGCCGCATCCGCAATATGGGTTCCGACTACCTCGCCTACTCCCTGCTCGACGCCATTATAGACGGCTACTTCGCCATCTTGGCCGATTTGGAAGACCGAATCGAGGATGTACAGGACGAAATCCTCGCCAAGCCAGACCCCGATTTGATGATCAACATGCACCGCATCCGAAGCGACCTGCTCATCGCGCGCAAATCCCTCTGGCCGCTCCGCGAAGCCGTACTTGCCCTAGAGCGTTCTCCCGCTATCGGAACCGAAACCGAACTCTTCATGCGCAACGCCTACGACCACACCATCAAACTCGCCGACTCCCTCGACTTCACCCGAGACCTGCTCAACGCCGCAATGGAATCCTACATGACCGTAATGAACAATCGTATGAACGAAACCATGCGCTTGCTCACCGTCATCTCCCTCATCTTCATGCCCCTGACGTTCATCTCCGGCGTCTACGGGATGAACTTCCGCCATATGCCCGAACTCGAATGGGTCTACGGCTACCCAACCTTCTGGATTGTCATCGTCCTCATCGCGTCGGGAATGATCTACTTCTTCCACAAACGCAAATGGCTCTGACCCCTCAGTGCCGAACCTTCGGAGTCCCGACAAAGTCTCGCGGCCCCGAATAATTGTAGCGATAAACCACCCCCGTTGGCTCCTCCGACAGATACGGATTCCCCTTCGAATCCGTCAGGGAAACATAGCGAATCCCCTCTGCGACAGTCGCCCGGCCAAAGCGGTCGCACTTCACAACGCGATGCCCGTGAGCCGTGTATCGGATAGATTGCCCCGAATCATTCTGCCGCAGCCAACCCGTCAAAGCACCATTGGATGCATACGAAAAGGTCCCCTTCCAGCGCTTCGCCGGGCCAAACCAAGGGTCAGAATAGCCCCCGCCGCAATAGTCGATAGACCTCAAAACACCGGCTTCATCGTAAACCCGTCGCTCGCAGGGAATATCACAGAACGAGAGGATTGCCGGGCAGGAATAGATACCAGCCGGCGAAACCGCGAAAACACCAATGTCGATTCGAGAGGTAGCCTGCCCGAAGTCATTGGTAAAGATACCGTGCCAATCGACAGAAACCTCCATATTCCCCCCATCCTGGGACAAGGGCTTCAGCGACACCTTCCCAGGCGGCGCCTGTAAAATCCGCCACTCGATGCGGCTCGCCCCGTGCGTCTTGACCTTCACCGTCAATGTATCCCTAAACCGCCTTGAACGGCTGATGCGCGAGACCGCCAAAGGCAGCGCAAAGTGGCTATTCTCTGGCACTTCATCCCGGATTATCTCTAAGGAAATGGACGGGAAGTCGTCCGCCCGAAGACGCTGAGCCAAAGTCAGTGCAGGCCCCCGTCGAACACTGTTTGCCGCAAATGCCGCACGATGGCACCGGGGGGCAAGATACCCACCATCCATCGATGCGCGCAGTATCATCTGAACCGCTGCGGACAATTGTCTACGCCTAATCAGTGCATCCCGTTCCGCCGGCGGCAAACTAGCGATGACCCATGCTGCTGTCTCCAAGAAGGAACGTTCACTCCAAGAAGAGCCCTGAGAAGCAACCCAATAAGGCGTGTTTGCCGTTAGCCAGTCCGCAGTGGATGTGAAGTCGCGATGGGCCGGGTAGAAGGCCAATGTGCCCAACTCGAAGAGGCGCACCTGATTCGGCAATTGAGCAAAATCCAGCGTCACCAGACTACGAGGCAAACTGCGCCAAAAGATTGGATGCTCCTGGGCCATGGCGCAATTTGCCAGGCAAGGAGCGATACCTAACCCGCCACAGAGAAAGAGGGCATTCGGCCACCCAATCGAAACCCCAGCTGCAAGGGCCTCTTCTGCCCACCGTATCGGATAGAGGTTCGGCACATTACCGACCCGGGCAAGTGAATGTCCCCCATCGCGATTATCGTAGAAGAGGGGTAGGCTGGAGGCTTCGAAATGCGCCATCAGGAGGCCATTCGCCATATTCAAGACGGTGTTCGTCACGGAAACCAGGGCTGGCACTTTTGGCTTCAGTCGGGGCAAGGAAATTGAGGCAGCGGATGGCTTTCCCGGGGCACCAGCCAAGGCTCGAATCTCGCGATAACGCGGCAATGCGCGGATGCTTCTCAAATCCGGGTCGTCCTCCAACTTCTTCGCATCCCGAAAACCGAAATCAACCGCCCGGGCGAGTTCGGCGAGAGCCTCCTCGCGGTTGTCCTCCAACGCCAGCGCGCAGGCCAAATTGTAGTGCCACAGACCGTCGCTCGGGTAAAACTTGAGCCCCTGTCGAGCCGCAACTTCCATCCCGACCGCATCCTTTCCCCGGGATGCCTGAATGAATGCCGCGAGGGCCTTTCCATGCTCAGGATAGGCCTTCCAGTCTGCAAAAGGATTCCCAATAAGGGTTGTCGCCACGAGGGCAACTGTCAAGCAGAACAGGGACTTTTTCATGGGACTGACAACTCCCGTCGGGCTACCGCGGCATCCTGCCGTATCTGCGCAACCAACTCTGCCTCTGTCGCGAATCTTTTCTCGGAACGAATGTACGCGACGAACTCGACGTGTACCCGAGCACCATATTCGAGACCTTTGCCCGGCGGGTCAAATGCGTGCACCTCAACCTGGGGGTGTTCCAATGCGCCAACGGTCGGATGGATTCCAAAGTTCGCCACGGCGGGAAGCGCAGTTCCTTCAGCCGTGCGTAGCCAGACGGCATAGACGCCCAAAGGCGGGACTAGGTCGCGTGGATAGGGCAGATTGGCTGTCGGGAAACCAAATGTCCGGCCCCGCTGATGCCCTTTCCCAACTATGGCCTCTATCGACCAGGCTCGTCCCAGCATCGCTCGCACTTCGGTCATTCGTCCGGCTTGAACGGCAGCTCGGATGCGTGTGCTGGAGACCGGAAGGTTGCGGTAGTAGGCGTAGGGAACTACCTCTACACCGAGCCCAAAGGGGCGTCCCAATTCTGCCAAAAGGCTTGGTGTTCCGGCGGCCCTTGCGCCGAACCGCCAGTTCTCTCCGCACAGCAGGAGGCGCCGAGCGGATGGGGCACCCTTTGGAAGAAGATGTGCCAAGAAGTCGGAAGCCGGGATGCGTGCAAAGTCGCGCGTAAAGTGGAAGAGCAGGGCGCCGTCGATACCCGTCTGCGCCAGCAGGTTCAACCGCTCTTCTCGGCCGGTCAAAAGCAAGGGGCGGCGAGTTGGAGCCAGAACTGAAAGGGGGTGTTCATCAAATGTCAGGGCCCAGGTTTCGCCCCCGAGTTCCTGCGCCCGGTGCCGTGCCTGGCGGATAAGAAGTTGGTGTCCCAAATGGACGCCGTCGAAGAACCCCGCGGCCAAAACCAAGGGCGCCTTCGTGGCGAAAAGTTCCTCTGGGTCATGGAGCAGTCGCATTACCAACCCATGATGTAGAAGAGCACGGCGAAGAGCCCGTCCGCCACAGCAATGAGGATAATTCCGCTCACCACGGAGGAGGTCGTCGCGGAACCGACGGCCGCCGCATCGCGTCCTGTATCCAATCCGCGAAAGCACCCGACCGCCGCCACAAGCAGGCCGAAAACCACTGCCTTGGCAAGCCCGCCCAGGAGATCGCCGTAGGAGACGAAGTGTTGCAGTTGGGTGCAGTAGAGCGAGAAACTGAAGCCCATCATCCACATCACGATCAACCCGCCGAAGAGCCCCGCCACATTGGCGAAAAGGGTCAAGACCGGCATAACCAAAATACCCGCCAATACGCGCGGAACGGCCAGCAGTTGAAGCGGATTGAGCCCCATTGTTCGCAGGGCGTCGAGCTCCTCGTTGACTTGCATCGTGCCGATTTCCGCCGCGAAGGCAGAGCCCGAGCGCCCTGTCAGCATAATAGCCGTAATCAACGGTCCGAGTTCACGCACGAGGGAGATGCCCAGCAGGCTGGCGACATAAATCTGCGCGCCGAACATCTTCATTGGCATCGCCGACTGGAACGCCAGAATCAAGCCCAGCAGGAAGCCTAGCAGCATCACAACAGGAAGGGCGTTGACTCCGGCGGTCTCGCATACTTGCCAGAAGTCGCGCCAGCGCAAAAGACCTGGACGCCGCAACACCTTCAGGAGGCAGACGGTCAACTCTCCAACATAGGCGATTGAGCGCAAAGTCTGCCGCCAGTTGTGATGCGTCTGGCGCCCCAGTTCCGCCACGGCGGCAACCGGGAGTGAAACCTTTCCATCTGTGGCCCTGTCTGCAGGTGTCTGGGTTGCCACCTGGCGGCGGTAGGCATCCAACTGATTGGCTATCGTCTCGGGGAGCCCTTCGATGCGGCAGGTTCCACCCGCGTTTCGGATGCGTGCCTCGATGACCTGCATCAAGGCAATGCCCGTCCCCGTGCAACGCGTCAAAGCGGAGGCATCAATCCGGTAAGGTTGCGAAACAGGGGAAAAGGAAACATACGCCCTCCAGAGCGGGGCGGAGGTGCTGGAGTCGAGTTCGGACGGCAGACGAATCACACCGTCAACCGCCAACGCTTCAATAGGTTCCTTCATCAAGGGATGATTGGTGCCAACCCCTAACGGTGAGAGGTTGATACCGGTTCGGTCGAAAGCTGCGTACGACGCTGGTCAATGGCTATGAAGGAAAGCCGATTGCGCATAATCGCATCACATACCGGCTCGTCGAGGAAGTAGATGCCCTTGCTCTGCAACGCCTTCAGAAGTTCCCTACCCTTGTGCGAGGCGCGCATCGCCATTGGCAAAGCCTCGATCAACTGCCGCCCGGTCTGGTAGGTCCCTGTCGTCCGCGTGTGCGTACGGCCCACCATCAAAAGGCACCCTTGCTGGAGCCGATCGTCATAAATCTTAGCCAGCCGCACCATCGATTGACGGTGACGTTCCAGGACATCGGCAGGGGGAAGTTGGACGGACGCTGCGGTTGGCTTGGGGGCCTCGACAGGTGCCTTTGCAGACTTGACCTCATCCTCGTCCAGCAAGAATGCATCCTCCGATTCCGAAGATGTGGAGGGCGAGGAAACAGTCTTGGGCTGGCTAGCCGGAGCATCGTCAAACGAGAAGAAATCGTCGCCTGCCGTAGACGATTTCGGAGAAGTATTGCCCCCTGCTTTCGCCGGCTCGGCAGCCCCGCTTTTTGAACTGTCGAAGGCCAACGGACAGTCAATCAACTGTCCATTCAGATAGATTGCATTGCCCTTGTATTCGACCGTATAGGGGGGCTTGACATAGAGGCCGTTGATGAAAACAAAGCCGGCACGACAAGGTTTGCCCTGCCAGGAACCCAACGTATCAACCACCCCTTGAGGCGGCAAGTCGCGGCTCCCAATCTCAAGACGCTGTCCGAACACCGCAAGGGCGCAACACACCATCCCGGCGGTCAGCAATCGTCTCAAATCGAACATAGGCGTGCAATCCCTTGGTACCGTCGCAATTAAAAAGCCCCATCCTGCCGTAGCACGGAATCTTCTGAAACCCTCAGTGAACGAGGTGGACACGCTTGGCACGCCTTCGGGTAGTCCGCAAGGGACCGCCGCTCCAACGCAACTGGAAGCACATCCTTAAAGAAACGTAGGTCAGAAAAAACTCGTAGATTCGCGAACAAGACAGAGCCCACTAGGACTCCGGCAAGAGCCGGAAATGGTCAATTCTCCCGAACCTCAATCCCCAGCACATCCTTGACCGTTGCCACAATGGTCGAAACGGCGGCACGGACTTCCTCGTCCTTGAGGGTACGGTCTGGAGCCTGGAAGTAGAGGGAGTAAGCAAGGCTTCGAAAACCTTTCTTCATCTCCTTGGAAAGGAATATATCAAATAGCTCGATTCGGGTCAACTCTTTCGGAGCTTTACGGCGAATGGCGTCAAGAATCGCAGCGTGAGGAACCGTATCCGGTGCGACCAACGCAAGGTCCCGTTTGACCGCAGGGAAGAGCGGCGGCGCCACAATGGGCTTGACGGCATCCAGCGTAGAAAGAAGCGCAGCCGGCTTGATTTCCGCCAAAACCATCACGGAAGTCAAGCGGAACTTGTGGCGGATGGCGGCGGACACCGCGCCAATCAACCCCAACCGTTGCTTGCCAAGAAAGACTTCTGCGGCAAATCCCGGTTCCATTGCTGGATGGTCGATATTCTTGTAGGTCAGTGCAGAGGCATGGGTTGCTACGGCAAGCCGGTCGAGAATACCTTTAATCCAAAGCAGTCCTTCGTCATTGCTGACAGGGCGGCGCCTATCGAGCGCGGGTCGTCCGAAGGGACCAATCAGACCAATCGCCAGCCGTTCTTCCTCAAATGTGTGCCCCTTGCAGGCACCAAAAACGCGCCCAGTCTCGAAAAGACCGCAACATTCGATTTGGCGCGAGGCGTTGCGTCCCAACGAACCAATCATTTGCGGCAACAGGCTGGGACGCATAACACCGTACTCTGCACTGACCGGGTTTGGAAGGACCAAACGCATTTGGCGATCGCGCGGGTCAAAGGCGTCCAACTCCTGCTCAGAGAGGAAGCTGTAATGCATCGCCTCTGTCAACCCGGCACCAAGCAGGACATTGCGCAGGAACCGCTTCGCCTTGAAGGGCTTGTCGCTGAGCGTGGAAATGACCGGAATGGACGGCAAGCGGTCAGGGATGGCGTCCAGTCCGTTGATACGGGCAATCTCCTCAATTAGGTCGGCTGGGCGAGTCAAGTCAAGACGCCAACTCGGGATGGTGAAGGTCGCCTCTGTGGGTGATTGATTGGCAAGAACCAGTCCCAACGACGAGAGAATGCCCAAAACTTTCTCTCGCGGAATGGCAATCCCAATTACCTCATCTACACGACTGAAGGGTAGCGTGACCTGAATCGGTGTCGTATCGCGGTGGTCCACATCAATCAGCCCCTTCGCGACGGTGCCTCCGCCATACTTTTGGAGGAGGTGGACGGCTCGACGACTGGCCCAATCCGCCAAATCCGGGTCGACACCGCGTTCATAGCGGCGACTGGCTTCGGAAGCCAGGTCAAGCGCAGTTGCCGTGCGTTTGATGGAGGGAGCATCGAAAAGGGCCGACTCTATGAGAATCGTACCTGTTTCGCCGGTGATTTCCGTTTCTTCCCCTCCCATCACGCCAGCAACGGCCACGGGACGATTCGCATCGGCAATCAGCAACATGGACGCGTCCAGTTTGCGTTCCACGCCATCAAGAGTCCTGATTTGTTCCCCCTCCGCGGCGCGGCGGACGACAATCGTATGGTCGGCGAGGGTGGTATAATCGAATGCGTGGAGTGGCTGCCCGCACTCAAGCATAACATAATTGGTCACATCGACAGCCAAACCGAGAGAGCGCATACCGGCTTGCTCCAAGCGCGACTGCATCCAAGACGGCGTCGGGGCTCGATGGTTGAAACCCGTGATGACGCGTGCCGTGTAGCGAGGGCAGAGGTCGGTGGCTTCCACGCGCACCGCCGCAAGCGTCTCAACCGGCACATCTCCTTCGGGAAAATCGATCTCAGGCTGGCGCAGGGGACGCCCCAAAAGTGCCGCAAATTCCCT
>JBJFGP010000203.1:0-2023 GCA_051892815.1 Kiritimatiellia bacterium | reverse complement strand
CCCACGCTTTTGATCAACTTAGGAAATATGCCTATCGGTCAATTGAAACAATGCCCCTGAATGGGAATAGAACTACACGGCTATCGTGCAATTCCGCCATATAAGCCGATGCCACGTGATACCAATAGCCATGCAGTCCGACAACCACCTCCTGCTCCCCCCCCCGGTCACAACTTTCGGTCAACTTCCAAAAGCGCAGCCAGGTTCGGATCTTTGCAGGAAAGTTCCTCGGAGGAAAGCCCCTCTATTTCGTGGGGAAAGACAAGCCACTCGTCCGTTTTCGCGGCGAAATAGTCGGGGCGGATGGCCGTCTGATTGGCGCTAGGCTTCCAATAGACCGTGGCGGCTCGCGGTTCAGCGCCATGCGCCCTCATCAAACGAATAGCAGCCTGACAAGTCCAGCCGGAGTCGAAAACATCGTCGACAATCAAGACCCGGGTGCCCGACTTTACGGTCGCGAGGAAGCCTTCGGCACCTTCAAATCGAACCGTCGACTGATGCTCGCCGATGGCCGTGTAGGAGGAACATTTGATGACGGCGCTGCGGCACGGGAAACCAGTTGCCACAAGGTATTCGTGCACCGCCAAGGCCGCCGGAGCACCGCCTCTCCAAAGCCCCAGCACGACTTCGGGTCGCCAGGAGTCCGTGCAACAAACCCGATGGGCCAGTTGCCAGCAATCCCCCAAATAAGCCCGTGCATCGAGGAAACGCTTATCCACGACTCAGTTCCTATGGGACTCGACTTCGCGCCATATATCTTGCAGGCGACGAATCGCGGACAAAGGATCGGACGAGCGGCAGACATCCCGAACAACCGCAAAGTTTCGCGCACCGGCTTCGAGGACGCCCCTTAGATTCTGATGGTCGATTCCACCGATTGCAACGGCCGGACAAGGTGCAACGGAAACCATCTCGGACATTTGCAAGATGCCAAGCGTCGGGTCAGGAATCTCTTTGGTCGGAGTGGCAAAGACCGGGCCCACGCCGATATAATCGGGCGCGACGCGTGCCGCGGCTCGAGCCTGGGCCGGCGAATGGGTCGAAAGGCCAAATATCTTGAGTTGCGGCCAAGTTCGTCGGGCCTCAGCCAAGTCGCCGTCAGATTGCCCCAAGTGGACGCCGTCGGCATCCGCCTCGACCGCCCATTCAGGGTTATCATTGAGAATGAAGCGTGTCTGCGAACCTCTCGTAATCGAACGAAAGTTGCGGGCATGCTCAAGCACGGTCTCGCGCGACGCGTGTTTCAAGCGAAGTTGCACAAACTTGATACCCGCCGTCACCGCCGCTTCGCAGCAACGCTCATAACTTGTCAGCGGATTTGTGACGACGAGGTAGAGCCCCAATGGGGCGGAAAGTGCCTTGTCCATGCCCCGCGGCGCGCCTAGAGGTACTCCTCGCCGAAACCATAGTGGTCGACGACAAAGTCGATATCCTTGTCGCCGCGCCCTGAAAGGTTCACGAGGATGGATTTATGAGGATTGGCCTTGGCGTACTCAAGGGCGTAGGCGACGGCATGGGAACTCTCCAGCGCGGGGATAATGCCTTCCTCGCGGCTGAGCAGGTAAAACGCATGCAGGCAGTCGCGGTCGCCGGCGGTGACATATTGCACGCGCCCCATATCCTTGAGCATACAATGTTCGGGACCTGATCCTGGATAGTCCAGACCGCTGGCGATGGAATAGACCGGGGCCGGCGAACCGTCGGGATTCTGGAGCAGATAACTGTTGAAACCGTGGAGAATGCCGGGCTTGCCGTAGGTCAACGAAGCGGCATGTTCACCCAGTTTCGTACCGCGCCCGAGGGGCTCGATGCCATAGAGCGAGACCGCATCGTCTTCAACAAATCCGGCAAAGATGCCCATAGCATTGCTACCGCCGCCAACGCATGCGGCCACGGCGTCTGGCAGTTCACCCGTCATCTCAAGGAACTGCTCGCGCGCCTCGATTCCAACCACATGCTGGAAGTCGCGCACCATAAGCGGGAAGGGATCGGGGCCCAAGACGCTACCGATGCAGTAAAGTGT
>JBJFGP010000202.1:0-2025 GCA_051892815.1 Kiritimatiellia bacterium | reverse complement strand
CAGGCGACGGAGTCGCCGGAATGTTCAACCGATGAGGGTTTTGCAATTACCTCATAAGCGTGAAATAGGCCCCTCCCATATTCGGATAGCCGAAGACGGAGAAGAACTGCGTGGGCCTCATCGGCTTTCCCCAATACGGGAACTGGGCCCCCGTCACATACTGAAGGAAACCCAGAAGCGCCAGTGCGGCACCATTCCAGGCCAGCAGCTCGAGCAACGACCGTTTTCCAGACCGCGTCAGCCCATGCCGAATCCCCAGTGCCGAAAGAAGCGCAGGCCCAAACCACCACAGCACGCCCGCATGTTCACGGGGACTCGCGCAGAACGGCAGATAACGCATCGGGGGATAGGGGTCGGCCCCTGCGTCAATCGCCTTCCAGTCGCACACAGGGCAAAGGGACACGTTGAAAAGCGGAACCACCAGATACCCCAGGAAAACGAGGGCCACCCAGAAGAACGGATCCTTCAAGACGCCCCAGGCAGAACGTCGGACCGCCGCCCCCCACGTCTCACCAGGATGGTGCTGCGGCAACAGAAACGTCCCCAGCGCGCACGCGAGCGACGCCCACGGCATCACCCGTGCCAGCACGTCGGTCCGAGAACCGCCAAAAGCCCACGCGAATGCGAGGACTGGAGCGGAGACAAGCAGCAGGGAGACGGTTTTCAGCACGTCAGAGGCCCTGTCCCATGTAGCTTTCTGGTTCGTCGTCCGGCTGATCCCCACGACGCCGGCGATACCAGGGGGAATCGGGGTTCCCCGCTGCGGCACGCGGTGTACGGTTGACGCCCTGGCCAAGTCCACCTCCAGCGTTCAGTCCATTCGCGGTCTCCAGGGGCTTCGGACTCGAGACATCCTTCGCATTCTCGACACGGAGGTCACTTCCAACCTGGAGATTCCCGAGTTCAATCGGAGCCATCGGGTGCAGATTGACGTGCGGGGGCTCCTCGCCCTTGTAGCCAGCCTCGAGAATCGGCTGGTACGACGGCGCCTTCCCGTCTTCGCCCAATGCCGCCGGAATCCACACCTTGCGGGCCAATTCCTGCGACCCCGTCAGCACATAGAAGAGAAGGGACTGCCGCAGATCCTCCGGATTCCCCTCGCTCGCCTTCAGGAAGCAGATGACGGCAAAGGCGGAACGAGCCCCTGGGAACTTCTCAATCGGCACACCCGAGAAGAGCCGATTGCGGATGCGCATGAGCGTGGCGGACGCAAACTCGACAAAGGAGTCGTCCTTGTCGCTGAACCCCGCCGCCTTGCGGGAGAAGAGTTCACGCGCGAAACGATCCGTGATCATCGGCAACGCATCCATCGGCGCCGTCGCGAAGACCTCTGCAATCACGGCTTTGCGCTCTTTCTCGGGGGCGGCCTTCACCGCATCGCGGTTCACCGCGTAGATTGTAAACAGACGTTTCTCCGGAGTGGACGCCTTATAGTCCTCCATCGACTTGTTTACGGCACGCACGAACTCGACTTGATCATCCTTCGCCAAGTCCTGAAACGCCGTTCCAAACGAAGTCCTCCCGTCGGATGCGGCCATAACGACCGAAAATGTTGCCGCTGCAACAAGAAAACCATACAACTTCATATAATTTATCCTCCAATGATCTAGAAATATAATAACAAAAAAAATCGCCAGATTCAATCTTGGAAAAAACAAAACTCCGACCAGGAAGTCGGAGCTGACCAATCGTCAAAATGGAGCGGGCGATGGGAATCGAACCCACGTAAGAAGCTTGGGAAGCTCCTATTCTGCCATTGAATTACGCCCGCAGCTGGCGGAGAGGGAGGGATTCGAACCCCCGATACCTTGCGGTATGCATGATTTCGAGTCATGTGCATTCAACCAGGCTCTGCCACCTCTCCGTGGAAAAGCAACGACAAGTTTACCAATTCCGCGGAACGCCGTCAAGGGGGCAAATTCAAAGTTCAAGTTTCGGGCATGGAGTTTTCATTTGGCCGACTGCTTCTAGCCGATTCCAGCACTGCACTTCGCTGAAACTTTTGCCGCACTGCCAGCCTGATGG
>JBJFGP010000201.1:0-9555 GCA_051892815.1 Kiritimatiellia bacterium | reverse complement strand
CGCAAACGGCATCGTATCCGGCTTGGATTGCGGGCAACCGGGCCTCTTTGAAGGCGAGCATGTGGAACTGTCCGACGGCTGGCTGAATGAGCACATCGGGCTGTTGGAGGGCGATGGCGTCGCGGCTCACGACATTTTCCATCAGGCGCACGGTGGCGGACATGACGCGAAAGAGCGTGGCGGGCGTTGTCCTGTCCGCGAGGGAATGGGGCAGAACCTTTTCCATCAGTCGATGCCAGGGCGAGGGGCGTTCGTCCTGGGCGGCAGGGGTGTCGGAGACTGCCGCGTTGAGGTTGATGTCGATGGCGACCACGCGCTCGGCTCCCAGGTTCCGGCACGCGTCGATGGGCAAGGGGTCGGTCAGCCCGCCGTCGATATAGGTTTGCCCGTCGATTGTATGGGGGGCGAAGACGACGGGGATAGCGATGGAGGCGCGGACAGCGTCGAGCGCGTTGGTCTCCGGCGGGAAGTGGTGCGGTAGCCCGGTCTGGAGGTTGGTGGCGGCGGCGGAGAAGGGAATGGCGCAGCGGGTTCCATCGCCGAGCAAGTCCGGGCGGCGCAGGAAGTCGACGACCCGGTCGCCGGTCAGCAGTCCGGAGACATTGAAGGTTGGATCGAAGAAGAGGTCAGCCCAGTCGCGCCAGCCAAAGGTTGCGGCGACTTGTTCGAGGGCTTGGAACTGTCCGGCGGAATAGATAGCTCCAACAAGCGCCCCGATGCTGGCTCCGCAGATACAGTGGGGTTTGAATCCTAGTTCGCCGAGCCTGCGCAGGGCGCCAAGATGTGCCCACCCGCGCGCTCCGCCGCTGCCGAGAGCCAATCCGACCTTGAGGTTCATTTGAGGAGTTCCAGAACTGTCACGCACTCGGTGTCGGGGAGGGCTCCGAGATGGACTGATGGCTTATTCTGCCCGTGGTAGTCGGAGCCGATTGAGACGGCGAGGCGGAAACGGTTGGCTAGCCGCAACAGGTCCAGAACCTGCCCCTGACCGTAGCCGGTGTAGTAGGCCTCCAGTGCGTCCAGCCCCTCTGAGTGGAGCCGGGCAACTCCCACGGCGAGTTCGTCCAGATCTTCCGACCAGAAGTAGGGATGAGCCAAAACCGCTACGCCACCCGCCCAGTGGAAGAGGTCGATATACTCTTTTGACGACAGGTGCTCGTTCGGCACATAGCAGGGTCTCCCCGCGGCGAGATAACGCTCGAAAGCCTCGGCGATGGAAGATACATACCCCTTCTCCATCAAGGTGCGTGCGAAATGGGGACGCGCCAAGACACCTCCGGGGCCGACATGTTGCAACACCTCGCCCAAAGAGATGTCTATCCGCTGCTCCTGAATGCGCGAAAGCATCTTCTCGGCGCGCTGCTGGCGCTGCTCGCAGACCCAAGCCAGAGCCTCTTGCAGAGGTGCGTACCCGCTGTCCACCCCGAGCCCGACCAGATGGAGGCTTCCTTTCGGCGTCGGGGCGCAAACCTCGATACCCGCCAGAGCGCCCGGACCGAATGCGTGGAGAAATTCCTGCGTGCCGTCGAGGGTGTCGTGGTCGGTCAAAGCCATCACTTCCAACCCGGCCGCCCGTCCCTTGCGGGCCAATTCGGCTGGCGCATCGGTGCCGTCGGAGGCGGTCGAGTGGGTGTGGAGGTCGACCTTCACGCTAGTCGAACTTGTAGCAGGATTCAACGGCGGGAAAGTCCGTCGAACCAAAGAAGGTCGCAATCGCCGTGTCGTACGAAGCCGTGTGGGCGAAAGCCTTGCGCATCAGGCGGAAACGCGTCGCCAAACCGAGCCTGCCGTTGTTGGCTTTCAGTTCCGCGGCTAGCCCCGAATAGTCCGCCGGATCGGTCACCGAAGCCACGCGCAGATAGTTCTTCGCCGAGGCCCGGACCATGCAGGGACCGCCAATGTCGATATTCGTGCGCGCCATCTCAGGCGTGACATCCGGCTTGGCGACCGTTTGCTTGAAGGGGTAGAGGTTGACCACCACCATATCAATCGCCACGCCAGCAGTCCGCGCTAGATCCTGCTGGTGCGAAGGGTTGTAGGTCTCGCTCAAGAGCCCGAGGTAAATCTTGAAATCGAGCGTCTTGACCAATCCCCCCTGCATCTCCGGCTGACCCGTATAGTCCGAGACCGCGACAAGTTGCTGCTTTTGCTGCTCGGGCGTGAGAATCTTCTGAAGAGCCGCGAAAGTGCCGCCCGTCGAGTAGAGTTTCACCCCAGGGCACGCGTCCAAGAGCGCCGGGACGAAAGTCTCCAGCCCCGTCTTGTCCGACACCGACATCAGTACATGCTTGATCTGAACCGAATCGTCAATCCGCTCGACAATGTTCAACGCCATTTGCTATTCTCCCAACTGTTTCTGCAAGGCCGCATCCTTGGCGGCGACCTTATCCGCCATCTTGAGTTTGTAGTCGGAAAGACGCGCCCGCAAAGCCGCATCCGCCGTAGCCAGAATTTGAACCGCCAGAAGCCCCGCATTCGTCGCATTCCCGATTCCCACCGTTGCGACTGGGACTCCGCCGGGCATCTGAACCGTCGCATAGAGCGCATCCAGACCATTGAGCGGGCCTCCTGCGCAGGGAAGCCCAATCACCGGCAGAACCGTATGCGCCGCCAGTACCCCTCCCAAATGCGCGGCCAAACCAGCCGCCGCCACCAAAACGCGCAGTCCGCGCTCCTCCGCCGTACGCGCATATTCTGCCGCTTGGTTGGGCGTCCTGTGCGCCGAAAGCACGCGCACCTCGAAGGGAATCTCGAACTCCTTTAGCACCGCCGCCGCCTTTTGGACGACCGGCCAATCCGAGTCGCTTCCCATCACCAACGCAACAAGGGGTTTGCCCATTTCTGACTCCTCATTTGAACCGGTTGAAGGCGCGGTGCGCAATATCCTTGCGGTAATGCGCCCCCTCGAAATGAATCTTGGAAACGGCCGCATAGGCGCGATTGACCGCCTCGCGCAGGTCGCTACCCATGCCCGTGACGGCAAGCACGCGTCCACCCGAAGTCACGGTTCGACCATCCTTGATTGCCGTGCCGGCATGGAAGACCACCACTTCAGGGTCGTCGATGGTTTCCAGCCCGTCAATCGGCAGACCTTTCGGGTAGGGACCGGGGTAGCCGGGCGCAGTCATCACGACCGTTGCAGCCTGACGCTCTTCGTAGCGGACATCAGAGGGATTGAGCGTACCGTCGATACACGCCTCGAAGAGAGGAATGATATCGCCCTTGATGCGGGGCAGAACGACTTGGGTCTCGGGGTCGCCGAACCGGACATTGAATTCCAGCACTTGAGGGCCCCGGGAGCCTATCATCAATCCGGCGTAGAGGATGCCTTTATAGACGATTCCCCGTTTGCGCAATTCAGCGAGCATGGGCTTTGCAATCTGTTCGGCGGCAAAGTTCCGGACCATGGGGGTGACGACTGGCGCGGGGGAGTAGGCGCCCATACCACCCGTATTGGGACCTCCATCCCGATCGAAGACGCGCTTGTGGTCCTGCGAGCCGGGGAGAACGGCGACATGTTCCCCGTCGGTCATCAGCAGCAGGGAGGCTTCCTCGCCGTCGAGGAACTCCTCAATCAAGATTTCCGCGCCGGCCTTTCCAAAGAGCGCTTCATCGAGCATCGAACGAATGGCGGCCTCGGCTTCTGCCGTTGTCTGGGCGATGATGACGCCTTTCCCCGCGGCCAGCCCATCGGCTTTGACGACGACAGGCAGAGTGAAGCGTTCGAGCGCCTGGATGGCATCTTGGCTATTGGTGAATACTTCGGCCCGAGCTGTAGGGACGCCCGCCGCGGCCATCACTTCCTTCGAGAAGACCTTGCTGCCTTCTAGGCGCGCCGCAGCGGCGGTCGGACCAAAGGCCCGGAGACCTTCAGCGGTAAATGCGTCGACGAGTCCTGCGCAGAGCGGGGCTTCGGGGCCAACTACGGTCAAGTCAGGCTTGTGCTCGATTGCCCAGGCCAGCAGACCTTTGATGTCTTCGGCGGCGATGGGCACATTAGTGGCAAGACGGGCGGTACCGGCGTTGCCGGGGGCACAGTAGATTTCGGGGCGGCGGGAGTCTTTGGAGAGTTTCCAGACGAGGGCGTGTTCGCGACCGCCTCCTCCTATAACGAGCACTTTCATGGTTTATTGTTCACTTTCTTGTTCTGGCGAGGCTTTCTGCATCATTTCCTGAAAGAGGTATTGCATAAGGACTTCCTGCAGGACGCCGACGCCGCGGTTGAATGTGGCTTGAAGAGCAAAGGCTTCGGTTTGGGGAAGCCAAATCGAGAGGACGAGGGTGTCCTTATTTTCCCGGGTCAACGCCCAAGCGAGGTCATCGCCGGCGTCGGGGAGTTTCTGAAGGAGTACGGAACTGTTCGGCAGGAAGGTAATCCAATGGCGCAGGAGGGCGGTTGGCTGGAGAATTCCGGCGGCGAGAATATCGGTGTTTTCGGGGATATACCGCAAGAAACGGCGGCGGAAGTCGGGCCCGGGGAGTGTGGCGGCGCGGGTAGCGGTCATCAGGCTTTCGGGGTTGCCGGAGGCGAGCACGAGGGTGTCGCCGAGGGCTGTGGCATAGAGGGTGTCGGTCTGGCGAAGGAGTCTAACCGGGCTGACGGGAAGTCCGAATGCGGGAAGGGTATCGACGAGCGCATTCTCTTTTTGGATGCGCAGGCGCCGAGCCGGTCGGGCGTCGATGGTGAGGGGCTTTTGCGCGCCGACGCGATAGCCGAGGGTTGTCAGCGGCGTGAGAAAATGGTTGGTATCGCCTTTAGAGAAGGTATCCAGGAGTTGCGTGGCGTGCGCGGCGGAGTCGGTCTTGCGGAAACTCTTGAAGGAGAAGCGGCGGTTGGCGGCGTCGGGCATCAAGTAGAAGGCGGCTTCGGAGAGGCCGTTGGTTTCGCGAGTGGGAAGAATGGCGGCGAGGGGAACGCCGCGGGGAATGTGTCGCCAGAAGTTGGTGGGGGGCGTCGCGGTGTGAATCCAGTTGGCGAGGGGCGTGCCGGGCGTCGGGGAGAGGACGATGCGGAAGGTTGCCTGGTGCGGGGAGGCTTCGAGTTCGCAGCGGCAGGCTCTGATGGTGTCTAGGTCTTGCGGACGGAGGAAGCCGAAGGAGGCGAGGAAGGCGCGGGATTCGGGGGAAATGAGGTGGTGGCGGAGGACGGTTTTGCGGTTAGAGTCGAGGGGCGGAAGGGCGCCGCGAAGGGGAACGGCAAGGTCGGCGCCGATGGGGCGGGTCGAGAGGAGGGCGTGCCCTAGGAGGTTGCCAAGGGCGAGGTTGGGGGGCAACTCTGGCTCTTTTGGTTGGCTCCAGCAGAGCCAGGCCTTGTTGAAGTCGGCTTTGCCGTATCGCTTGCCGGTCTGGAGTTTGAAGGTAGACAGGTTGTCGAAATTGAGCCAAAGAACCTGGTTGGTCGTGCCGTTTGGGGAGAGTGTAGCGACGGCTTGCAGGGGGGCGTCGAGGGCAACCCCGTCAAAGGTCGGCAGTTGAAAGCGGTTTTGGCAGTCACGGTGGATGTATTGGAACGCCTTCATGGCATCGGCGGGGCGGCAAAACTCGGCGATGCCCTGTATGAAGGCGCCGTAACTGGGAACATCCGTGACGGTATGAATGCGCTCTTGGGCGCCCAGCAGTGCGGCGGCAAGTATAAAAGGGATGAGAAGGCGTTGGGGGCTCATAGGCTTGACGGGGTGGAGTTTAGCGGTTTTGACCGGGGGTGTCAAGCCTATATGGGCGGGTGGATAGGACAGAGCCCCATCCTTAGCAACCGTCGGCTGGAATCAGTAGACAAGAATGAGGGTCGGCGCTTGGCAGGTGCTAAGAGCGTAGGTGCCCAGGTTGTAGAGTTCGCCGTCCAAGGAGGGCTGGGGCGAGGAAAGGGCGATGCGGCCGGAAGAATCGGCTGACACGGTCGCGACGCGCACCCATTTGCCGCCTTCGAGGCGATGCAGGACGAGGCGGTCGGATGGGCCGACGGCGGAGTCGTCGAAGCAGAACTCGATGGAGGCATCGGTGAATGTCGCGCACTTGTCGAGCGTGAAGGTGTCGCGGTTGAGGAAGAGCCCGAACCGCCAAATTTGGAAGACCTTTTCGGGAGTCGGGTGCGCTTCGAGACGGGCCTCTGGATGGTCGAGCGCGAGGAGCCCGCCGCGCAAGTAGGCGTCGCGGTTGGAAGCCTTTCCGCGCAGGGCAATCCGGCAGGCACCGACCAGGTCCGGATGCTCTTTCCCGGCGTCGGTGCCGAGCGCGACCGAGACATCGGAAAGGGCATCGGTTTTGGGCAGATAGACGCAGGGCATCAGGACGGAACCGCCATTGACGGCGTACCAGCCACTGCCGGAAACGGTTTCGGAATCAAGGGTGTTGGCCATCTCGATGACGGTATTGAGCGAGAGTTCCCCGCCGTCTGCCGCGACACGACCTCCGCTCAAGGCAAAGGAGGCGTAGGCGTCAGCCGTGGTCTTGTTGATGACCTTTCCATATCCGGTCAACAGACCATTGGTGGCGACCTGAAGGTTGGGGCGAACGGTCGTGGAGGTTGCCCGCAAGGTACCCCCTTGCAGGCGGACAGTGCCAGTGGAAAAGAGCAATCCTGCAAGGTCATTGGTGGCGTCTCCGGCGAGGGTCAGTTGCCCATTGGCGACCTTGATGGTGCCCGAGACGGAGAGGGGAACCTGGGTTAGAAGGGTGCCGTTGCCGCTTTGGGTTCCGAGATAAAGGTTCTTGCATTTGGCGGTGCCGCCTAGTATTTGGACCTCCGCGTCGCCGTTCACGCCCAGGAGGCAATCGGCGGCAACCGAGAGGGCGCCGGATGTCTGCGTGTAGGTACCGCGAGAGCCTGCGGAATTGCCCATAATCAAGTTTTTGCCGGAGAGGGTCAGTACGAAGGAACCGCCCCGGTTGGTGACAGCCGCGGTGCCGCCATTGGCGAGATAAACGGCTCCGCTGTTAGTTATCGCCGAGTCCGTTTCCAATTCGAGAATGGAGTGCTGTCCTGCCTTGTCGCCGAGGAAGCAGGCGTTCGTGGTGCTGGCCATTTTGAGGCTAGCACCGGCCTCAAGTCGTAGGGTGGCTTGGCGCAGGCGAAGTACGCTGATGGTCTGTGCGCCGGCGGCTGCGTCGAGGATGAAGGGGTGTTCGGGGGTGAGTTCGGTGGAGTCGAGCCAAACGATGTTGCTGCTGCTTGGGAGGGCGTCGGGGACTAAGCCGTCGACGCGCCAGTTTGAGAGGTCGCTCCAAAGGTAGGGCGGTGTTGCGGACGGGGTGGCTTGGTACTCGCCTGCTGCGAGCAGGGGTAGGGCGGATAGGGTGAGGAAGGTTGGCAGGAATGTTTTCACGGGTGTACCTTTTCCAGTTCTATTTCCAGTGCGATGGGAAAGTGGTCGGATGGGTATCGGTAGGGCTTTCCGCGCCCGTCGGGGAGGGTTTTGAAGGTCAAGATTCGGATGTTCGGGGTTGCCCAGAGGTGGTCGATTCGGCGGAACTTTCCGGCCACGCCGAACATCTTTTCGGCGCGTGTGATGTCGCCTGAGACGAGGTCGAGGGTCAATTCGTCCTGCGGGGGAATGTATTGCCAGGCGTTGTAGGTGCGCCAAGGCCCGGACGGGCGGCTTTGGGAGGCGGCAAGGGCCTCTCGGAAGCGCTTGCGAAGGGGGAGGAAGATGGGCGAGAGGCGGTGGGTGTTGAAGTCTCCTGCGAGGAGAATGGGTTCTTTCTTTGATGCGATTGCTTGGAGGCGGTCGAGGAGAATTTCGAGTTGGCGGAGGCGGATTTCCTCCTTTGCGTGGTCGAGATGGGTGTTGACGAAGAGAAGGGTTTCGCCGCTATTGTCGAGGCGGAATCGCGCCCAGACGGCGGTGCGGGGGAAGCCTGCCTCGGGGAGGCGGCTGCCGGGACGATCTGGGGCCTCTGAGAGCCAGAAGACGCCGTTAGTCACGAGGGTGAGGCGATCGGGGCGATAGGCGATAGCGACCCCTTCGCTTTCGAGGTTCTTCGCCTCTCGCCCGCGTCCGATGAAGCGGTATTCCTTGAGCCCTTCGCGCAGGTCGCGCCATTGGGGCCCCCCGACTTCCTGCAGACCGAGGAGGTCGAACTGTTCGCGTTGGACGAGGGCGCAGACGGCTTCGCGGCGGTTCGTCCAGGCGTTGTCGTTGCGGTCGGCCCCTGCCACGCGGATGTTCCAGCTCGCGACGCGCAGGGGGGCGGCGGCTGCGCCGATGGCGGAGAGTGCGGCCAGCAGCAGACAGATGCGATGAACTATTCTCATAATAATGATAGTAGCACGGGCGAGGGGGCGACGCAAGCCCAATCGTTCAACCGCTGTCTAGTCTAGTTCGCCTCGGTTAGGGAAGTGTCAGCATTTGCTGCACGCAGTCGCGATGGCTGCCCAAAGGTGCCAACCTCCGTTTCCAATGGATAGGCAGGAATCCCATTCAGAGGTGCGAACCAGCCGGAGACACAGGTTGCCACCTTGCGGGGGCAAACCTTGCAACCTGTTGGCCGCGCGGGAGGTGTTGCAGTCCCGCCTTGCCAAGCACGGGGGGATTTGGTAGAATGCAACCAATGCGGGCGGAGCCTTCCGTTTCCGACGCCGCCTGCCGCCCGCCGCCCCCGAGAGGAAAGCACCATGAATAGTGATTTGATCAAGAAAGGTTTCGAACGCGCCCCCCACCGCAGCCTGCTGATGGCGACGGGCGTCAAGCGCGAAGATTTCGACAAGCCCTTCATCGCCGTCTGCAACTCCTATGTCGGCATCATACCCGGACATTGCCACCTCCAGGAAGTCGGCAGACTCGTCCGGGAGGAAATCATCGCCGCGGGCGGTGTGCCCTTTGAATTCAACACCATCGGCGTCTGCGACGGCATCGCCATGGGGCACGCCGGAATGAAACTCTCCCTCCCGAGCCGCGAACTCATCGCCGACTCCGTCGAGACCATGCTCAAAGCCCACGCCTTCGACGCGGTCATTTGCATCCCCAACTGCGACAAGATTGTTCCCGGCATGATCCTCGGCGCGCTCCGGGCCAACCTGCCCACTATCTTCGCCTCAGGAGGTCCCATGGTCGCCGGCAAGTCCAAAGACGGCAAGGCCACCGACCTCATCACCGTCTTCGAAGATGTCGCCCGCTACAACAACGGCGCCATCACCGAAGCCGAACTCGCCTACACCGAGGAACACGCCTGCCCTGGCTGCGGCTCCTGCTCCGGCATGTTCACCGCAAACTCCATGAACTGCCTCTGCGAATGCATCGGCCTGGCCCTCACAGGCAATGGCACCATCCCCGCGACAGACCCGCGACGCAAGGAACTCTGGCGTGCCGCCGCCCGCCGCGCAGTAGCTATCGCCAAGGCCGGAGCACCCCGCCCGCGCGACCTCATCACCCTTGAGACCATCGACAACGCCTTCGCCCTCGATATGGCCATGGGCGGCAGCTCCAACACCGTTTTGCATACCCTCGCCATCGCCCGCGAAGCCGGACTCGATTACGACCTCGAACGCATCAACCGCATCTCCCGGAAGTGCCCCCACATCTGCAAAGTCTCCCCATCCTGCAACTACCACATGCAAGA
>JBJFGP010000200.1:0-9575 GCA_051892815.1 Kiritimatiellia bacterium | reverse complement strand
GTCTGGCCCCCCACCGAGACCGAACGAAACCGGACCGCCATCCTCTTCGACCCAACCGTCGAACAAGCCTCAGGCTTCACTTCCGACGACTTCAAGAGCATCTCCGAAGCCGTCGAAACCCTCGGAATCAAGACCGGCTCGGGCGGCAACGCCACCCTCCGCGGCGCACGCTACTACTTCACCGACTTGCCCCCATCCATCTCCTCCAGAGTCAGCCTCGACACCACCGCAGACCTCACCAACTGCCTCAAAATAGCCGGCCTCAAAGAGTCCAACCCAGGCGGCGTCGAACTCCTCTACCTCAATGTCCTCAACCCCGAAGAACGTCAGATTCTCTCCGGCCTCTTCGACCATGCAGCCTGGAAATCAGCCGTAGCCCGGCTCGCCCCCCAACGCGTCACCCCAAACACCCCAATCAACCTCTCCACCCAGGAAGAGCGCATCAACTACGCCCCAAGAGACCACTACGCCCTCTTCACCCCAGGCGCCACCAACATCATCACACTCATTGAAAACGACGCCACCAACGCCCTGCTGAACGTCTCCGACGCAGACCCCATCAGCATGCACCTAATCAAAGTCGTCCCCAAATACTACACCGCCCGCACCCTCACCCGTGAGGACCAATACAACCTCCTCTCGCAACAACTCGCCGTCATCTATGGCGAAGACTTCGCCGGCGATGCAACCGCCTATACCTTCGAATGGCGCCAATGCCTCCCCCACGCCGACGGCACCGTCCCCACCCAGTTCGACGACGAATACCAGGCCAAATTCCCCCTTACCAACGGCCTGACCCGTTTCACCATCGGCCAGCAGGGCGATACACTCGCCAACATGGTCAATACCTACTACACCGTCCGATACCGCGCCGCCTCCACCAACTCCCCCGCCTATGCCACCATGGGCTTCCAATGGAGCGATTGGAGCACCCCGCCCGCACTCGCCGAAGGCTGGGTTCAGCGCGTCCTGAACAATGTCACGCCCTTCTCCCAGCGCATGAGAGACCTAGCCGAGAACGAGGCGGAAACGCCTGTTTCCATGATTCGCCAAGCAGGCGCTCCCTACGAAGGGGACATAGCCCTCAACCAGGACAACCTCAAGTCCGCCGGCCTCATCCAACTCTACGAAACGCTCCTCTCGAAGGCCGAGTCCATGTCCCTTTCGCTGGGCATCAACGACGACGCGGCAAACAAGCAGTTGCAGCTTGCCGTTGCCCGCCTTGCCGACCTGTACAACCTATTGGGCGACGAGGCGTATGCCGATGCTTTGAACCCGACCATTGGTTTCGGCGGGGATTTCAGTGCCAACGACAAGTATCTGCCGCTTGATTACGGTGCGCTCTCCAGTTCGCTGTTTTGCTTCGACAACCAAGTGCCGACTCTGCTCGACGAGGAGCTTGCTTTGTTGCGGGGGCGTAGCGGGGAAAATGCTCCGTCGACGCAACTTTCGCCCTATTTCAATCGGCTTGTCTGGAACTTTACGCGTGGCATGAGCGCGGGCGAGGTGGCGTATGCGGTCAACTACGACATATCGGGCAATCAGACGGGGTTGATTGACTACCAGCAGGCGGCGGAGATGTATCCTCAGGGGCATGGCGATGCTTATGGGCACTACCTCAGCGCGCTCAGCGGGTACTATCGTCTGTTGCGCAATCCTTACTTCTCTTGGGGCAAGCCGGCGATGGGTGAGATGGTCGTGGCGGACGCGGTGGTCAATGTGGATTATTATGACGAGGCTTCGTTTGCGAAGGCCGCCTGCAATGTCGCGAAGGTCGCCAAGGAGGTCGTTGAACGCACGGCGCTCAAGGCCTATCGCGAGCAGGGTTCGGCGTCCGGCGCGGGCTATCTCGACAGTGATTCGACGCGGGCATTCGGTTATGGGGAGTGGGCGTCGAGGGGTGGTTTCGGCGCGCTCTGCAACTGGGCGGTGGCGAACTCGATTCTGCCGCCGGAGCCGACTTCGGGGACTTGTTTCCGCTACTTCTTTTCGGCGGTGTCGGACGCGATTGAGGCTGAGCTTGATCCGGCGGCGCAGCAGCTTTTGAAGGGGTCGACTTCGCCCTGGTGTGTGGAGTTTTCGATTTGCCCGACGAATCAGATTGGTGCGTCGCAACCGGTGGTGCTCGACGACGATGCTTCGCGGCTGGTCTTTGCGCTGGACGGCTCGGGTGCGCTCTCTCTGACGCGTTATGAGAAGCGGACGGTTCCGGATTTGCGCACGCTGGTGCAGTACACCTACACCAACTTGCACCAGAATGCGGATTTGGTCGAGAAGGAGGCGTATGCCTTGCTGTCGGCGACCAACGGCGAGGTCATTGTCACCTGCGCCTTCGCCGGCACCAACGCCCCGACGGCGTTCCCTGCGGACTATGCGCTCCAGACCAATGCGCCGCCCGAGTGGGCGGATTGGGTCTGCTACAATGCCTCCGAGCCCTACATCGGTCAGGTCGACCTGGGGCGGCTCGAACTGGCCAATCCCTCCGAGACCGTTCCCGTCGCGACCCTCGCCCCGGGCGAATCCCTCCTGGTCGCGCTCCGGTGCGAAGTCAACGCCTCTCCCGAACTCTGCGCCATCGACCCGGCCGGCGTGATGGTCGCGCGGATTTCCCTGCCTTTCGATCCCGACCTGCGCGTGCGCCAAGTGGCCTTCGGAGGCGGCTTCCTCGGCGAACTGGCCGAGTTCCGGATTTGGGGTGGCGCCATACCGACTCTCGACGAACTCGACGATTCGCGCAGCTTCGTCAACCCCTTCGAGCCGGGCCTGCTGACCTACTTCCGCGCCGTCGCCTCCCAGCCCGAGAGCCTCCTGAAGGACCAGACCTCCGAAACCGTTTGGTTGGTATCAGGCGGTTCCTGGGGTACCCAGCAGCAGAGCGGACTCGTACTAACCTTCGAGACCGAGGGGCTCAAACGAATCGACCGCGGTCGTGTCAACGAATTGGCCGCCCTCGCCGACACCGTCCCCGCCATCCAGAAACAGGTCGACCTCCTCGACGCCGGCCACAACCCCCTCGGGCTCGCCGCCACCGCCATCCCCTTCGACATCACACCCGTCGGCGCCGGAGACGGCTCCCGCACCCACTACGAACAGATTCGCGACCGCGCCGGAACCGCCCTCGACAACGCCCGCAAAGCCCTCGACAAAGCCCAGGACTCCGCCAACCGCCTCCGCCTCCTCCAAGAAGCCCAGGTCGCCCAGGAAAACCGCCTCTCCACCCTTGAGCTGGAAATCAAAAATACCCTCACCGGCTACTTCGGCTACCCCTACGAAGGCGACATCGGCCCCTCCGGCACCTACCCCCAAGGCTACGACGGGCCAGACCTCTACCACTACCTCTGGATGGATCCGACCGAATACGGCTTGACCGACATCGAAGACACCCTCGCCGTCACCGTCAACGACTACAAACTCCCCGCCTTCAAATCTTTCCTCCTGCCATTCCTCCCGACCGTCGACATCGACGAGTCCACCACCATAACCGTCACCAAGAGCGCCTCCGGCATCGTCCTCAAGCCATCCAACATCACCGGCACCCGCCGCGCCAACGGCAAAATCCAAGAAGCCCTCGGCCAACTCCTCACCGCCTACCTCGATGTCAAAATCAAACAGAAAGCCTACGACTCCGCCCTCCAGGGCTACGAAAACGAAGTCAACACCTGGTCCCTCTACTCCGGCATCATCACCGAAGTCCAAAACCTCTTCAGTTCCGCCTACTCCGCCTCCTCCATCGGCATCAACGCCTCCAAACGAGTCATCAAATCCGCCCTGCGTACCCTCGAATTCCAAGACCAACTGAGCGAAGCCGGAACCCAGGCCCTGCAAAACTCGCTCCCCAATATTCAAGGTGCAGGACTCACCATCAATGTCGATCCTTCCGCCATCGCCAATGTGGGCCTCGCGCCCGCAAACTTCGCCGCAGACGCCGCCAACGCAGCGGCTAAACTCACCCTTCAGACAACCGAAGATACCCTCGACTTCACCCTAGACACCATCAAAAACGCACTCGAAATCATCGACAACACCGTAGCCGTCGTGGACGAACGAATCAAAGCCTACCAAGAGGTCAAAAACGCCCGCCGACAGGTCGCCGACGCAGGCGGCGACCTCCAACTTTCCCTGGCAGCCCTCCAACAGGCCCAAAAGAACGTCGAAACCCTCGTCGCGGAAATCGAAGGCGTCATCGATGAGCGCACCCTCGCCCGAAAGCAAGCCGCCGACGAACTCACCAAAATGCGCTACAACGACATGTTCTTCCGCTTGACCCGCAACAACGCCTTGTCAACCTACAACGCCAGTTTCGCCTTGGCTCGGCAGTATTGCTACTTGGCCGCCCAAGCCTATGATTACGAGACAGGGCTCCTCAGCATGGACAAGTCCTCGGGCGAACGCTTCCTTGCGGAAATCATCGCCGCACGCACCTTGGGCGAGTTTGATGCGAACGGTTCGCCCCAGGCGACTTCCGGCAACGGGGACGGCGGATTGGCAGACATCCTCTCGCGGATGGACGCGAATTGGCTCGTACTCAAGCCACGACTGGGCATCAACAATCCCCAGCCCTACGCCACCTGGTTTTCCTTGCGCCGGGAGCTTTTCCGCATACTTCCCGGGGCGGCTGGCGACAAGGCGTGGCAGACGGAACTGGCCAAGTATTGGGTGGACGATTTGTCTGCGGTGCCCGAGTTCGTGCGCTACTGCCAGCCTCTATCGGGCTCGACGGCGCAGAAGGAGCCTGCACTGGTGATTCCGTTCCCGTCGGACATCTCTTTCGGCAAGAACTTCTTTGGCGACGACCTTGCCGGTGGGGACAGTTCGCTGGATGCGACGTGGTTCGCCACGCACATCTATTCGGCGGGACTGCACTTCGAGGGCTACAATCAGCCGCTCAATGGCTATTCGGGGACGGAGCCGCTTTCAAAGACGCCGTCGGCCTATTTGGTGCCTGTGGGGGCGGATCGGATTCGGGCACCTGGCTCCGGGAAGCAAATCATCTCCTGGAATGTGGTGGACCAGACAATTCCGGTGCCTTATGCCATTGGTTCGACGGAGTTGGATGACCCAGACTGGACGCCTTTGTTCACGGGTGTGACGGGCGGTGCCGAACAGGTTTCGCGCATCCGGAAGCATCCCTCTTTCCGCGCCTACTATGCGCCGACGGGCTCGGAACCTTCCAATGATGAGCTTGATTGCACGCGTTTGACGGGCCGCAGCGCCTGGAACACGCGGTGGGTTTTGATCATACCGGCGGGCTCTCTGGGTGCCGACCGCGAGTCGGCGCTCAAGGCTTTCATCTACGGTGTCGATGCCGACCGAAATGGGGTTTTGGACTATTCGGGGGTGACGGACATCAAGTTGGGATTGAAGACCTATTCGCGTTCGGGGAACTGAGGGAGGCGACAAAGTGAAGCGCTATTTCCTATCCATCTTTCTGTTGGCATCGAGCCTGCTGTTGGCCCAAGTTCCGGTCGCACTGCCGCCCTACACGTGCTATGGTCGGCTGGTTGCGTCCGACCATTCGGCGTTCGGGACGAATGCCGTGGCGACGCTCCGGGCCTACGCGGCGGACGGCCGGCTTCTGGCGGAGTGCCGCACCACTTCGTCGGCCTACGAGCGGACGAACTACCGCCTTTCGGTGCCGCTGACGGATACGCCGCTGGAGGGCTACGCGCAGGTCGGCAATCTGATTGCCTTGAAGGTGGAAGACCCAGCCGGCAAAGTCTGGGTTGGTGTCGTCGCGGACCTGACGGTGGGGGCGCCGGGTTCGGCTCTCCAGATGGACATTGTGCTGTCGCAGGACGCCAACGGGGACGGCATCGACGATGACCTCTATGCTTCGCTCCTGGCGCAGTGGGAGGCTTCTGACTTCTGGGAAGCGGGCGCGACGTTCGACCCGAAGCGCGACTATGATGGCGATGGCGTCTCGACACTTGCCGAGGCCTATGCCGGCACCGACCCGTTCAACAAGGAGGATGTCCTGAAGATTCACTCCTTCACCCTCGCCCCCACGGCGGAAACCCTCGGCTCGCTGACCTTCCCGCCCGTCGCGGGCCGCGCCTACTCCATCGAATGCGCCGATGCCATTGGCCCCGATGCGGTTTGGCAGCGGGTCGACTTCCTCCCGTCTCCGGAAGACGCCACGCCCGTCTCCTACCTCAACGCCGGGGAGCGCTCCGACGGTCGTCCCGTCCAGGTCTATCTCCTCCCCACCGACGCCGACAAAGCCTTCTACCGCATCCGTCTCGAATAGGACTGCCCCCGCTTCCTGCCAACCTTCGCCACCCATTCCTTGGCACCGACGCCCCCCGCAGGTACCAACCTCCCGCCGGAGAAGGTAGGCACCTTCCAAGCCGCAACCCGCGCGGCGACCGGCGTCAGCGGCGAGCCGGCGTGCCGATGATTTTCAGCAGCCCCGTCTGGACGATGAAGGCCTCGTCCCCGCCCCCGCTGCTGACGAGCGCCTGGCGCATCTCCATCGCATAGTGCCGCGCCCACTGGAGTTCCCCCGCCGTATAGTGCGCCGCCTGCTCCACCAGCCGCTTCAGCAGCCAGCCGTTGCGCGAGAGCAGACCATTCGCCCCCAACGCCTCCTGCACGCCCGGCGGCAGATTGCCGCTCCAACTCCCCCCCCGAAGCCAGCCGTTGGCTAACGCCTCCTGAACCAAAATCAACTCCTCAAGCAGATTGAAGACCGAGTTCGCAATCGGAATCCCGATGTTCTTCTGCCCGCTCAGAAGATGCAGCGTCGAGAGCAACTTCGGGATATTGCGGTCGCCCACCGCGTCCTTCACATCCCAAAACTCCGCCTGCGCGTACGACGAGCAAATCTCCTCGATGTCGGCCGCCTTCGGCGCGCGCCCGGTGCAATAGAGCCGCAGCTTTTCCAGTTCGCTCACGAGCGTGCGCGCGTCCGTTCCGACCTTCTGGAGAAACGCCGCGTGGAGCCCCTTGGGAAGGTCGAACCCGACCTCCCGGCAGAGTTCCGGCAACAGCGCCAGCATTGCCTTCTCCCGCTCGCGCGGCTTGTTCCCCACATCGAAAACCTGCACCTCCCCCGCCGCCGCGCATGCCTTCCAGAAGAGCGAAGTCTTCAGACACCTCTGGGCCGTGATTAGCAGCGAATCGCTCTCCGCCAAAGAACCACCCTTGATGCTTTCCGCCAACTTCGCGACCGACTTCTTCGTCAACTCCGAGTCCAGCACATTCTTGGGCGCCGTGCCGCCGGTCAGGAACGACGCGTCCTTGAGCCAAATCAGGTGCGGCGCCCCGAAAAGGTCTTGCTCCGCCATCGCCGCCACCGTCCGACCGGCCGCCGCCGCGGCCTCCGAACTGTTCGAGACCAGCCCGTCAATCCGCACGATCTCAACTTCCGGCTGCTCCTTCCGGCGGGCTTCGATGAAACACTTTGCTGCGCGCTCCAGCAGGTAGTCGTCGGCACCACAGATGAATGCAAGTTTCGACATCAGATCACCAGAAGTTCCTTGGGAGTCCCCGTCAAGATGCGGCACCCGTCGCCCGTCACGACGATGAGATCCTCGATGCGGATGCCCAACCTTCCGGGCAGGTAGATGCCCGGCTCGACGGTAATGACCATGCCGGGCTTCAGGACGGTTCGGCAGTTGGGGGAGAAGGCAGGGGCTTCATGGATCTCCAGCCCGACGCTGTGCCCGAGACTGTGCCCGAAAGCCTTGCCGTAGCCCGCTTTCTCGATGATGCCCCGCGCAACGGCGTCCACTTCATGGCAGGGAATTCCCGGACGGATGGCCTCGATTGCCCTGCTATTCGCCTCCAGCACGAGCGCGTAGATTTTGCGGTAGAGGGCGGACGGCTTGCCGAAGGAGACGCACCGCGTCATGTCGCTGCAATAGCCGTTTAGGCGCACGCCCATGTCAACCAGCACCGCGTCGCGCTCCCGCACCCGAACCTCCGGCGAGCAACGATGGTGGCAGTCGGAACCGTTGGCCCCGGCGGCGACGATGGTTTCGAAGGATTCCTCGCCGCCGCGCTCAATCATCGCCACCTTGATGCCTGAGGCAATCTCTCGCTCGGTACGCCCCGGCCAGCCGCTGTTGAGCGAATCAAGGAAGACCTCGTCGGCCAACTTCGCGGCGGCCTCGATGTGCGCGATTTCGTCTCGGGACTTGACGCCGCGCAGTTCCGAAAGCAGACCCGAAATCGGCGCATAGCGGTCAATCCCAACCTCCGAAAGCAAGGCAGCCGCGTCACCCAGGGCAAGGCATTCTTCGAGCCCGATCGAACCCTTCTGCGTGGCCAGTTGCCGCCCGAGACGCGCCAGTAGACCTTGGCGAGAACCGGTGAGCCGCTCCAGCGCCACCCCCTCCGGCAGCACGGCCCGAGCCGCCTCCAGATAGCGGAAATCCGTCCAGAATGCGGCGTGCCCCCGGACATCCACCGAAAGCACCGCGTGGTCGCACGCGAACCCGGTCAAGTACCCCAAATTCGCCTCGCCGCAGACGAACGCCCCGCACAGCCTGTTTCGTTTGAGCTGCCGCGCAAAGGCGCCCAGCCGTTTCGTGTGGATTGACAACTTTTTTCCGTTCATGGCATTATGCGATTGACTAGTCCCGATGCTTCTGCTATACTGCAACCCGTTTTCACGCTTCGGTGCGTGAACCCGCGTGGCGAGGTAGCTCAGTTGGTAGAGCAGCGGACTGAAAATCCGCGTGTCGTCGGTTCGATCCCGACCCTTGCCACCACCCCTTTCCGCCAGCCGCCAAGGCTGGCTTTTTCGTCTCCCCAGACAATCTCCGCCCCCTATTCACCGTGCGGGCAGCACGCCGGGCAAGGTTCTTCGCCGTGATGGTGCCCCTCGTGCGCTTCGTGGTCGCGTAGCAGCGTCCAGAAGCCGAAGAGCACCACAATCATCCCGCAGACCACCCGTACATGGAGCCCGAATGGCTTGAAATGGTGCCAGTCCCGGATGCGGTGCAACCGCTCCGTGAAACAGCCGCAAGCCACCAGCACCCCCATCTGCCCCACGGCGTAGGCCGTTGAAACCAACAACTGCGGCAGCAACCGGTTCGAGAGACGCAGCGACGCCCCCATCACCGGGATGAAATGGGCCATGTTGCACCCCAAATGCGCCGCACCCCAAATCGCCCCCAAAAGCAGGAATCGCAATGGTTCCGCCTTGGGCGACGGCGTGCCGCGGTGCCAGTGCAGATGCCCCCCAAAGTCCAGAATCCCCATGATGTTCAGCCCCGCGTAGATGATCACCAGCGCAAGAATCAGGTCCGCCCAGCGCGAACAGCCAAGGCCCCTCCCGAACAGCAGCAGCAGCACCCCCGCCACCAGCGTCACCGCCCCCATGCCTACCGAAAAGACGAAGGAGAGCCAGCCCGCTTTGCGGATTGATTCGCACGCCCCCGCCTTCTCGATTAGCCCAATCAGCAGCGGAATCGTGACGAAATGGCAGGGGTTGACCAGTACGCTCAGGACGCCCCAGAGCATGGCCCCCCCCGTGCCGTTGACGAGTGGTTCGGGAATGGTCATTGACCTTGGCACATCGCGTCGGCAAGCGCCTTCCCGAATGCACTGCAGGAGATTTCCGTCGCGCC
>JBJFGP010000199.1:0-9592 GCA_051892815.1 Kiritimatiellia bacterium | reverse complement strand
AACACTCGCTTGGATTGCCTTGAGCCGAAGCCGAAAAGCCTGCGCATAAATCCGAGAGAAACGCTCCGCATCGCCCAATTCCCCCAATCGCTGCTCCAAAGGTCGCGTATAGGCCGGCAACATCGCCGCAAGCGCCCCGCTGTAATTCGAAAACGCCCCGACCGGGTCGCTCAGCACAATCGCCCCAGGCAATCCCAACCCGTCAAACATCACCACCTCATCCCCGTCGTCGAACAGCACCTCGCCATTCGCCCGCGTCCGTCCAAGCAAAATATTCGCCGCCGCCGCTTCCCCCAAAAGCCGCGCCAACTTGTCCGCGTACAAACCATCGGCGCAAGCCTTCGCCGGCAACTTGTTCGTCGCACGACCGGGGATGTAGTCCCGCTCGAAATAAGCCGTCCAGATATAACTGTTCCGGTAGCGCGCATTCTTCCCCCGATACCATTCCCTGGCGCGGGCGGCAATCTGTTGAGTCGGAAGATTCATCCCGATCTGGCGGCACCCCATGCGCCGATCCATGATATAATCCGTATACTCCTCCGAACGCATAATGGCTTGAAGCAAATCAAGCCCATCATCCAAATAAGAGGCGATATTCCACTTCTGCACGCGAATGATTCGCGCAACAGGAAGCTCGGAATGATGCTCCTTCAACTCCAGGATATAGACGCGCGAACGGGCATCCAGCGTCCGGGCACTATTCAACGGCGCGCTCACCAGCCCGATATTGATATACTCTAGATTGAAGAATTCCCGAGCGTGATTGAACAGCACCCCTCTAGCCGTCTGGTCGCACAATTCCTTGAGTTCTGCATCGTCCGGAAAGAGCATGGACTCGCGGAACAACTCGTCCAGCACCAACTCCCCCTGCTCAATACGTCCGCCGGGCAACCATTTCACCCTCAAGAAGAACTCCGGGGACAGTCCCATGCCCTGCGCCAAGTCATCCGCAACCGTCTCATTTAGGGCAGCGGAAAGGGCTTTGCATAGCGCAGCCAGCCACTCGGGGTTGTCAGGATTATCCTCCGCCAAGGCCTGCGGAATGCACTCCTGCCAGCGTTTGACCAGGTCCGACAGGCAACACCGAAGTTCGCCATCGGAGAAGTTCTCAAAGACCTGAGATGCGAAGAGAGCCGGCGCGCCAAATGGGGCATCTGTGGGGAAGCAGGCTACTTCCGGCTGCCCGAAGCGGTTCCTTCTCCCGAGGTAGTCGCGTATCTCAATCAGCTGTGCGCGCAAGCGTTCTTCCGGCAAGGCGGCAAGGGAGGAAAACATCGCACAGGTAAGGAATCGCGTGCCGGTGTGGGGGTTGTAATAGTAGATTGGCTCAAGCTGAATCGAGGTGCGGGAGGTGGCCACCATAGTCCGCATACTCTCGCTAGTCAAGGGGGCGGGAGCCATGCGCCAAGCCTCGCCGCGGGTACGCAGGGCGTTGCGCACCACCTGGTTGCGGATATTGAGGAATCGAATGCGGCGTTTGGAGACCTTTTCCTGCAGCAACTGGTCTGCCTCGAAGGCCATCGCCATGCCTTCTGGTGTCGGCACTGGGCGGATGAGGACTTCCGAGGCGGTGAAGATCAGGTCGACAGCCTGCTCGAACTCTTGTTCCTCTTCGGCGGGGGTCAAGGCGGCTTTGCCTGACTTCTGCCTGTTGGCGTTGAGGTGTTCGATCCAAAGGAGGCGCTGCAGGGCGTGGACATTACCCTTTGTGACCAGTCCCTTGGAGCGCAGGAAGAGGGTGCCAATGCGCGCCAAGGGGCGGCCGCCGGCATCCTTTTCGAAGAGGGCTGGGCCGAGACACTCCATCGCGAACTACTTCCCGGCGCGGCGGCGGGCGGATTCGAGGGTGTTCTGGAGCAGCATCGTAATGGTCATCGGTCCAACGCCTCCGGGAACCGGGGTGATGACCGAGGCGACCTCCTTGACGCCGGCGAAGTCGACATCGCCTTCCAGCCGAAAACCGTTCTTTTTCGTGGCATCGGGGATGCGGTTGACGCCCACATCGATGACGGCGGCGCCTGGCTTGACCATCGAGGCGGTGACGGTCTGCGGCCGGCCGGCGGCAACAATAAGAATGTCCGCCTGGCGGGTGTGGGCAGCGAGGTCTGCGGTTCCTGTGTGGCAGACGGTGACGGTTGCATCAGTGCCCTTGCGCATCAGCAGTTGGGCGACCGGTTTGCCGACAATGTTGCTCCGCCCGACCACCACGGCATGGCGTCCGCGCGTTGCCACGCCCGCGCGCTCCAGCATTTTCAGGATGCCGTGGGGCGTACAGGGGAGAAAGCACTTCTGTCCCAGCATCATCCGCCCGACATTGACCGGGGTAAAGCCGTCGACGTCCTTCTCGGGCGCGATGGCCTCGATAACCGCCTGTTCATCGATCTGCCTGGGCAGGGGTAACTGCACCAGAATACCGTCAATCTCCGGGTCTTTGTTCAGGCAATCGACCACTTTCAGCACATCGTCCAAGGTTGCATCGGCGGGCAGACGGGTCTCCTTGGAAAGGATTCCGGCCTCTGCGCAGGCACGCTCCTTGGCGGTCACATAGGAGACAGACGCCGGGTTCTCACCGACCAGCACGACCCCCAAACCGGCCACCACGCCGGTCTCGGCCTTCAGGGCCGCCACGCCCTGGCGAATCTCCTCCCGCAACTGAGCCGCCAAAGCCTTTCCATCCAATATTGTCGCGCTCATCAAAATCCCTTCTTGTCGAATGATATTCCGTTCTTGCAAGCCGCAATTTTACCACATTGCCGCGCCAACGCAATGAAAAAAGCCGTCCTGCAAAGACCAAATGAAGCGGGAGCCTCCACTCTCCGGACACGCGCCGCCACGGTCCCGAAGGTTGGCAGGAATCACCCTCTCCGATACGAAGCAATTCCCCCGACTCCTGGCAACCTCCAAGGGTGAAAGGTTGGCAACTCTCGGCCCCAAACCTTGTTAGGAATCGTCGCGGGGCAAAACCTAAATCGAATCGTTCCGGCGGATGAGATCGAGAAACTCCATCCGTACCGCCGGCTCGTCTCGGAAACTGCCCAGCAGGGACGAAGTCGTCATCACACTGTTCTGCTTCTCGACCCCCCGCATCATCATGCAGAGGTGCCGACTCTCCATCACAACGCCAACCCCCTCCGCGCCCGTCAACTCGCGAATCGCCTCCGCCACCTGCCCCGTCAGGCGCTCCTGGATTTGAAGCCGCCGCGCAAAACATTCGACGATGCGCGCGATTTTGCTGACCCCAATCACCTTCCCCTTCGAGATATACCCCACATGGCAACGCCCGTAGAACGGCAGCAAATGGTGCTCGCAGAGACTGTAGACCTCAATGTTCCGCACAATCACCATATTGTTGTCTTTGGAGGCGAAGAAAGCATTGTTCGCCACCCGTCGGGGCTGCTCGCGATACCCTTTCGTCAGAAAGCGCAGCGAGCGCGCTACCCGCTCAGGCGTCTTGCGAAGGCCCTCCCGTTCAGGGTCTTCCCCCAGTTCAATCAACAACTCGCGAACCAGTTCCCGCAACCTTTGGTCTCTATCCTTCATACCGCGCTAAGCCTCTTTTTGAATCCGGAACAACTGCTCGCATCCCCGCCGGGCAAGCGCCTTGAGCGCATCGAACTGAGCCTCCGAAAAAGGCTCCCCCTCGGCCGTTCCCTGAAGTTCGACATAGCGCCCGTCGTCCGTCATGACCACATTCAAATCCACCTCAGCGGACGAATCCCTCCGATAGTCCAAATCCAAGGTCGGAACCCCTCCGCAAATCCCCACACTGACCGCCGAAACCCAATGTTTCAAGGGTGATTCCGCCAACTTCCCAGACGAAACCAACCCGTCAAGCGCATCGCGCAAAGCAACCATTCCGCCCGTAATAGACGCACAGCGCGTTCCCCCGTCCGCCTGCAAAACATCACAATCGATGGTAATCGTCCGCTCCCCCAGACTGCCTAGATCGAGTGCCGCGCGAAGCGACCGACCAATCAAACGGCTGATTTCGCTACCCCTCGCATCCGGCTTTCCGCGCTTGATCTCCCGATCCTTGCGCTGAAGCGTCGCGCGCGGCACCATCGCATACTCCGCAGTCAACCAACCGCGTCCCTTCCCGAGCAGAAACGGGGGAACCTTCTCCTCTATCGATGCAGTACAGAGCACCCAAGTGTTTCCCTGCCTGATGAGCACCGAGCCCTCCGCATAACTCGTAAAATGCCGCTCAATCGAAACCTGTCGCAACCCCGTTTCGTTCATAGGATACCACCTCCTTCGCATCAATCCGCCGGCGGATAGCGACGCACCAACCGCCGCACGGCAAACCACTCGCGGACCACGCGCACAAGAGAAATCGGCCGATGCCCGCACGCCCAATTCGCCGCGCCGATTTCAAAGAAAATGCGGCATTGCCTGAACAGCCACCGGTACGCCTGGTTCAAACTGCCGCTCGGATCCCATATCTCTACCGGCTCCCCGCCGATACCGTTCAACTCGATGATGCGGAAGCCCTCCCCCTTCTCCAATTCTTTCCAATCCCCGAATCGGAAGTCAAAACGCCCATAATGGAAATCGGGCAGTGCCCGCGCGATGGTATCAAGCCGATGGGCCAAAGCCTCCGTCAAGTGTCCATTGGCGTTGCGGAAAAGCACCCCTTGCCCGTGGTTGCCCGCGAAAGAGAGCGGCACGCATACGCCGGAAGGAACCACTTGGTCGAGCCGGGCTCGGTTCTTCTCAAGGAAGATAGAGGAGAGGCGCATATACCGCATATCCGCCAAAATCAGCTGCCGGAGCGTGCTGCGTCCATTGCCCACCACCGAGGGAAATTGTTTGTAGGTCAAGGCCAATATCCTGCCCGTCTCCTCGCCCGGGTAGCGGACATAAAGCGCCGAGGCCTCTTCCGGCAAAGAGATCAGTTCCTGCAGCAGAACGGGCTCTTCCATGGGGTAGGCGGAGAAGTAATCCAACATTTCCGACTCGCTGCCGATAAGTTGGACTCCGACTCCTCGCTGTCCAATATCGGGCTTCGCCACAACCGGCCAGTCAAGCCCGATCTTGGCCATCTCTTCCTTCGCCAGTCTCAACCTTTCCTGCGCCCAGCCGCCTTCAACGGGGGGAATTCGCACGACCGGAGCGACCACGCTCCCCATCAACTCCTGCGGGAATAGGCGGTAGATGTCCCACTTCCTTTCTCCATTGAACCCTGAGGCGTGGATGGACGGGTTGACATTGAATCCAAGGGCGAGTCTGCGCGCCTTCAAGCCCTCCCAAATGAAGCGGGCGACGGGCAGGACATTGAACCAGAATGGGGAAAGCGTCTCATACCAGGCTATCGGCGTATCGCTGCCTTTGGCGGTTGCCAAGTCGACCTTTCGGGTGAGCGACCGGGCGAGAATCTTGTTCACCCACACGAAGGCAAGGCAGACAGCCACGACGGCAATCCAACGCCCGACCGGATAGGCCTGCCACCAAGCGCGCATATGGGGGAATACGCTCGCAAGGGGGCCGCGCCCAATCAGGATGACGAGCAATGCCTGGAACGCGGAGGAGAGCGCGGAGTAGAGGGAGTAGGCGGCGATGGGCACGCGCAACATCCCGGCGGCAATCAAGGCAACGGTCCGAATCCCGGGCGTGAATCGGATGATGAACATAGTCTTGCCGACATGGCGGGTGAAGAAGTCCTCGAAGTACTGGAGCCGGTGGGCATTCGCCGCCATCCAACGACTCTTGCGCAGGGCATTCATCGCGAAACGCCCCGGCAGATAAAGGAGAATGTCGCCGATGAAGACGCCCAGCGTCATCCCCACAAAGGCGACATCAAGGCGCATCTCTCCGCTGGCGACCAGCACCCCAATGCCTGCGCAAACAATGTTCTCGAAGATGAATGTAGCGCCGCCGGCAACCCACACCTGTACCGTCCAGGGGTGGTTCTCAAGGTGTTTGAGAAAGTCCCAAAACCAGCTCCAATCCATCTCGAACACGGCTACTCCTTCCGGGCAAGCAGGATGAGGGTGGAAGGAATACGCCACGCCTCGCCATCGTCATCCTCCCATGCGTCACTGGTGTAAGCGGGGGCGGCGTCGGCAGGGGGTTCGCGGAGGTCGACCAAACGCAACCCCGCGGCGCGGATCCACTTGAACCACGCCTCGATTGGCCAGGCTCTGGAGCGGATGGTCACGCCGCCGTAATCATTGCGCACATCGTCAGGGGGAGCGAAGTAGTCCGGCAGGAACTTCCCGAAGGTGCCGTCCTCCGCCTCGACCCAGTCGCCATTATAAAGGGGATGGACTGTCGAGAATAAAAGCCACCCATTGGTATTCAGGACTTGGGCGCAACGGTTGATAACCGCTTGGGGATTTGGTAGGAACTCAAAGGCGTGGGAGCTATGCACCAAATCGAACCGCCGGTCCCTCAGATGGTTCCGAAAGCGTTCAATCGGGGCGCAGACGAGTTCAATGCCCTTTCCCTGCGCCGGGCGCATCTGCTCGGCAGAGACATCAAGCGCGGTACAACGCAATCCCCTTCGAGCCAGCCACAGACTGTTCTGCGCCGCACCGCAGCCCAATTCAAGCGCCGTCATTCCCTTGCGCAAGGGCGGCAGCACCTTCAGACGCGACTCGCCCGCGAGCCGGGGACCATAGTGGAAATCCTCCGGATCGATGCGTGTCATCGCACGGTAATCGGGCGCCAGCGCGTCCCAATAGCGTTGCTGAGCCTGATCCTCACGCATGGTGCCGAAGGTAGAGGAACCAAGCCAGGGCCGTCTTCCCGTCGTGGAGTTCACCCGAGGCCAGTTTCTGCTCGATTTCAGCCGCCGAGAGCAGCACAACCTCAAGGTTTTCGTCGTAATCGAACTGCTGGTTTCCCGGATGGTCAGGAACCTCGGCCAAATAGATGAAATGGCGCTCCTCGCTCGTACCCGGGCACATCACATAACTGCCCAGAAAGGTCAAGGAGGTGGCTTCGTAGCCGCTCTCTTCGAGCAATTCCCGGCGGGCGGCGGCTTCCGGCTTTTCGCCCGGTTCGATGCCCCCGGCAATGGTCTCCAGCAGCGTTTCCCCGATTGCCGCGCGATACTGCCGTTCTAGGACGAACAAACCATCCGACCGGCGGGCCAGCACGACAGCCGCGCCCCTGTGCCGCACCACTTCCCGGGTGGTAATGCGACCACTGGGAAGCTTGACTTTCAACTCATCGACCACCACGGCCCTGCCCTCCATGACGCGGCGGCAGGATTCAACGGTTTCGGTCAAATCCTTCATTGCTTCAGACCTCGCGGATGCTAATGTCGGCCTTTTTGCGCAACTCGGCGACATAGGCCTCTACTGCCTCTCCGCGGCGGACATGGCGCAGAAAGTCTCGGATTTCGTCGTGGACATCGCTCAGTTCGGGAGAGCCGCCTTTGTCCTCGTCGGTCTTGTAGATGAGGTGGTAGCCGAACTGCGTCTCGACGAGGTCACTGATAGCCCCCACTTCCATGTCGAAGACGGCCTTGTCGAACTCGGGAACCATCATACCTCTTCCGAACCAGCCAAGGGAGCCGCCCTCCTTGCCGCTAGGGCATTCGGAGTGGCGTTCGGCCTCTTCCGAGAAGGTGCTTTTGCCGCTGGCGACGCGCTCTTTGATGGCCAGGAGCGCCTCTCGGGCGGCTTTGCGGTCGGTCTCGGAGGTGGTTTTGGGCTTGATGAGGATGTGCTGGGCGAGGACTCTCGGGGCTTTCTGGTATTCGCTCTTGTGGGCCTCAAAGTGGGCGGCGATTTCCTCTTCGGTCGGGTCTTTGACATTTGCCGCGGCCTGGTCGACGAGTTTGTCCACGCGCCGGCCCTGTTCGAGTTCGCGCTTGAAGTCGTCGACCGTCAACTTCTGCTTCTTGAGGATGTCGGTCAACTTCTCGAGTCCGCCGGCTTGGACGACCATCTCGCCAAAGCGCCGGTCGATGTCTTCCGCGGACACGGTAATGTCCAGCCGCTTCGACTCCTCGACCAGCAGTTTGGCGCCGACAGCCTGGTCGATTGCACGGCGCCGGATGGCGGGCAACTGCTCTCGGATGGCCTGCTCCGACATGCCGTGCTGCACATAGAAATGGATCAGCCGCTGCAACTCGAAGTCTATCGCCCGCTGGGGAATCGCCTCGCCGTTTACCGTGACCGCCAACTGTTCTGCCATCTGTCTGACCTCTCTCTTGGGGGATTGTCTTGAAGTCCCCGAGTATAGCAGAATTCCGCCCGAAAAGAAACAAGAAAACGCCCTACTTCAGCCCCCGGCAGGTTCCCCCATCGCCTACGCCCTCCAACCGCCCGCCCCCGCGACAGTTGCCAACCTTTCGCCTCCGGAGATAGGCACCTCTGATGCCCGTTCCTGCCAACCAACGCCCCCGACCGGTAGCAACCCCTCAGACCGATTGGTGCCAACCTTTCATCGCCGCGCGCGCATCCCTAGCATGCCGCGTGCGTCTTGAGTTTCATCGAGAGCATTGCCAGCCCCCCCGCAATCACCTCACGCTGCACCACCACATCCGGCGGCACATTCAGGCAGACATTCGCAAAGTTCCAGAACGCCTTCACCCCACACCCCACCAACTCGTCCACCACCTTCTGCGCCACCCCCACCGGCACGCAAATCACCGCAATCTGAGGGCGCAACTCCCCTACCCGGCGCGACAACTCCGCCACATCCTCCACCCGCAGCCCCCCCGCCACCTCGCGCCCAATCTTCCCCCCGTCCGAATCAAACACCCCCGTGAAACAGAGCCCCGCCTCCGCAAAGTCCCGATGCCCCAAAAGCGCACACCCCAAGGACCCCGCGCCGACCAGAATCGCCGAACGGCTCCGGTTCCACCCCAGATAGCACCGAATCGCCTCCATCAAATCCTTCGTCCGGTAGCCGACCCCAGGACACCCCTTCAGCCCCGTCAACTCCACATCCTTGCGCACCACAATCGGATCGACCGAAATGTATGCCGCCAAAGCCGAAGTCGAAGCAAACTCCAGCCCCGACTCCACCATTCCCGCCAGACAATGCAGATAACTCGGCATCCGCCGCACCGCAGGCGTATTCAAGATCTTGTGGCGACCCATGGTACTCCTTGTTCGTACAAACCTTTTCAAAGTATACCTATCTTTCCACCGCCGCGCAAGGTAAATCCCCTCCGGCACAATTTGAACCCCACCCGCGCGTTTTGCGCTTGCACTCTCCGAGCCAATTTGATAGACTACCAACCGATAAAATAATATCCAACTTTTGGATATTGTCGAATCCCCGCCCGGGAGGTGCCCGGGGAAAGGAATAACCGCAACATGACGAAGCCCGCCAAGAAAAAAGAACCCGCCAACGCCCCCGTCCCGGCTGAGGACATCGATGAGCGCGCAGGTCTGAACGAGTTGATTGCCAAAGTCAAAGCCGCCCAAGAGAAGTACGCCGAGTACACTCAGGAACAGGTTGACGCCATCTTCCGCGCCGCCGCCCTCGCGGCCAACAACGCCCGTATTCCCCTCGCCCAAATGGCCGTGGCCGAGTCCGGCATGGGCGTCATCGAAGACAAAGTCATCAAAAACCACTTCGCCTCCGAATACATCTACAATAAATACCGCCACTACCGCACCTGCGGCGTCAT
>JBJFGP010000198.1:0-2060 GCA_051892815.1 Kiritimatiellia bacterium | reverse complement strand
AGTTGCGGATGTAGCGGGCGAGGGTGTTGCGGTGGACTTTGCAGACTCTTGCAATCTGCCTGCGCGAGTGGCCGAGCCGCATCATCTCTCGAATGAGGTTGGTGCGTTTGTGGAGTTTGAGGAGTTCGGGTCTGGTCTTGCTCCCCTTGGGGCGCCCGAGCACGACGCCTTCGGCGCGTTTGCGGGCCAGAGCCTCCTTCGTCCGCTGCCGAATCAGGTTGCGCTCGATCTCGGCGGAGAGACCGAAGGCGAAGGCCAGAACCTTCGACTGGATGTCGTCGCCCAGGCGGTAGCCATCCTTGATTGTCCAGACGCGGCACTCCCGGTTCATGCAGAGGTTCAGAATCTCCATAATCATAAAGAGATTGCGCCCCAGCCTGGAGAGTTCGGCGCAGATAATCAAGTCGTCCTTTTGGACCCGCTTGAGCAACTTGCCCAGTTCGCGCTTGGTATAGTTCTTCGCGCCGCTAATCGTTTCTTCGATCCAACCGTTGATTTGCAGTCCCTCCCGGGCGCAGAAGTTGTTGATCTCGAACCGTTGATTCTCGACCGTCTGCTTGTCGCTGCTGACTCTGATGTAGCCGTAATTCATAATGAGGTAATCCTTTCAGAGCCCGAGAGTATACTCGTTGCTCGCCTTCTCTCCCAGTGGTTGCCCCCTTTTCCGCTGTTCGCTTCACTCCTCCTGGCCGCGTGGAAGAGCGGCAACTTTTCTCTCGGAGGGCTGGAAAGTGCTTGTCATTTGGATACGGATGTTATACCATATTTAGGCGGTTTGCTTTCATCGTGTGCTACTCGCTGGACGGTTCGGATGACGAGCTTAGACGCGAAGAGAGCAAACAGAATCGACTTGGTCGTGCAGCTGGGGCGGATGGATTCACCCTTGGGGAACCTCCTGTTAGGTGTGGCGATTGAGGATATGCCACTTGGTTTCTGCGCGGGGGCATGTCGCTTCGGCAGCGCAGAAAGAGGAAGAGAACTTTGACCTCTCCGAAGGCTCCTGATACCTCGACAACCCTTCTTAGGGATTTGACCGACTCGCGGCACGCGAGATGGGCCGTGTTCTACTCCCGCTACCGGCCGATGATGCAGGCCTATTTGCGGGCCCGCTTCCCTTCTCTTGATGCCGATGATGTCATCCAGGAGACCTTCTCAGCGCTGGCGAAGATTTTGCCGGACTACCAATACGAACCGGAGAAGAATGGCGCCTTCCACAACTTTCTGACTGGAGTTCTTCGCAACAAGGCGTTGTGCGCCTTTGACTCCAGCAAACGAAAGTTGGCCATCGAAGAGCGGATGCAACTCGCCGTGACGGTTGACGGCGAATCCGTGCACGAGCAATCCTACCGCGAATGGCGCGAGTGCCTCTTCGAGGTGGCTTTGCAACAAGTGCTCTCGGACGAGTCAATACACGACCGTACCAAGCAGGTGTTCATCCGTACCTCCATCAATGGGGAACCGATAGAGGCGGTTGCCAAGTCGCTTGGCGTGAAACGCAATACCATAGACTGCATAAGGGCGCGCATGCTTCAGAAACTGCGGGAAATCGTAGAACAGTTGAGAGACCTATGCTGAGCAAACGGGTTGCCAAAGGGCTCGGCAGGTCGCCTGTTGCCAATGGCTGGAGAGCATTTTGGCGTTGCCATTGGCGCGCGAGTCGGCAACTGATGGCTTGAGGCGGTTCCCGTCCGCGGCGGCAGCGGTTAGATTTATCGGGGGGCCGTCAGTGGTTAGCGGGGAAAATCGCTCCTGCAATCCATTCAATTCCAGCGAAGCGATACGGGGCGGTCGACGATGTCGCTGTAGCCATTCGCCATCGCGGCAGATGCTCTGGCAAGAGGTTGGAACCGTCGAGCCGCCGATGAAGGGCCGTCCTCCTGATTCGACTAGGAAATAGGCGTATCGCCTCTTCCGTGAGAGTAGGGGCAGGCGGCTCTATTCCATCAGGCGCACGCTTACGCGCCTGCCTCACTGTTGCACGGCCCCCACCAATCCCCTATTCTCCCTACGCCGTTTGGTGTTCGCCGCCTTCTTCACGGCGTCTCAACCGCGACTGTACG
>JBJFGP010000197.1:0-9651 GCA_051892815.1 Kiritimatiellia bacterium | reverse complement strand
ACGGCCGGGATTGTCCAGTGCGTCCCGAACCTGGCGGTGGCGTGGCAACTGCTGCTCTTCAGCGGACTCTCGGTGGCCAGCCTAGCAACCCTGCGCCCAGTGCTGATGCGCCGGCTCGGGGCGCGTCGGACCGCCTACTCGGTCTTCGATCTCAAGGGGAAGACCGCCGTGGTCGTCGGGCGGATCGCCCCCCCGGAAGCCGGACGCGTGGAACTTGACGGTTCCGAGTGGAAAGCCGTCGCCAACCAACCCCTCGACCCCGGAACAGTCGTGACCGTAGTCGGCCACGAGAATGTGACATTGACCGTTCAACCCAAGGAGTAAAGCCATGTTGCCGCTCGCCATAATCGTCTCCCTGCTGGTGCTCTTCATCATCGCCGCCGGCTTCAAAATCGTCCCGCAGAACAAAGCCTTCGTCGTCGAACGACTGGGCAAATTCGACCGCGTGCTCGACGCCGGGCCCCATGTGCTCATCCCCGTGCTCGACCGCGTCGCCTACAGCCATACCCTCAAAGAGCAAGTCATCGACGTCCTCCCCCAGCAGTGCATCACCAAAGACAACATCGCCGTGGATGTCGACGGCGTGCTCTATATGCGCGTGATGGATCCCGCCCGAGCCTCCTACGGCGTGAGCGACTACCTCGCCGCCTCCATCAATCTAGCCCAGACCACCATCCGCTCCGAAATCGGCAAACTCGAACTCGACCGCACCTTCGAGGAACGCTCCGCTATCAACACCGCCGTCTGCGACGTGCTCGACAAGGCATCCGACCCTTGGGGCATCAAGGTCACACGCTACGAAATCAAGTCCATCACGCCCCCCCAGTCTATCCGCGACGCCATGGAAAAACAGATGCGCGCTGAGCGCGAAAAACGCGCCATGGTTGCCGAGTCCGAGGGTGAAAAGCAGTCCGTCATCAACCGCGCAGAAGGAGACCGCCAACAGGCAATCGAACGCTCCGAAGGCGAAAAACAGCGCCGTATCAACGAGGCCGAAGGTCGTGCCCGCGAAATCGCCCTCGTAGCCGAAGCCACTGCCCAAGGTATCCGCTCCATCGCTCAGGCAATTATCAATCCCGGGGGCGATCAGGCGGTCAACCTTCGCCTCGCTGAACAGTATATTGGGGAGTTCGGCAAACTCGCGAAAACCAACAACACCATCATACTCCCCGCCAATGTTGCCGACATCGCCGGGATCGTGAAGATAGCCGCCACCGTCGCCTCTTCCAAGCCTGCACCATGAAGCCTATCTGGCTGCGCGGCATTGTCGAAGTTTCCAACCGTTGCCGCAATAACTGCCTTTACTGCGGCATCCGCGCCGCCAATACGGCTGTCCACCGCTATTGCCTCGACTCTGATCGGATTCTAGCCGCCGCAGCAACTGTCCGGCAGGCTGGATGTGGGACGATTGTGCTCCAGGCAGGCGACCATCCGGCGCTCGATGACGAGTTCATTTGCGAGGTAGTACGCCGCCTCAAGGGCGAATTGCAATTTCCTGCCGTCACACTCTCTCTCGGCGTCAAAACCTTGCCTCAGCTTGCAGCCTATCGTGCCGCCGGAGCCGACCGGTATCTGCTTCGCTTTGAGACTTCCAATCCTGCACGATTCGCGGCCATTCATCCGGATGAGACCCTCGAACAGAGGCTTGCCTGTCTTAGGGATATTCGCCAGGCGGGGCTGTGGGTCGGTACTGGTTTTATGATTGGTCTCCCGGGGCAGACCGAGGCGGATCTTGAGCAAGAAATCGCCTTTACTGCCGCGCTCCAACCTGATATGGTCGGATGTGGCCCTTTCATTCCCAATCCCCAAACTCCGCTTGCCGGGGCAAGGTCCGAATTCGCCTCGCTGGAGCCTTACTACCGGACGATTCGCCGCCTACGGGAAGTCCTCCCCAAGGCGCGCATTCCGGCCACGACCGCGTTCGACGCATTGGAGCCCGGAGGTCGCAGAAAACTTCTTCTTTCCGGCTTTGTGGATGTCTACATGCCGAACTTCACGCCGACCGATTGCCGGGGCGATTACCTGCTCTATCCCGGCAAGCCGGGGGTGGACGAGACGCCTGAGCAGTTGGCCGAGACCTTGTTGCCCGACCTGCGCAGACTTGGGCTCGACCCCATCGACGAGTGGGGTGACCGCAACCCGCTTTCCAACGGCGTCACAGTCAACGGAAAGCCGCGTCCGCTCCCCTTGCCCTGTACGCTCTCTGCGGCGCTCTCCTGCCTTGGCGTGCGGGGGCAGGTCGCCACGGAAGTCAACGGAGCCATTGTCCAGTCCGGCGCACGCCCGCAGACAGTGCTGAAGCCAGGAGATACCCTCGAAGTCATCACATTCGTTGGCGGCGGCTAGTCCCATTCCTACCCACCTTCTAACCCAAATCCTACCAATATGAGTACCCTTATCCTAGGCGGGAAATGCTTCAATTCTCGCCTATTCATCGGCACCGGGAAGTTCGCCTCCGCAACCCAGATGGCGCAGGCAATCGAGCGTTCCGGCGCGCAACTGGTCACCGTGGCGCTGCGCCGGGTCGACCTCGACAAGCCCACGGAGACGGACGCGCTTCTCTCCGCGCTCGACCGCTCCCGGCTGACCATCGTCCCAAACACCTCCGGCGCGCGAACGGCCGAGGAAGCCGTGCGCATTGCCCGCATTGCCCGTGACGCCGCCGGGTTCGATTGGGTCAAACTAGAGTTGACCCCCAATTTGGCCCACTTGCTGCCAGACCCAATCGAGACCTACCAGGCCGCTAAGGTTCTGGCGGCCGAAGGTTTCAAGGTTCTGCCGTACATCAACGCAGACCCGCTGCTGGCCAAGAGATTGGAAGATGTCGGGTGCGTCGCCGTGATGCCCTTGGGCGCGCCGATAGGCACCAATCGAGGGCTTCGTACGCGAGATATGGTTCAGACGATTATCGAGAATGCCACGGTTCCAGTGATAGTCGACGCAGGGCTCGGTTTGCCCTCGCACGCCGCGGATGCAATAGAGTTGGGGGCCAGCGCAGTACTGGTCAATACCGCGATTGCCGCGGCAGAAGATCCCGTCAAGATGGCCTGCGCCTTCGCCAAGGCCGTGGAATCCGCCGAACTGGAGCTCGAGGCCCGACCGAGAGCCGCGAAACTTGAGGCCGACGCCTCTTCGCCGCTATCAGGCTTCCTGTGGAATGAACAGCAATGAAGACGCTTGTAGTCATTCCGACCTACGATGAGCGCGACAACGTCGGGCCAATGGCGCAGGCAGTCTTGGGGCAGTCTCCCGAGCTGGAACTGCTCTTCGTGGATGACAACTCGCCAGATGGCACAGGGGCACTTCTAGACGAGTTGGCAGCGAAGAACTCGCGCATTCACGTACTTCACCGTGCGGAGAAAGAAGGGCTTGGCCGGGCGTATACGGCTGGTTTCTCCTGGGCGCTGGAGCGGGACTATTCGGCTGTGGTTCAAATGGACTGCGACTTCTCGCACAATCCAGCGGATATTCCCCGTTTTCTCGCTGCTTTGGGGGAGAATGATTTGGTTATAGGCTCGCGATATGCGGGCGGCATTCGGGTGCTGGACTGGCCTTTTTCGCGGCTGATTATTAGTTTGGCGGCGGGTGTCTATGTGCGTTTGGTCACGGGCATGCCGGTCAGCGATCCGACTGGCGGGTTCAAAGCGTTTCGGGCGGAGGTGCTGCGCGAGGTGGATTTGTCGACGATTACCTCGAACGGCTACAGTTTCCAATTGGAGGTGAACCACGCTATTTGGATGTCGGACCGGCGGCTGGTCGAGATACCGATCATTTTCAGGGATCGTGCGGCGGGCTACTCGAAGATGAATCTCGACATTGCCTTTGAATCGATGCTGATGGTCCTTAAAGTCTGGGCGCGCAATCGTTTCCGCCGTCGGCCGCGCCGGAGGGCTTCGGTCTGATGGGGTTGCCGCCTTTGATTCGTGCGCTTCGTCCCAAGCAGTGGGTGAAGAATGGGTTTATCCCGGCAGGCTGGTTCTTTGCGCTTTGGGATCCGGCGGAGTGTGCTTTGGCGAGGGGGTGGGTGCCGTTCGGGCGGGAACTTGTGGCGGTGGGATTGTTCTCGGCGGTTGCCTCGGGTGTCTACCTGTTCAATGATATTCGCGATGCGGCTGCGGACCGACTTCATCCGGCGAAGCGGACGCGTCCGGTTGCCTCGGGGGAACTTTCGGTTCGGGCGGCCGGGTGGGCATCTGGGCTGCTTTTGCTGGGGGGGATGGCAGGGGGCTTCCTGTTGGCGGCGGGGTTCGGGTGGCTCTGTTGCGGGTACATTTTGATGCAACTGGCCTACACGTTTGGGCTCAAGCGGGTGCCTTTTGTCGATGTCTTCGTGGTGGCGATGGGGTTTGTACTGCGGGCGATTGCGGGCACATTGGTGGTCCATGTGCGGCTCTCACCGTGGCTGTTGCTGTGCGTCTTTCTGCTGGCGCTTTTTCTGGCGCTCTGCAAGCGTCGCCACGAGCGGGTCGCGCTTGAAGGGGAAACCGCCACCCGGGCGGTCTTGGCTCATTATACGCCTGCGCTGCTGGATATGCAAATCGCCATCACTGCGGCCTGTGTCATCGCCGCTTATGCGATGTATACCCTTGCTCCCGAAACCATCCACCGCTTCGGCAATGCGCGGCTGGGGCTGACCATTCCCTTTGTGATTTTCGGGCTTTTTCGCTACCTCCATCTGGTCTACAACAAGGAGCAGGGCGGAGCCCCTGAAATGGTGCTGCTGACCGACCGCGCCATCATCTGCACGGTCGCGGGGTTCTTCGCCACCGTCGTGCTGACCTTCCTGATTTAGCCATCCGCGGATAGCAACGAAATGGGGGCATCGGTAGCAACCGACGCCCCCGCTTCGTGTCTAGCAATCGACCCTATTCCTTGGTATCGAACCGGTTCGGTCGAACCGACCTCTGAAGAAAGAAGACCAGCAGGATAATACCCCCGATGATAGGCAGGAGCGCCCACAAGAGGTTCCAACCCGACCGGTTCGTATCGTGCAACCGTCGCACCGTCAGCGTAAAATTAGGAATAATCCAAATAAGGCTGAACGCCAGATAGAAGCACGCCAAGAGAAGACTCTCGCCGGCAAGTTTGTTGAGGATGCTGGTAATGACGAGGTTGACAATAAACGGCGTCCAGTACTCCGACCGCGAGGCGCAACCCGAAAGGACAAAAGCTTTGCGGAACGCCAGGCAATAGGTGTCTATAATCGAGTTGGATTTTGCCATAGGATTCTCCCGGAGCGGTGGATTGGAGTTGAAATGGAAATGCCGCATCACCTTGGGCAAAAAACGCAAAGCGATTGCGGCAAGTCCGATGAAGAAATTGGGTAAGAAAGGCTACTTCGCCTTGGGCAAGAGGCGCTCAGTCCCGCCGAGATAGGGGCGTATCACCTCGGGGATGAGAACCGAACCATCCTCCTGCTGACATTGCTCAAGAATGGCAATCATCAAACGCGGCAACGCCACCCCCGAACCATTGAGCGTGTGCACCAGACGCGGCTTCCCGTCCGGCCCGCGGTAGCGAATGTTCGCCCGCCGCGCCTGGAAATCCTCGAAGTTCGAACAACTCGATACCTCAAGCCAACTGTCGGTCGCCGGCGAGTACAGTTCAATATCATAACACTTCGCCGCAGAAAAGGAGATGTCCCCGCTGCAGAGTTCAATCACCCGGTAGTGGAGATTGAGATTCTGGAGAATCTCTTCCGCGTTTGCCACCAGGCTTTCCAACTCGTCATACGAAGTCTCCGGCTCCACGAACTTCACCATTTCGACCTTGTCGAACTGGTGCACCCGGAGGATACCTCTCGTATCCTTTCCTGCCGACCCCGCCTCGCGCCGGAAACACGGCGTATAGGCCGTCAGGTAGACCGGAAGTTTCTCGATGATATCGTTGCGGTAATAATTGGTGACAGGCACCTCCGCGGTCGGCACCAGCCAATAATCGTCGGCGTTGCAGTGGTACATGTCCTCCGCCATCTTGGGCAACTGCCCTGTCCCGACCATGGAAGCCGTGTTCACGACATATGGGGGAATCATCTCGGTATAGCCTTGCTTCTGCGTGTGCAGGTCGAGCATATACTGGATGAGCGCGCGTTGCAACCGGGAACCCTGTCCCAAGAGTATCGGGAAGCCGGGACCTGTCAACTTGACGGCCCGGGGGAAGTCAAAGATGCCGAGCTTTTCGCCGATTGCGACGTGGTCAAGCGGTTTGAAGGAAAAGGTTCTGGGAGTGCCCACGACGCGCACGACCCGGTTGGCTGAAGCGTCCGGACCGGTTGGTATGGTCGGGCAGGGGACATTGGGCACGGCGAGCATGGCGGTGCGGAGTCTTTCCTCGACATTGGCGAGCAGGTTGTCGCAGAGGGTAATGGTTTCTCCGAGCACGCGCATAGAGGTCTGTATGGCGAAGGTGTCTTTACCTTCGCGCTTGGCCTGTCCGATTTCTTTGGAGACGGCGTTGCGTTTCTGTTTGAGTTCGTCTGCCTTTGCGATGAGGGCGCGGCGTTCAATGTCTGCGGCTAGGATCTTCTCAAGACAGGCGGTATCCATTCCTCTGCGGACGAGGCCGTTGCGGACTTCTTCGGTGTTCTCGCGAATGCGTTTGATGTCGAGCATGGGGGTATCCTTTGGGCACGGGCGGTGGGCTCGCGCAAACGGGGTTAGTATAGCACAATGGGGTGGCGGATGCCATTGATTTCGGTTTGCCTGGTGTGAAAATGCGGTTGCAATGGGGGGGCAAATCGTCTACTATTTGGTTTTGGAGAAAGGTAGGCAGGATGAGGTCTGAAGGCTTGGTTGTACTGGGTTTGAGCGGGGGTGTTGACTCGGCAGTGGCGGCGTTGCGTCTACGGTCTGAGGGGCATGAGGGGGTGGGGGTGACGCTGAGGATGCACGACTTGAGCGGGTGTGGGGGTGATGCGTCGGAGGCGGCGCGGAGGGTTGCCGAGCGGGTGGGGATTCGGCATCTTGTGGTGGATTGCCGCGAGGGGTTCCGGCGGGAGGTTCTGGTTCGCTGCTGGGAGGCGTATGATAGGGGGCGAACGCCGAATCCGTGTGTTTTCTGCAATCCGCTGGTGAAGTTTGAGGCGCTCGTCGGGGTGGCGGACGAGTTGGGGGCCGGGCATGTCGCGACGGGGCATTATGCGCGGCTTCGCGGGGGGCGGATTGTGCGGGGGGCGGACGGGCGGAAGGATCAGAGCTATTTTCTCTGGGCGTTGCCGCGCGCGGTTCGTGAGCGGTTGTTGTTTCCGCTCGGGGCGTGGGTCAAGGGGGAGGTGCGCGCGGCGGCGCGCGAGGCTGAGTTGGCCAATGCAGATGCGCCGGAAAGCCAGGATGTCTGCTTCTCGGACGGGGCGACGCCTTTTGCAGAGTTGCTGCGTCAGGCGGTGGGAGGGAGGGTTCGCGAGGGGATGTTCGTCGATGACTCAGGTCGGGCGCTGGGGCCTCACAAGGGGGTGCACCTCTGTACGGTCGGGCAGCGGAAAGGGTTGGGGATTGCGCTGGGGGCGCGGGCGCGGGTGGTGTCGATAGATGCGGGCTCGGGGCGGATTGGGCTTTCGACGAATCCGCGGGCGACGGAGGCTGTCGGGGCGGTGGCGGAGGGGTGGCTCTGGCAGGATGCGCCGCCCTCGCAGGAGGTGGCGCTGACTGCGCAGACGCGATACCGTCAGCGCCCGATTCCGGTGGCGTCCTGGGCCTCTTCGGAAGGGCGTATGGAGGTGCGCTTCGCGGAACCGGCGGATGTCGTCACCCCGGGCCAGTCGCTGGTGCTCTACGCGGGCGATGAAGTCGTTGGCGGTGGATTTTTGCGCCAAGGAATCGGGGCGAAAGGTTGATACCTCAAGGGGGAGGAGGTTGCCACCTCAGGGGAACTGAGGTGGCAACCTGCGGGAGCGCTTCGCGGCTACCTTTGGGACGCGGTGGTAGGCACCAAATGGAAAAGGCCGCACGGCGGAAGGCGTCGTGCGGCCATGTGGGAAGGGAGCGCGCGGGTTAGATTTTGTAGAAGGCTTCCCAGCCCTTGCGCGGGGCCGGACCGTCAAGCATCGCATCGGCGACCGGGTCGTTGACGATACGCTTGGTGGTGCGGTCGAAGCGGAAAGAACGGTTGAGTTTCTGGGCGATGCAGCCCATGCACATCACCTGGCTGAGCGGCCCCGCCAACTCGAAGGGCGAATTGTTCTTCGCCTCCCCGCGGATGGCCAGCACAAAGGCCTTGTAGTGGTCGGGCTGACCGGTCGGAAAGTCCTTCAGAATCGCCTCGACCTGGGCATCCCTCTCCCCGACAAGTTCGAGCGTGGAACTGTGCGAGCCGCCTTTGAGCACAAGCCCGCGCTTAGTATAAATCTCCTTCCCGGGCGGGAGCGACTTGATCTCCTTGTAAGTCTCGTTCCCGGACGAAGGAATGTCGGTCGCCGCCTTGAGTTCGCCGTATCCCTTGGGGAGATCGGGCAGATTGGTCCGCCCCTCGTACCACTCGATGTCGCAGGCCGGCAGTTTGCCTCTGGCGGGGAATTTGAAGACAACCGTCGAGTTCATCGGAAAGACCTTGTCGGTGTGGCCGGTGACATTGCGCACCTCCACTTGCTCGGGCAGACCGAGGTCGAGGAACTCGTGCGCCGTGTCGAAAATGTGCGCACCCCAGTCCCCCAGGGCGCCGTTGCCAAAGTCATACCAGCAACGCCAGTCGCCGTTGATGTAGTTGACATTGTAGTCGTGCCAAGGGTTCTGCCCGAGCCAGGTTTCCCAGTCAAGCCCAGAGGGCAGGGGCTGGGCGGCAAAGACCTCGGGCGGAATCTTTCCGTTCCACTTGTGCCAACGCCTCGCCATGTTCATGTGGGCGACGATTCGGGTGACATCGTTTAGGAATCCGCGCTGGGCGAGGGCTCTAAACTGGTAGTAGTTGGGGCCGGAATGTCCCTGGTTGCCCATTTGGGTGATGACCTTGTGTTTGCGGGCCGACTGGATCATCAGTTCGACCTCGCGGAAGGTGTGGGCCATTGGCTTTTCGATGTAGAGATGTTTGCCCAGCCCCATGGTCATCATGGCGACGGGGAAGTGGCCGCTGTCTGGGGTGCAGACGACGACGGCGTCGAGTTCCTTGGCCTTGGCGTCGAACATTTTCCGGAAGTCGGTGAACCGCGCGGCCTGGGGGAATAGTTTGAGGGTGTCGAGGGTGCGCGCATGGCCCATTTCGGTGTCGGCCAAGGCAACGACATTGAAGAGGTCGCGGAAGCGGGCGAACTCGTGGGCTACCTGGTTGCCGCGGTTGCCGATGCCGATGAAGGCCAGGTTGACTTTGGAGTTGACGCCTCCGGCGGCAAAGGCGCGGGCGGCCGGGCCGGTGACTACGGCGAGGGTGGCTGCCTTGCGGATGAAGTCTCGGCGTGAGGTGTTGAAGGGTGGCATGGTTATTCCTTTTGTTCGGGTTAGGTCGTAGGTATCAAGGGGTGTCGGTCGAACGCAGGAGCAGGGCAGGCTCGTACCAAGCAGTGCTCCTCTGGAGTAGGCAGGTCCCGGAGGCATTGGTGCGTACCAATCCGCTGATGTCCCGCCCAAGCAGCACGAGGCGGAGATTGCCGGGAAGTCGAATGGCGGATGAGCTGGGGGGCGAGCCGGCGGGGTAGTTGGTCAGAATGGGGGTCAGGTCGAGAAT
>JBJFGP010000196.1:0-9697 GCA_051892815.1 Kiritimatiellia bacterium | reverse complement strand
ATCATACCACGAAAGCGGGAAAATGCAACCAAATCACAAAAACTTTACAGGTTTTTCGGCGCTTTCCCCCGGATGGCCCGGCAGACCTCCCCGCTCATGGCCGCCAGACACAGCAGATTGGGCCCGCACATGAGGGCGTTGCAGATGTCGGCAAAGGCAAATACGGTTCCCAGCTCCAGCCCCGCGCCCAGAAACGCCGCCAGGGCCAGGACAGCCGTGGCATTGAGACAGTTGTGGACGCCGGGGTTGTGGTCCAGGTGCAGCCGGCACAGCGTCCCGTCGGCCAGGCGCACCGAGAAGGCGTTGGTGGCGCCGCCCTCTTCGGGGGTGCAGACCACGTCGTTGTCGGGGCCGAAGCCGTAGGTCACCACCGTGCGGCCGCATCGGCACGTTCCGGACGCGAGCGAAGGTTGGCAAATCCGGCCCACGATGGGTCGGAGGAGTACAACTGGTTCCTGGCCGTCCTCTTCCCGGCAAGCCAGTTGAAAATCCTGCCGTACAATCGTTGCGTGGCGGACTTGAATGGTCTTTCCGCCGAGGCGTTTCTCAAGCAGGTGCGGGGGCTATTCCGCGTTTCGGAGGTGCCGGACGGTACAGTCGGCGAAGGGTGCCGGTGCCGTATGTATTTGGCCGGCAAGTGGTACGAATTGGCGTGGGATGCGCCGTCGGACGGGGACCCGGTGAAGGCTTTGGATGTAAGCGTTTTGCAGGATTGTCTGCTCTCGCCGGTACTGGGGATTGACGACCCGCGGACGAATGAACGCATTTCGTTTGTGGGCGGCATCCGGGGCGTCCAAGAGCTTTCCCGCCGGGTCGATTCCGGCAAGGATGCGGTGGCTTTCTCGATGTTCCCGGTGACGGTCGAGCAGATGATGGCGATTGCGGATGCCGGGGCGATTATGCCTCCAAAGAGCACCTGGTTCGAGCCCAAACTGCGCTCGGGATTGCTCGTCCACACGTTGGACTGATTCGGGTTGCGGATAGCAACGATTGCCCCCCAATGGTACGAATCTTCACCCCACAAAACTGCGTATCGATTCCCCAAAGAGGTTGATATGGACTGGAAGTCGGAGTTGGCACATATTGTCAGAACCAAGGCGAAGTCGACGCGCGCGGCTCAGGAAAACGCCGAGTTCGAGCGATTTCTCTCCTCGACGGTCAAACCCGCATTCGACCAAATCGCCGAGGAACTCCGCAAACTGGGGCGCGAAGTCGTCATCCGCACCCTCCCGGCGGCCTCCATTCTCAGTGTGCGATTCAACGGCAACGAGGAGATTGTCTTCCAGATTGTCAAACACTACGCGCCCAACGGACTGCTCCCCTCCGCAACCGTCCGCCTTCTGCGCAACCAGAAGTTGACCAGTTATCAGAATATCCTTCTTCGCCCCGACGCGCCGCTCACCTACACCCTCGCCGAGTTGACCCAAGACGATGTCATTGCCTGCTTCCTCAAGCACTATCGGATGATTCTGGGGGACTGATGGAAGCGTTGGAGCGCCTCTGCAAACTGGCCTCGACGCCCGGCGACGAAGGCGAGGTCTTCGACCTGATGGCGTCCAGTTGGGTCGACTCCGGATGGCAAGTGAAGCCAATCGGAGAGTACGCCCGAACGGCCCGACTCCCGCCCAAGTTGAGGGGGCGCGGCCCGAAAGTTTTGATTACCGCGCACGCCGACTCCCCGGGCTACGCGATTGATTGTCTGAATCCGCCCCACGCCATTGCACTCGGGGCCCCGAATAGGGGAGCGCAGAACCGCAAAGGGGCCTCCCTAGAGGCGGTCGTCAATGGTTCGACAAGGGTTCGCCTGAGCAGCGATGGCGACGATGAGCGGGCAGTTCTCATTAAAGGATTGGGCAAGAATTCGGAGATTCGCCTAGGCGACCGCGTCTCCTGGAAAGGACAATTCGCCTACACCCCCAAAACGAATCTAATCCGCGCCTCCTTTCTCGACAACCGGGTCGGATGCTGGCTGACCCTCAAGTTGGCAGAAACCTTCCGAAAGAGCCCGCCCAAGACATTCGAGCCCATTCTGGCTGTCACCTCGGCGGAGGAAATGACCGGCTTCGGAGCCCGCGCCGTCGCGCAGAAAATCCAGCCAGACTTTGTCATCGCACTCGACACGACCTACGAGTCCAAACGGCAAGGGGTACGCCTCGGTGGCGGTCCCGTCTTGACCCTCAGCGACGCCTCCGTGCTCATCTCCCGGCGCCTGAGGGACCATATCTGCGCCGTCTTCGCAGCACACGACCTGCCCCTTCAGATGGAGGTCTACAACTTCTCGGGAACCGATGCCAAAGCCTTCCCCCCTGCCCTCGTCCTCCCGCTTCTGATTCCCACCAAAGGCAACCATTCCCCCTGCGAAACCGCCGACTGGCGCGACATCCTCACGCTACAGACCGCACTCGAAACGCTCATCCCCGAACTCTTCGGATTCGCCCCGGCCTGAGCCGCCCAAACTCACCCATTGGCGGTCACCCCACAGGACGATTGCTGACAGCCCCGGCGAGCCCTCGGCGAACACCCCCCGATTGCAGCGGTGGCGACCTCGCCAAACAGCAGGTACCGACCATTCGTCCGAACACCTTGCAACCTTCTGCCCCGTTCCGGCGACACCTTCCAAGACGCCCCCTTCACACCGTTCCAGCCTCGCTTTTGTTTTGACTTCACGGGCCGAATATGGGATAATGAGAGCGGATTTTGACACATCGACAGGGAATGACTATGAAGCACAACTGGACACGCAGGGCTTGGCTCGAGAAGATGGGCATCGGCAGTATCGCCTTCGGTGCTACCCTCGGAGCGCGTGCCGACATTTCTCACGATGGCGACCCCGATGATGGATGGTTCGGACCGAATATCGAAAAGATCAAGCCCTCCCTCATTGACGGCCCCTCGCCCACATTCGCCAATGGAAAGGTCCTCCAGCCTGCCCGCGAACTCCCCATCTTCCATACCGCCGATGTGGTCGTGGTAGGCGGAGGTCCGGCAGGCTTTGCTGCCGCAGTCGCCGCCGGCCGCGCTGGCGCAAAAGTGGCCCTGGTCGAACGCTACGGCAGCATGGGCGGGCTCTTCTCAAACGGGCTGGTCTTAGCCGTCATCGGCACCGCCGAAAAGCGAGACGGGGACTACCACCTTGTCACCAAAGGCATCTGCGAAGAGTTTATGAACCGCGCCGCCAATATGGACAAGTGGGCCTCGACGCCCCTTGGAAATCCCTCCGCAGGTGGCAAGTACCAGCCCGTGATTGACCCAGAAGCGGCCAAGGTTCTGATGGACCAGATGGCCCTTGAGGCGCATGTCGAAATCTTCTACCACTGCTGGGGAGTCGATGTCATCCAAGCGGGGCAAACCGTTCAGGGCATTGTCTTCGAGAGCAAGGAGGGGCGCCAAGCAATCCTCGCCAAACAAATCATCGACACGACTGGAGACGGGGACCTCTTTTTCTCCGCAGGAGCCACTTATACTCAGATTACGCATGCCCTTGGATTTGTCTACCGCATTGGCAACTACGACCGCACCGACCGCTCGAAAATTCCCCAGGGGCACTACCTCAACTTCGGCACGGTCGAACCTATCCCCGCCGCCCGCTGGCTCAACTGTCTCGGCCGAAAGGGAAACGGTCTCAAGGTCCGGGACTTGACCAATGCCGAGATAACTCATCGCCGGGATGCCTGGAAATATGTTAGCCGCATGCGTGCCACGCCTGGGTGCGAGCAGACCTTTCTGATGCATACAGCCTCCCAACTTGGTGTGCGCGCCACGCGTCTTCTCGAAGGCGAGGTCACGCTCTCAAGGAAGGATGCTCTAGCCGCGCGCAAATGGGCCGATTCCATCGGCATGTCGGGCGACGACAGCTACCGCCGGCCCGCATTCCAAATCCCGTATCGTGCCCTGCTGCCCAAGCGAATCGACAACCTTCTCGTCGCCGGCCGTTGCATCAGTTGCACCTCCGATCTCATCGACCGGCTCCGCCTCATCCCGGTCTGCATGGTCACCGGCCAAGCCGCAGGAACCGCCGCAGCCCTAGCCGCCAAGGCGGGCTCGACTCCGAGAGCAATCCCGGTCGAAGAACTCCGCAAACGCCTCCAGTCCGATGGCGTCCGACTTGCCTAGTCCAACTCTCGTTTCTCCCCAGAAAAAACGCAGGATGCGCATCCTTTCCGGCTTGCGCATCCTCTCGCGTCTAATCGTTCTTGTACTGGCGCTCTCGGGCATTCTCCCGCTTGCCAGGTTCAGCCCACTCGCTCTGACTGCCGGGCAAGTTTGGCCTTGGCTCTTGTTTCCGATTGGGCTCCTTGCGATTCTACCTTTCTATCCTCGCCTCTTCTGCCGATGGATCTGCCCGGTAGGGCTTCTGCTCCGGATTCGCAAGACGAGAACGCCGCCCCTTGCCAAGCTGCCTCGACTTCCTCTGCTGCCCATCTGCCTGGGGGCCACGCTGGCTGGCTACACGCTCTACGGTCTGTGCGAACCCAGTTCTCTATTGGCAAGTTTCACCCTCGCAGGTGGCAAGGAATTCCCCCCAATGGTGCTTTGCCGCGACCTGCCTTCATTGCTTGCTCGCAACCTCCTTCCTGCATTGGTTCTGCTCAGTTTCCTGCTGCCCGGCGTCTGGTGCGCCAAGGCCTGCCCGCTCGGCGCGCTGCAAGACTGGCTGGCCCGTCTGCGCCAATCGCCGAAGTCCGCGATACCCGGTCGCCGCGCCTTTCTCTTCTGCGGGGCGGGGGCGGCGACTGCCTATGTTCTGCGCCAACGGACGGCACCGGCGCTTCGACCTCCTATGGCTGCGTCAGACTTTTTGCGCCGTTGCATCCGGTGCGGCGCGTGCGCACAAGCCTGCCCCACCCATATCATCCATTTTCCCAAAGGCGGTCTATTGGCTCCAGAAATTCGCTTCGGCGAACAGGCCTGTGCCCCCGATTGTATTGCCTGCACGAAAGCGTGCCCAACGGGCGCGCTCAAGGCATTGGCCTCGCCCGACGAAAAGAAGCAGATGCGCATCGGGATTGCCGTGGTCGACCAGGACAGGTGCCGCCAATCCCGTGGCAGAGAGTGCGGCATTTGCGCCAATGTCTGCCCCCACCGCGCGCTTGATTCCCTGTGGGACGGCGAACGGATGCGCTCGATTATACGGGTTCATCCGGAGCGTTGCACCGGGTGCGGCATCTGCCGTTCACACTGCCCGACGCCTACCCCCAGCATCGATGTGCGACCGCTTGCGATTTGACCGGACTGCTACCAACCTCCACGCTGAAAGGTTCTATGGAAACGCTTTGGACGACTGACGATTTGCGCCACCTCAAAAAGACGCACGAGACCTTTGTGGGTATCGACTCCGACGGCTGCGTCTTTGACACGATGAGCGTCAAACAGAAGCAGTTTTTCCACCCCCTGATTATCGAATACTGGGGGCTTCAGGCGGGCGAGAAACCGCTGCGCGCCTGCGCCGAATTCGTCAACCTCTATTCCCGCAACCGGGGGGTCAACCGCTTCCCCGCCCTGCTCCAGACATTCGAACTCTACAACAGCCATCCCGAGGTAGTCTCAAAGGGATTGCCGCCAATCGAAACGGGCCCTTTGAAGGGTTATGTGGGGTCCGGTCTGGCGTTAGGGAACCCCTCGCTCAAGGAGTATGTCGCGGCCCATCCGAATGAGCCGGAACTGGCGCGTCTGCTCAACTGGAGCCTGGCGGTCAATGATGCGATTGACGCGCGGATGAAGCCTGTTCCGCCCTACCGTTGGGCGCTCCAGGCGCTTGAGCTGATTCACTCCAACAGCGATTCGATTGTGGTTTCTCAGACCCCGGAATGTGCCTTGGCAAAGGAGTGGAAGCTGCACGGAATCGACCGCTTTGTCTGCCTTATCGCGGGGCAGGAACTTGGCACGAAGGTGCAGCATCTCCAACTCGCCACGCAGGGGCGTTTCGACGCATCCCACGCGCTGATGGTTGGCGATGCGCTGGGCGATCTCAAGGCCGCGCGCCAGGCCGGAGCGCTCTTTTATCCGATCGTCCCCGGGCACGAGGAGGAGTCCTGGCAGCGCTTTTGCGAGGAGGCCTATCCCAGGTTCCTCGAAGGTCGTTATGCGGGCACCTATGCCGACAAACTGGTGCAGGATTTCGAGAATTGCCTGCCCGCGACGCCCCCTTGGCTGGAGCCATAAACACTCCTCCACCAGTCGTATCCGACAGCCCCATTCATTCCACCCCATCCGCACGCAAGATAGTCCCATGCGACACCATCAGGTTGAAGCATTCGAGAGCCGCTTGAGCCAACTTTTGGCCGATGTCGATTGCGAACTGGAGCGTCGCCACCCCGACACCTTTCCCAAGCGCCTTGGTAGACCAGATGCCGGGACTACCTGCCATCCGCAGTATGACGGGCTCTATTCCCTGACCGCCGCTTTCTCCGCGGGAATCGGCAGCGTGCACGGCCCCGGCTATACCGTCACCCTGCGCATCGCCACTCCCGGAACGCCCGCTCCCGCGGCGCAATCAAGCCTCCTCGAAGAGGCGCAGGGGCTGATTGCCGAGCGCCTTCCCTCCTACTTTCCGAACCACCATCTCACCCTTGCGAGCGAGCCCGGGGGAACCCTCAAAATCATCGGAGACCTGGGCGTCCGCCCGCTCGACTGATACCAACCTGTCATCCCCGAACCTGTCAACCTTGCCCACCCAGACCTGCCTATCCTAGAGTCCAACAGATACCAAGGAAAGTCCCCCATGAAAATACAGCTCACGCTCAACCCCGAATACGCCATCCGCTGGACTGCCGTCTCGCTGCTGATGGTCGCCATCTCCATCTGGTCCGTCTACGACGGCAAAGTCTCCTACCCCCGCATGAACCGCCAGCTTGAGAAAATCGCGCCCCTCCTCGGCGAAGCCGGCATGACCCCCTCGCGCCTCCTCGAAATCGACGGACGCCAGCGCCGCATCGACGCTATCTACAGCCAAAACCTCGGCATCCGAAAGGCCCCCCGACGCCTCGTCGGACGCATCACCGACCTCGCCAAACAGGCCGCAAAGGCAAAAGACACCGTCAAGCCTGGTCACAATTCCGACTTCATCCTCGAACAAAACCGCATTCTGCGCGAGAAGATTCTCGCCCAACCCCTTTGGAGCCCGCACGACATCCGCTCCCAATACATCATGGCCCTTGCCACCCTCCTGCTCGGCCTCCTCGCCGCCGCTACCCTTCTCTACCGCCGCGCCCGCGCCGGCTGCCTCGACGGCACCACCTTCCGCGGTTTCGGAGCCCCCTTCCGTTTCGACGACATCGTGCAGACCGACGAGACCGAGTGGAAACGCAAAGGCATCCTCAAACTTCGCCTCAAAGACAACCGGACCGTCACCCTCGATGCCTGGCACTACAACGGCGTCAAAGAGATCCATCGCCGCCTCCAGGCCTAGTCCCGAAAAACCATGAATCCAACCACCCGATTCCTCGCCGCCACACTCCTTCTAACCACCCTTCAGGTAGCCGCCCAGCCAGAGACCTCCCCCCTCACCGCCGCCGCGCGCCTCCAAGCCTGTACCCGTCAACTCCCCCTCGAACCGATCGACCTCCACGGCACCCTGCGCCTTAGAAGCTACCGCGGCATCGTCCAGTCCGAAGCCGACTTCACACTCAAATTCCGCTGGGGACAGAACCCCCAGCGCATCGAACTCGAACTCCACCAAAGCGACACCGGCAACCTCCTCGAACGCGCCGTTCTCACCCGCGACACCGTCCAATCCAAAACCACCATCCGCCGCTACTCCGCAGACGGAAAACAGCTTCCCGACCCCAACCCCAATGCCACCATTGCCGGCACCGATCTCACCTGGATGGACCTCTCTCTCGACTTCCTCTGGTGGAAGGATGTCGCCTACGACACTACCCCCGCCATCGAGCGAGAAGTCATGGGACGCACCTGCGCCGTGCTCATCGTCAAGCCCCCGGTCAACTATCCCGGCTATGGCTCCGCACGCCTTTGGCTCGACCTCAAGACCGGATTTCTCCTCCGCGCCGAACACCTTGCCCCAAACGGCACCCCAATCCGCCGCATGTGGGTCCAGAAAGTCGGCAAAACCAACGGCAAATGGATGGTCCGCGACATGGAAATCAAGTCGCCAGCCACCAACAACCGGACGATGCTCTGGATCGATTCCTTGACCACACCCGCGCATGAATAGCCCCGAGACCGCCCTCCAACTCCTCGCACTCCTGACCCTCTTCGCACTCTCCGCCTTCTTCTCCGGAAGCGAAACCGCCCTCTTCTCCCTTACCCCAGTCCAAATCCAGCGGATGCGCACCTCCAGGCCCTCCGCAACCCGCCAAATCGAAGCCCTCCTGTCAGACCCCGCCAAACTTCTCTCCACACTCCTCGTCGGCAACACAATCGTCAACTTCTGCGTTGCCTGGCTTGGCTTCCGCGTCATTCTCGCCCTTACCGACGACAGCATGGCGGAACTCATCACCATCCCGCTCATCACCATCCTGCTGCTCCTTTTCGGCGAAATCACCCCCAAACGCATTGCCCTCGCCCACGCCGAACGCTACGCAGCCAAAGCCGCCCTTCCTTTGCGCCTCGCCTGCCTCATCCTGCGCCCCGTCGCCGCACTCCTCAAAGTATCCCCCAAGGCCCAAAAAACCATCTTCCGTCCCGAGCGCAAAGCCCTCAGCGACGACGAGCTCCTCACACTTATGGAGGTCGGAGAAGAGCAGGGCGGGCTCGAATCCGAAGAACGCGATATGGTCGATGGTATCATCCGCCTTTCCGACCTCAAAGCCTCCGACGTCATGACTCCGCGCGTAGATCTCGTCTGCCTTGATAGGGACGACGACCCTGCCGAGCATGAAACCCTCATCTCTAAGTGCCGCTACCGCCACATCCCCGTCTATGTCAAAACCCCCGACACCATCATCGGCTTTCTCCACTCCGACCGCTACCTTTTGGCCCGCCGCGTGGCAAGGGAGCAAGGACGCCCGACCCCAATCGCCATTGCAGACTTCATTCGCCCGGCAATCTTCGTCCCGGAAAACCTTCCCCTGGACGAATTGCTGATAACCTTCCAGCGCAACAGCGAGCGCATCGCCTGCGTCCTGGACGAGTACGGCGGAACCGCGGGGATTGTCACCCGTGGCGACATTCTTGAGTTGGTCATCGAGCCAGTCCCGGACAAGGCAGGCCCCGAGGAGAACCCTGATTTGACGCAGGTTTCGCCCAATCTCTGGATTGTCAACGGGCGCGCCTCCCTGGAGGATTTGAACTATGAACTCGACCTCAAACTCGAAGCCGACGACGCCGACCGCATTTCCGGCTGGGTGACCTTTCACTGCGAGACGTTGCCTCGCCCTGGTATGACTTTCGAGGCCCAAGGGGTGCGTTGCACCATACGGAGTCTGCGGCACCGGGCGGTCGACCAGGTGCTATTGGAAATCCTCCCGAAGGAGGAACAGGAGGGGGATCCGGCCGAGGATGATTTGCTGCTAATGGGAGGCGCCTCCTGATGCAACTCTTTTCCGACTTGCTGACCCTTTTCTTCCTGCTTCTGGCGTCGGGGTTCTTCTCTGGATTCGAGACTGGGTTTGTCACGCTGGACCGCTTGAGGTTGCTTCATTTGGCCCGGACGACGCCCACGAAGCGGGTGCTGCTGGTGCGCGACTATGTCCAGGATATGCCGCGCGTGTTGAGCATGATCCTGACAGGGAACAAC
>JBJFGP010000195.1:0-9775 GCA_051892815.1 Kiritimatiellia bacterium | reverse complement strand
GTAGAAGACGCCCCCGTCAGCGTCACCCTCGACACCCAAGGCAAAACCTACATCCAAGGCCTCGAAATCACCCCCTCCGAACTCGAATCCGCCATCCTCCAGGCCCTCGGAGACCACCGAGACCGACCCGTTCACCTCACCATCGACCGCAACCTCAAACGCGCCCAATACATGCCCGCCATCGAAGCCCTCGGCTCCGCCGGCGTCAAAGTCGTCCTCCTCGGCGATAAACAGTAAAGGAACCACCCCATGACACCAAACGACCCCGACCAACTCCTCAACCCCATCGCCCAGATACCCCTTCGCCGAGCCCTCGCCCACTCCCTCATCCTCCACCTCCTGCTCATCCTCCTGACCTCATTCGGCCTCTACCGCGCCTGGCTCCGCTGGGGACTCTACACCGACCAAGGGTTCAACACCCCCGCCCGAATCAAAACCCTCGAAAAACAGGCCCAAAAGGCAGAAAACGAAGCCAAACTCAAAGCCCTCGAAGCCGAAAAACTAAAAACCCAAGCCGCCGCCTCCGCCCAGCCCGCAACCCCAGACAAGCCCGCCCAAGCCCCACAGACCAAGCCAGCACCCGCCCCCAAACCCGCCAAAGAACCCGACCTCCCATTGGAACGAGAGACCGCCACACCGCCCAAGACCTTCCAGCTCGATGCGATTGACCTTTAACCCCATCGGCGCCCTCGAACGCCTCCACCTCCTGCTCGTGCGCGCCCTCGACTGGTTCGCGCCAAAGGCCTGGAGCGCAACCGCCCGCATCCCCCAGAGATTGAAACTCTCCGCGGGATTCCTGCTCCTGGGCGCCCTCTCGTGGTGCCTAGCCGCCAGCCTCCCCGACGGCTACTTCCGCTACGCCGCCTTTGACGCCGCCCAGTTGCGGCTGCTGGAACAGACCGGGGCCGTTGCTATGGGCCGGGGGACGGCGTGGATTGGGCGGATCGGGTGCATTCTGAGCCTATTGGCGGGGGCGATGCTTTGGCTTCCCCGTCGCTGGAGTTTCCGTGCGATGGAGGCGGCGGTCGCGTGGGGATGGTTGACATTGCTGGCCGCGCTGCGGTTCGGTTTTGCGGCACCGGGCGGGCTCTGCCGTGCGGACTACCGGCTCTTCGACACGCTTTCCCGCGATGCGCTCTGGACGGTTGCTTTGGGGGCTTCGGTAGGGCCGATGCTGCTTTTGGGGTTGCTGACTTTGGGGCTCTCGCTCGGGCAGGTGCGGCGGCGGTACGGGCTTGCGAAGGGGGAGGCGATAGGGGACCGTTTTCTGCGCTCGGTACGCACGGGCGGGCCGGATCCGCGTTTTCGCTCGTCGCTGATTTATTCGGCTTCGCTGTTCCTGGCGGTGCTTGTCGCGCCGTTCATTCTCAGGGGCTGTTCGTGGGAGGAGCCGTACGGGCTGGTGCAGGGGGCGGGGGAACCTCAGATGCAGGTGGTGAAGATCAAGAAGGTCAAGAAGGAGAAGCGCAAGAAGTACATTCTCAATAAATGGTCGCCTTACATTCTTGAGCGGGCGAAGCTCGACGATGTGAAGACGCTCGACCAGCTTTTGGAGGATACTCAGGATACTTATGTTGCGGACCAGCAGGCCAAATCGGGCAAACTGGGCAAGGGGGGCGGCAAGCAAGGCGGCTGGCCGAAGGGTATGGCGGATGCGAAGGTGCGGTTCATTCGGTTGCAGTATGCGGGTGGCGACTGGGACCAGGACATGGGCAAAGGTTCGGACTACAATCTGCTGCTTCGGCTGCGGGAGATGACGGGCTTTCCGATCTGGCACGAAACCGAATCTCGCCCGGTCTCCGCGCTCGCCCGTTTCCCCAAAGACCACGCGCCGCCTTTCGTCTTTCTGACCGGTTCGCGGGGCATCTCGCTGTCCAACACGGAGATTGCCGCCTTGCGCCGATACCTCACCGAAGAAGCGGGGCTGCTCTTCATCGACAATGGCGGCGGTCACTTCGGGCATAGCGTGCGCCAGCTTGTCTCGCGGCTCTTCCCCGACCGTCCTTTCATTGATATTCCCAACGACGATCCCATCTTCCGCCAGCCCTTTGTCTTTCCCGACGGCGCCCCTCCGCTCTGGCACCACGACGGCACTCGCGCCAAAGGCATCCGCATCGGCGAGCGTCTGGCCGTCTTCTACCATCCCGGCGACATCAACGATGCCTGGAAGGACGGCCACTCCGGCGTTTCGCCCGCTATCGCCGAGCAGGCCTACCGCCTCGGCGTCAATGTCATCTACTACGCCTTCAACGCCTATCACGCCCGCCACTTCGAAGGCCAGAAAGACACCCCATCCGCCAAAAAATAGCCCCCGCCGTCACCCATTTCCGACCGCCTCCGCGCCCCGCCGGTGGACGCCGCCCAGCCCCCGGCCCGCCACCATCCTCTTCCATCGCGGCGAAGTCGCCCCCGGACTTCTCGCCAACCTCAAAGAGCCAGAGCAATGAACCTCTCCCTCCGATTCCTGTGCACCATCCTCCCGGCAACCTTGTTAGCAAGCGACCCCGAAGGTGCCAAGGAATTGACCACCACCGCGGACACCCCCCGCGCCGTCGCGACCAACCTTTTCGACTTCGGACAGGCCACCTTCGGCTGGCTCGAACTCCTGGACGCCCCGCCCGGCGACTACCGCCTCGTGCTCGGCGAGATGACCAACTCCCAGGGCCTCGTCTGCAACCCGTACCCCCACAGCACCATCCGTGCACAGACCCTCGACTTCACCGCCACCGGCCGCCTCTACCGCGTACCCCTCCCGCCAGACCCCGTCAACCTCCGCGGCTACTTCAAAGACGCCCCCGCCATCCGCCTCCCCCCGCAATTCGGCATCGTCACCCCCTACCGATTCGTCCAAATCCTCCGCGCCCCCGCCCCCCTCTCGCCAGCCAACCTCTGCCGCCAAAGCGTCCACTACCCCATCGACCTCCCCCAAAGCTTCGTCCACAGCGACAACCCGCTCCTCGACCGCCTCTACGCCCTCTGCAAACACACCATCTACGCCACCAGCTTCTGCGGCATCTACATCGACGGCGACCGCGAACGAACCCCCTACGAAGGCGATGCCTACATCAACCAACTCGCCCACTATGCCATCGACTCCGACCCCACCCTGGCCCGCCGCACCCTCCATTGGCTCGCTGCACACCCCACCTGGCCAACCGAATGGAAACAGCACCTCATACTCATCGCCTGGGCCGATTGGCTCCAGACCGGCGACCCCAGAGCGCTTATCCGACACTACGAAACCTTCCAACGCTCCCTCCTCGGTGCTACCCCCCGCCGCGACCTTGTCGACTGGCCGCCGGGGGAGCGAGATGGGTTCGTCATGGTCGCGGAGGATAACTCCGTCGTCGCCGCCTTCCACGTGCGAACGCTCCGGATCATGGCCGAGATTGCCCGCCTTGCCAACAAACCCCAAGACGCCGCGGCTTACCGCGAGGCGGCCCGAAAGGCGCACGCCGATTACCTGCGCGACTACTATCTCCCCGACCTCAAACTGTTCCGCGACGCGACCACCACCTCTCACACCTCGCTCCACGCCAACGCCCTTCCTTTGGCGTTCGATCTTGCCCCTCCGGAGGCGACTTCCTCAATCGTGCGCCACCTCGAAAGCAAGGGCATGGCGTGCAGCGTCTATTTCGCCCACTACCTCCTGGAGGCGCTCGCCAAGGCGGGGCGGACCGACCTTGCCTTGTCCCTGATGCTGGCCGGGAACGAGCGCTCTTGGCGCACGATGCTGGACTTCGGGGCTACGATGACGATGGAGGCGTGGAACCCTTCGGCGAAGCCGAATCTCGACCTCAACCACGCGTGGGCGACGGCTCCTCTGCACTTCATTGTCCGGCGTCTGCTGGGGGTCGCCGCGGCCGTCCCCGGCTGGCGGAGAATCGAACTTCGGCCTTGTCTCGACGCCTTCCGATTCCTTGATGCGCAGGTGCCGACCCCGCGCGGCCCCGTCCGCCTCACGCTCCGGAATCAACGCCTCCGCCTCTCCCTTCCCGTCCCGGCGACCCTCCACTGGCGCGGGAAGGTCTACGAACTTGGCGCGGGCGAGCACGCGTTCGATTGATGCCTATCTCCGGCACCCAATCTAACGCACCTTCGCCACCCGTTCGTGCGCACCTCCCGCCCCCGATCCTGCCTACCTGCCGCGCCCGTCGCCGGCGACAAAAACGGCTCCCGCCCCGATGGGAGCGAGAGCCGTCCAGAGGTTTGAAAGGGAACTCCTAGCGCAGAATGATGAAGCAGCCGGTCTTACTCTTTTCGACCACGCAGGAGTAGGTACCGTCCGCCTCGGCGACATTGTAGTGCACCGCGAAGCCGGGAATGCCTTTGCCGTCCTCGCCCGCATTCTCGAAGTACCCCGTCGTCTGCGTGCGGGAGCGGATGATGCGCCACTGCCGGCCCTGCGGCAGCTTGCCCGCTTCGACGAGTTCAAGCGTGCCGCCGAGGGCCGCGTCGACCGTGTCGGGGTTGCTTTCCGCGCCGCAAAGCAGGTCGAGCGTCGTGGCTTCGCCGTCCGGTCGGAGCGTCACCTCCAGCGTCCCGCCCAGCATGGCAAAGTAGCGGATGCCCATCAAGTTGTTGGCCTTCGAGCTGCTGAGCCGCACATTCCCTTTCCGGAAACCGTCGTCCCACCACGCGCCGAGCGAAAGCCGCCCGCCGGGGGCAACGGCGAAGCGCCGGTTCTTCTCGCGGAGATTGTCGAAACCATTGGTCGAACCGAGCCAGTAGACTTCATTGAACTTGCCCGCACCCTTGATGCCGAAAGCCCCGCCCATGCCTTTGAAGACCTGCGTCTCATTGTGCCCGCTCGCCGTGAGATACCCGTTGTCCCAGAACTCCATCGTAAGCCCCGGGAAGCCCGCAGAAGTGAGCGCCGCACCGCTTCCCCAGTAGACCGTCCCGGTGTAGTTGGTAAACTGGTTGAGGTTCGGCCGCGACCCGCCTTGGTAGGAGAAGGCAACCTGCCCCTCGCTCTCGCCGGTGTAGACGATGTCGGCCAGGAAACGGACAGTCGAATTGTTCACGCAGTCGAAGGTCATCAGCGGCTTCTCGGTCGCCACGATTCCGTTTGAGACAAAGCAGCCGAAGGCACCCTGAGGACGGATTACCCCCGACTTGAGCGTCAGCGTGTGCCCGCCGAGATTCAAGGTGACGCCGTTGGCCAAAAGCACCGCATTGACCGTCACATCGCCTTCAAGCGTGACGCTTTCAGCCAGATAGACCGTGTCCGTCTCGCCCGCCCCGTCGAAGCCCGCGTGCATTTCGTCGGTGGTAATCTGACGCACCACCCCCTCCTCGTCAAGGCGGCAGGCGCCCCAGCCGAAACGGCTGTTCGCCCAGCCGTTGAACGAACCAATCGCAAAGCCAGGTGCCACCCCGTTGACCACCTCGATGCCCGAGACATCGCGGAACGATACGGCACCGTCGGACACGCCCACGACACCCAAATGCCCAAGCGATTCGTACCGGGCGAAGTCCCACTTGCCCCCAATCAGGGAGAATCCGTTCCCGACCCGCAAGGCCCCCGCTGTCTGCTTGACGGTCGTGCCCAGCCACACCCTTCCGAAGGCGGTGTAGTCGCATTCGCCGATGGCGGATGCCAAGTAGATGGCCGAACCGTTGACCACCTCCAGGGTCGGAAGATAGTCGACGCTCTCGACCTTTTTCAGGCTGCTCGCGGCGTTCTTGGTGCCAAAGACCGATCCCTCAAGGCGCAAAGGATGGGCGGTCTGGGCTGCATGCATATAGATGTTGGCGGCGGCAATCGAACCCTTGATTGTCACGGGCGAATCCTCGGTCGAGAGGTAGAACTTCTCGAAGGTTTGGGTGGCGGGAAGGGTGATGGTGGATGCGGTGGAAGGCTCGATGCGGACACTGCTGGAGGTGCCCGGAAGACCGCTTGCTCCGACGGCGTCGTTGAGCCACCTCTCGGGGTCGGTCCAAAGCCCGTTGCCGCCCTTCCAGGTGTAAGTGGACCAGTCGGCGACTGCCTGGGAGGTGGTGGCGGTCTCGCGCACCCAGACGATGTCGTTGTAGGTTGTGGTGGCGCGGACGGCTAGGGTGTAGGTGCCGTCGGAGAGGAGTATCGGATCGAAGGCGACGGTGCCATCTTCGGGGGCTTGGGTCAGGTTGATGGTCTGGACGCTCTCGCCATTGATTAGGAGTTCGAGTTGGGTTGTGCCGACGCCGAATTCGGTCAATGTGGCGACCAGGGTGAGCAAACCGTTTTGGGTGGTGATGTCGAAGGTGTCGGAGACTTTGGTTGAGGCTTCGATGGTGAAGTGGAGGGTATCTGTCCAGGCGGTGGCGCCCAGGTCGTTGACGGCTTTGTAGGCGAGGTAGTAGGTGGCTCCTGGGGTCAAGCCGGTGAGGGTGGCGCTCAGGTCTGCCTTATCGGAGTAGGTATCCGGGCCGATGGCGGTGCCGCTGGTTTCGAGGTCTTCGGTGGTGCCGTAGTAGAGGGTGACCTGGGCTTCTGTGGCGCCGGTTCCGAGGTTGGCGAGGCGTCCGGATATGGTGGCGGAGGTGCCGGAGAGGGTGGGGTCGTAGAGGCGGATGGCAAGGGGTGTTTCGGCGCCGGTGGTTTCCGCTTCGGAGAGGGTGATGAAGGTATCGGAAGCCATGGTGTCGTAGCAGGCTTTGATCCAGTCGGCGCTTTCCTCGGTGCGGTGGATGCGGATTTCGTCGAGTTTGCCGTTCCAGTAGTTCAGGGAGCCTTTGCAGCAGGCGATCCAGAGGTTTTTGGTGGGCTTGACGACCTGGTTGAGGGTCTTGGAGTATTTGAGTTCGCCGTTGATGTACAGTTCGGCTGTCTTATCGGCGTGGTAGACGACTGTCAGGTAGGCGGGGGCGGTGCAGGGACCAATGCCTGTGGCGGTGTATTGGTATTGGCTCTGGCCGGAGGAGCCTACGGTAATCTGGTCTTTGGCGTTTTGGATGGTGAGTTCCCAGCCTTGAGGATCGGTCCAGGCGTCCATACAGGAGATCATGCGGGCGTAGTTCCAGCTGGTGGCGTCGTACTTGGCCCAAAGGGAGACGGTCAGGCAGTTGCCGTCGCCGAGGGTGGCCCATTCGTCGGCGTTGGCGTAGCCGATAGAGGAGGCGCCGTTGGCGAGGAAGGCGGTGCCGACGCCGATGGAGGTGTCGGTGTAGTCTGGACTGCCGTTGACGGTGGCGGTTTCTAGGCCGTTGACGGACTCTTTGGCGTCGCCGGAGAAGTGCCAGACGGCGTTGTGTCCGGAGGGGGCCCAGACTTCGCTTGAGGCGATTTCGATGCCGTCGCCGCTGCCGCCCCAATAGAGGGTCAACTCGGTGGTGGTGCCGGAGAGTTTGGGGACGCGCACCCAGACGGCGGAGGTGCCGTCGGGGTTCCAGGTGTCGACCTCGTGGGGCAGGATGTTGCCGTCGGCGTCGGCGAATCGGAGGGTGGCGACGTCGCACTCGTCGTAGCTGAACCCAGCCGGGGCGGTCGGGGAGAGTTTGACCAGAAGCGGAAAGTTCTCCAGGTCGCTCGCGCCCGAATAGCCCGAGACGAGGATGGTGCTGCGGTAGGCGAAAAGCCCGGGATTGACGGTTTCGGCAAATGCCCCTGCGGCGAAGGCGAGGGTTGCGAGCGCGAGTTGGATGGGGCGGCGCGCCCAAGCCAGGCGGGCGCGCGGACGAACATACTGTTTCATTCGAGTCTCCGTTTTGCGAGCGTCCGTGCCGCCGCTTCCCGTCTTCCCGAACCTGCCTATCGACCGCTTCCGCGGGTAGCCACCAGAACCAGGCATTGGTAGGCACCAATCGATCCAATTCCTGCCGTGCGATTGCAGGCCACGACTGGTACCTTCGGGACGGTGCGGCTGGCACCTTATCTACTCATACCTTACATCCAAAGTCTAACACACCGCTTCCCCCAAGTCAAGACCAATGCCCTCCGCCACCCTCCGGAAAAACGCCGCCTCGGCCCGACCGGCGGCTTGGCTGTCTCCCGCATCCGGAGCCAGTTTTCGGCGCCTCGGGCGTAAGATAGCGGCCATTCGGGGGAATATCCAACGGAGCGGAACAAGCGCAGGCGTTTGGGCTCGCGCGGCCGCTCCGCGTTGTTTCGGGCGTCGTGGCCGACGCCTCCGGTCCCGGACGAACCTTGCCGTCCGGGCCCGGCTTTTTTTGTCCCGCCACCTCCCTGCCATCCGCCCGAGCCGCTCCCCATTCGCCCCATTCTCAGGCACCAACTTCTCGAAGGCGGCGGCTAAAATAGATAAATAACTCATTTTAATAAAAGAGTCTTGCCTCACAGGCTGCGCGCATGTAAAATAAAAAGCGTTGACGTGTGGCAGATTTGTCCGACAATTCCCCCAAGCGGCAGGCGCGCGTTAGGACGAACAATAAGAGGAAAAACGATGAATCAGTTGCCGATTGCCCAGATGCCCGATACCTTGCCTCGCTACAAATTGGCTAAAACCCTGCGCTTCGAATTGCGCCCAATCGGCCGCTCGCTCGAAACCTTCCAGACGCGCTACCTCCCGGCCGAGAAAGAGCGCGCCTGAGAGGTTTGCGAAGCGGCAAGAGAGGGGGCGAATCAATCAATGAGATTTCGATGGAGCTGTAAGTGATGCACAAGGAAATACTTGACTGGATTGGAGCGCAATCTACACTTATCGTTTCTCTAATGGGTTTGGCAACAGCCATTGTCGTCGCGTGGGTCTCTAGCGGATTTGAGAAGGACAGGGCACTGTCTGCTAGAAAGGCGGAAATCTTTGACTCGGTCTCTACCCAGGTCGTCAGCTTGGCCTTCGCGTATCAAGTTGTTCGGTCAATTATGGACAAGATTGCGCAGGGAGATGACGACTCAATAGTGGATGCAGAGTTTTATTTGTTGCAGATGTGGTGGATGGAAGTAGACCGGATAAGAGCAGGAAATCGAGTCTTGTTTCGGGCGGCATTTTACGCTGAGGGATTCCTCAAACAGAGTACGGTTCTCGATACTGTGGAATCGGAAGCTCGGTTTATGAGAAGCCTAACCGAGTGGCAAAGCCTCCTTCAACGAGAGGGGACAGAAGAAGACCAGAGGACGCGGAAGAGGAGACTTCGGTCTGAGGTTGCTCGATTTCTGCCTGCTGTCAACAAGGAAATTGAGTATCTGACTGAGGTTGAAGAATACTTGCGGCAGGTTATGCAGTCGGATCGAGATATGAGACGCCTCTTCGCGACCTGTCGGCGGAAGGGCAAGCGGTGAGTTTCGCGTGTGGCATATTTTCAGTTTGGGGATGAAATGAATAGGTGGCTCGTCTAGCCCACATCCCGGTTATTCCTGGGGGCTTTTCGGAACCGTGCTCGGGGGGCGGGGTCAGTGCATTTTTTGGGTAGTGTAATTGTCCATATGATTCCCAATGTATCCGACAATCAGGCGCTTGGCTTCGTTGTCGATGGCGAAATGGATGCGCAACAGTTTTCCCGTTTTCGTGCCATATTTGATGTGCGACCACATCTCCCACTCCCGGCCTTCGAAACCGAAACGCCGCTGGGATGCCAATCTGGAATCCCGTTTCGTCTGCTTCCCCTCACCGTGGGCATACTCAAAAGGGGTCTTCGCCTTGAACGCCTTTTCTACATCTACCCCTGGTTGCTCAAAAAGAATGGACCACAAAACCTCATTGAGGGCTATCAGCATCTCGAGCGCCCGCCCGGGCAATGCACGATCCTTGCTCTTGGGCGCCTGTTTCCAGGCCTCTTTGCTGAATGCGAGATGGTTGAACGCCCCAGTCTGGGCCAGTTGCCGCAACTCGTC
>JBJFGP010000194.1:0-2098 GCA_051892815.1 Kiritimatiellia bacterium | reverse complement strand
GGGCGGACGCTTGGCCCCTGGATCCTTGCGATATCCTATGGTGCGGCCTACTTCAGCGCGGTCATATTCGTTGGATTCGCGGGTCAGTTCGGGTGGAAGTTCGGACTGCAGGCGCTATGGGTCGGGGTTGCCAATGCGGTCATTGGAGGCGGATTGGCGTGGCTGGTGCTCGGTCGCCGCACGCGGCGAATGACGCATAACCTTCAGGCCATGACCATCCCCGAGTTCTTCTCGGTCCGCTACACCTCGAACGGGCTCAAATTACTCTCTGCCGCCATCATTTTCGTCTTTCTTATTCCCTATACGGCATCCGTCTTCAAGGGGCTGGCGCACCTATTCCAGATTGTGCTGGGCGCCAATGTCCCCTTCCCTGCCGTGCTTGCCGTCATCACGGGATTCAGTTTCCTCTATGTCACATTCGGCGGCTACAAGGCCATCGCTCGAATCGACTTCATCCTGGGCGGGGTGATTCTACTGGGCTCTCTTGCCATGCTGCTGACACTCTTGAACCATTTCGGCGGGCTGCTCGAGGTGTTTCAACATATTCCCGCCAGACTTGCCGACCGCCTGGCGATGCCTCCTCAAACGCCCCTGCACATCACCAAGCCGCCGGCCTATGTGCTTCCCGCCGTGGTTTTCATGACCTCGTTTGGCGTCTGGGGACTTCCTCAAATGCTTCACAAGTTCTACGCCATCAAGGACGAACGGGAGATTACGCGCGGCGCCGTCATCACCACCCTTTTCGCACTCGTCATCGGCGGCGCGGCCTACCTCACGGGCGCAATGAGCCATTTGATGCCTGAGACTCTTGCCGATGGAACCGCCTACCCCGCCCTCAAGAATCTGGCCGGAGGCGTTCAAAGCATCGACTTCGACAAACTGGTTCCCGACCTCATCCGCGCCGTCCTGCCTCGCCCGATGCTCCTGCTGATTCTCCTGCTGGTTCTCTCAGCCTCTCTCTCGACCCTCAGTTCCCTGGTGCTTGTCTCGGCATCGGCAATCACCATCGACCTCTACAAAGGCTATCTCAATCCCAACGCCACCGAGAAGACAACCCTCCGCTTGATGCGGTTGCTCTGCGGGCTCTTCATTCTCTGCGCCTTTCTGCTGACCCTGCACCAACCCAGTTGGATTGTCACCCTCATGTCCCTCTCGTGGGGCGCCGTCGCCGGAGCCTTTCTCGCCCCCTACCTCTACGGGCTCTACCGAAGAGGGGCGACCAAAGCGGGGGCCTACACCGCCATGTTCTGCGGACTGTTCGTCTGCAATGGCGGCTACCTGCTCGTGGCTAGCCTGATGGGACGCCCACAAGCCCAAGCCCTTTCGCCCGTGCTCGCCAGTGTCGCTATGGTCCTTCCCCTCCTGGTCATGCCCCTTGCCGACTCATTTGCCCGCAAGCCGGCACAGGAAACCATCGACCGTGCCTTCCGTTGATTCCCCCCAAACAAGATTGGCTAAGTTCTAGGCACACGCGTCCATCGCAGCGCGCACAAGCCACACAGCACCGCGTTCGGGGACAAGATAGTCCCCCACCAAACCTGCGCATTTCTTTGTGCCAACAGGTGCCTACCTTTTCCCCCGACACCTAGCAACCCATCGGAGCGACCGATAGCAACCTCCGCATCCCAAAGATTGCTACGAACCGCCCCCAAGATTAGCCAGAGACGGCCGACAGCAGTCCCTCCACGACTGCCTCGCACGCACTCCGCTCAGCCGGGACAAATCGTTCCCGCAAGGCCAATCGCTCCCCGCGCTTGGGATCCTCCCCGCGCATCAAAGACGCCAGCCAGGCTCTTACATCTTCCACCGAAGCCGCTGCATAATAGGTCGCACGGAGCCGTTGCCCAAACGCCGAGTAAGGCACCTCGCTCTCGCGGTTCAAATCAATCACCGGAGCCCCAGACGGCAAATACTCAGCCAAAAAACTCTCTCCGTCCGTGACCAGACAATTCGACGAACGAAAGAGATCGAAATAGTCCCCATCCGTCCAGACCGTACCAATCCGGCGCCATCGATCCAAATAAGCGCGCCACCCATTCTCGGACATCAACCCCGTGCGCACCACCTGGCTAGCCAATGCCGGATGAGGCATAAACAC
>JBJFGP010000193.1:0-9946 GCA_051892815.1 Kiritimatiellia bacterium | reverse complement strand
ATACGATGCCGTTTGCGCCGCCGAGCCGAGCCTCCGCGAACACGGTATCATTGCCTGACTTCGGGACATTGGCGACCATCCCCTGCCCTACTGTGCACCGACACGCACCCCCATGTCCAAATAAAAAGAAGTTCCAGGGCAGCGTAAGGAAAACAAAAGCCGCAAGCCCTATTTTTCCCGCTGACCGCGCCAGCAAATTGTGATATAATTACGCCCAAGGCGGGACGATTGCATCCCTGGCGCGGCAATCGTTGCCCCATCGGAACTCGGGCGCAATATCTCTATTTTATTCATGTCGTCAAGCAGCATGCCTAATAACTGAGCAGTACACCATCAAAAACCTTGCGAAACAACCTTGGCACGCATTTTGCACTAGAAACTGAACACCACTCCTTTTAGGCACACGATGACCAATACTGACCCTATCTTACTGGCACACAGCAGCCCAAACAGCTCCTCAGGCGCAGGACAAAGCCTTCAAGAGCATAGCCGCAATACCGCGCGTCTTTGCGCCGAATTCGCCGCCGCCTTTGGCGCCCCGAGAATCGGAGAGTTGATTGGCGCCGTCCACGATCTCGGGAAGGCATCCGATGCCTTTCAAGCCTACATCCGCCGTTGCGGCGACTGCGAAGAGGCCCCCGGAGACCATTTCCCTGGACACGGTCCAGACCACTCCACCGCCGGAGCGCGTTGGCTCGACGAGTCAACCGCATTACCAGGACTGGGGCGATTCCTGGCCTACCTTGTCGCCGGGCATCACGCAGGACTGCCCAATGGTCATGACGACAAACCCAGTTCCCTGGAGCGTCGACTAGACAAGTCTCATCGCATAGAACCGATTGGCGACTATCAGCCCGAACTCCCAGACCTCCAAGCACTAAAGGGCGAGTCAGCCAAGGAGTTCGGGCCGCTCTGCCAGGGAAGTAGTTCGCCAGGGTTCTCGATTTCATTCGCCCTGCGGATGCTCTACTCCTGCCTCGTCGACGCCGACTTCCTCGACACGGAAGCCTTTATGGATGCGGCGCGGGCCAAAGCACGAGCGGCTCGCCCCTATGCGACTCTAGAAGCACTTGCCCAGCGCCTCGAATCGCACTACGGCAAACTGGACGAAGGGCTCAAAGCCGACCAGCGCTGGGATGAGCCGATTATGGCCATTCGGCGCGAAATACGCGAAGATTGCCTTGTCGCGGCTGACTCCAATCCGGGGCTGTTCTCGCTCCAAGTCCCCACTGGCGGAGGCAAAACGCTCGCCGCTATGCATTTCGCCCTCCGCCACGCCATCCGCAATAACCAACGCCGCATCGTCTTGGTCATTCCCTACACGACGATTATCGAACAAACCGCCCAAATTTACCGTAACATCTTCGGCAGCGAAAATGTGCTGGAGGTGCACAGTGCCGTCGACCCCGAGCACGAAACCTCAACCTCCAAACTCGTCGCGGAGAACTGGTCCGCGCCCATCGTTGTCACCACCAATGTCCAGTTCTTCGAATCCCTCCTCACCCACCGCAGCTCCAAAGCGCGCAAACTCCATAATCTCGCCGAATCCGTCATTATCCTGGACGAGGCGCAAGGGATTCCGTTGGGCACGCTCAAGCCCTGCCTGATGTGCCTCAAGGAACTCTACACGCACTACCGCTCCACCATCGTGCTCTCGACCGCGACCCTGCCGGTCTTCTTCGACAAGGCCCTGCTCAAAGCCGCCGCTCTGGCCGATGACAGCCATCCCGTGCGGGCAATCGTTTCACCCGAACGCCGTCTTCCAGAACGTATGAAACGGGCCCAGGCCGTACTACTCAAAGAGGCATTGACGCTTGAGGAATTGGCCCAAAAAGCGGCAACCGAGCGGCAGGTGCTCATCGTAGTCAACACGCGCGCCCGGGCCAAAGAGTTGCACGCTCTGCTGCGCACAACCGAACCCGAAACCAATTGCCTCCACCTCAGCGGAAATATGTGCGGCGTGCATCGAACCCAAGTGCTCAATCGGGCCAGGGAATTGTTGCGCACTGGAGCCCCCTGCATCCTAGTCTCCACCCAACTCATTGAAGCGGGCGTCGATATTGATTTCCCGTGCGTCTGGCGCGAGATTGCCGGCGTCGACTCCATTGTGCAGGCAGCAGGCCGCTGCAATCGAGAAGGGGAAATCCCTTGCGGACGCGTAGTCATCTTCCAGGTTGACGGGCAGAAAGCCCTTCCCGGCGAACTGGGTCGGACGGCGGCACTTGGGAAGGAAGTGCTCGAACTCGAAGAGTTTCAGAACGCCCCTCTTTCCCCCGAGTGTGTCGAAAAGTATTTCAAACTCTCCTACGCCGATAGGCAAAGGACCATTGACCTTGATTACCTCGATCGGCACGATATTCAAGGTAAGTTGCAGCCACGCGGTCTCCAATCCAAAGAGGATCTTTTCAACTTCATGTTCCGCGACGCGGGGGAATGTTTCAAGTTGATTGATGAGCATACCACCTCCCTCATCGTGCCCTTCGACCAGGAGAGTTCATCGCTCTGCGAAGCCCTCCGCCAAGCGTGGGAACCTGCAGAGCAGAGAGGCATCGTCCGCAAACTTCAGCGCTATACCATCTCCGTCTACGGCGACAAGGGCCCGGTCGACGACACGGGTTGCCCCATCGCCGAACTTGTCCACGAACGCTACTGGGTGCTGACCTCACCCGAGTTGCATTATTCCCGGGATTACGGTCTTTTGAAAACCGGACAAACCTCCGGTCTCTTCGCTTAAAACAGAGGAACACAACACTATGAGCAAAGGCATCAAACTCCATGTCTGGGGCGACTACGCCCTCTTCACGCGGCCGGAGATGAAGGCTGAGCGCGTCTCGTACGATGTGATGACACCGTCCGCCGCTCGCGCCATCGTCTCGGCCATCTACTGGAAACCCCAAATCGAATGGGTAATCGACCGTATCCACGTGCTCAAGCCCATCCGCTGGACCTCTGTGCGCCGCAACGAGGTCTCCGAGCGTATGCTGCCGCCCTCCGCCGCGGAACTCAAGCGTTCTTCGCAAGGAGAGCCAATCGCTTGGCAAGGGCTTTGCTGCGACACCGCTCGCCAGCAGCGCGCCTCGCTGCTGCTGACCCATGTCGGATACCTTATCGAGGCACACTTCAATGTCCTCGACCGCCGCCTCAACCGTGGCGACGACAAACCGGCATCCCTGGAGGAGTGCGAAGCGAAGCACATCAGCATTTTCAATCGCCGCGCCCAGGAAGGTCAGTGCTTTAGCCAGCCCTACTTTGGTTGCCGCGAGTTCCCCGCCTCCTTCCGCCTCATTGAGCACGACAGCGACCTTCCGCCAAACGAACTCGATGAGAAAGACCGCGACTTCGGGTATATGCTCCACGATATGGTCTATCGCCCGGACAAGAATGGCGCCATTATCGACGCACACACCAAGCGGAAACTCACCGCCGAACCCCATTTCTTCCGCGCCATAATGAAAAATGGCGTCATCGACATCCCGCCGCTCGACTCCAAGGAGGCCCTTGCATGATTCTCGCCGAACTCGTCAAGCTCTACGACCGTCTCTCCCAGGATGAACTCTATAGGGAAGCTCTGCCCCGAAATGGCTACAGCATCCAAAAAATCTCATTCGAGGTAGTCATCAACGGAGACGGAAACCTGGAGGCAATCAACGACCTAACCATCGACAAAGACCCGCGCTCATTGATTGTCTGTGGAGGTGCCCATCCCAGCGGTTCTGCCGCGACGCCCCGGCTTCTCTGGGATTCTGACGCCTATATTTTCGGGTATTACCACAAAGGAGCACGGAAAAGCGATGCAGATCAGCAGAAGGCGCGCGAGGTCCTGTTTCCTGCCTATCGCCAGTACCACCTGGATTTTCTCGCGCGGCACAAACTTGAGAATACGCCGCTTCGTGCCGTCTGCAACTTTCTGCAAAAGTGGAATCCAGGATTGTTTGATGCGAGTACCAAGGAATTACTCGACAAGGTGTGCACCAATTTCGGCATATTCAGGGTATCAGGTGATGCCAATCCTGTCTACGAAAATAAGGCGATTCTATCAGCATGGGACAAAGAGCGGATGGCTGCAGACAGTGCCAACGCGATACGGGGAGAATGCCTTATTACGGGAGAACACGATGTTCCCCTCTCGCGAACCGTGGAAACCAAAATCAAACTGCCCGGAACCGCAGTTGGCGGAGGTGCAATCGCGTCGTTCAACTCAAAGGCGTTCACCTCCTACGGGAAAGATCAGACCTTCAATTCGCCAATATCCGTAGACGCGGGATTCAAATCGCACAACGCGCTCAACTTCCTGCTGGGGAATGACAACTTCAAGACGCGCCTAGGCGACACAACCGCCGTATTCTGGACGGAAAAGCGCAGTCCTGTCGAAAATTGCCTCGCTCGCCTGATCGGCTCGGATACGCCGACCGACGAATCCGCAGTGGATGCAACCACGCTAGGGCATCTCAAGGACTACCTCGAAATCATTCGGAAGGGGAAGCCCGTCGAAACCATACGCGAAGACCTCGCCACGCGCTACTTCGTGCTCGGCATCGCCCCAAATGCCGCCCGCATCGCCATCAAGTTCTGGCACACCGAAACCCTCGGGACGCTGCTCAAGCGACTCCGGAAACATCACGAAGCCCTGGCCATCGAACGCCCGTCGGAAAATACGCCAAGCGAGATTCCGCTCTGGAAAATCCTGTTGACGACCGCCCGCGAGTCGAAGGACATTCCGCCGCTACTTCCCTCGGCATTGCTTCGCAGCGTCACAGAGGACCAGCCCTACCCAATCTCGCTCTATCAACTGCTTTTGAACCGCATCAATGTCTCCTGCCAGGACAAGAACGGCAAGTACAAATGCGGTTCGAAAGTCTCCTATGTCCAGGCTGCGACCATCAAAGCCATTTTAATCCGCAACTACAAGAAAGGTGAACTGACCATGTCACTCAACCCCGACAACCACAGCACGCCCTATCTGCTCGGGCGCCTCTTCGCAACACTCGAAAAAACTCAAGACGAAGCACTAGGAAATGTCAATGCCGGCATCGGCGACAAGTACTATTCCTCAGCCTCCTCAACCCCGAGCATCGTCTTCCCCACACTCCTGAATCTCTTCCGCAAGCACCTTAAAAAGTTCGCGGCTGAAAAGACCGGTCGCGCCATCTTCTTTGACAAAACTGTCCAGGAGATTATGGACAACCTCGACTCCACAATAGGCTTCCCCGCCAACCTCGCGCTAGAGGATCGCGGGCTCTTCGCCATCGGCTACTACCAGCAGATGCGCGACTTCTATCGCAAGAAAGACGACAAGCAAACAACTGAACAGAACTAAACCAACCCTCACAATCAGAAAGGCTATCCCATGGATAACACAAAGAACGAAACCATCCAGAACCGCTACGAGTTCGTCCTCCTCTTCGATATCGCAGACGGCAACCCCAATGGCGACCCCGATGCCGGCAACCTGCCCCGCGTCGACCCCGAAACTAATCAAGGCCTCATCACCGATGTTTGCCTGAAGCGCAAAGTCCGCAACTATGTCCACTTCGCAAAGGGTGAGACCTCGGGCTACGACATCTATGTCGCCGAAAAAGCCATTCTGACCAACCAGCAGAAAAAGGCCTACGACGCGCTTGGGCTTGACGCAAAGAAGGAAGACAAAACCGGCAAGAACACCATTGACGCTCAAAAGTGGATGTGCGCGAACTTCTTCGATATCCGCACATTCGGCGCTGTGATGAGCCTCAAAGAGTGCAACTGCGGCCAAGTCCGAGGCCCCGTCCAAATGACCTTCGCCCGATCGGTTGACCAAGTTCTTTCCAGTGAACACGCCATCACCCGCATGGCAGTCGCGACCGAGAAGGAAGCCGCTTCACAGAACGGAGACAACCGCACGATGGGCCGCAAGTTCACCATCCCATACGGACTCTACCGCGAGAATGGTTTCATCAACCCCTGCATCGCCGAGCAGACCGGATTCACCGATGGCGACCTTGACCTCTTCTGGGAAGCCCTCAAGTCGATGTTCGACCTCGATCGCTCCGCCGCACGCGGACTGATGGCCGCCCAGAGGCTGATTGTCTTCAAGCACAGTTCCAAACTCGGCAATGCCCCCGCCAACAAACTCTTCGATGCCGTGCATGTCGTCAAGAAAGAAGGCGTCACCTATCCGCGCTCCTTCGCCGACTACAATGTCACCATCGACAGAAGCGCCATCCCTAATGGAGTCGAAGTCATCGAAATGCTCTAACCGCACCACGGGCATTGCCGCCCCCCGCGGCAATGCCCAACCATTCTATGCCCCTCTACCAAGAGTCCGACTATGTTCCCTTGTCGGCGCTCCAGCACTACCTGTTTTGCCCCCGCCAATGCGCGTTGATACACCTCGAACAGGTCTGGAGCGACAACTATCTGACCGCCTCGGGTAAACTCCTGCACGAGCATGTCGATAGCGGCGACCGGGCGAGCAGGCGGGAATTGCACCAGGCGACGGCTTTGCGCCTCGTCTCGCACCGCTACGGACTGACAGGCGTCGCCGACCTCGTCGAATTCTGGGAGTGGGAATGCGAACGCGACGAAACCGGCAGGCGCATTGCCACCACGATTCCGGGCTCGACACGGCTTTGGAGGCCCTTTCCTGTCGAGTACAAGCGCGGCAAGGAGGACTTCCGCGACGCGGCTAAAGTCCAACTCTGCGCGCAAGCCATTTGCCTCGAAGAGATGCTCGACATCCACATCCCCTTCGCAATCCTCTATCGAGGCGCCACGCGTCGCCGAACCGAGGTCGAACTCGACGCTCCCTTGCGCCAAAAGACGGTCGAGACGGCAGACAATGTCCGAGCTCTTCTGCGTGGCGACACGACGCCCCACGCGACCTACACCCCGCTTTGCGAAGCCTGCTCGCTCATCGACACCTGCCTCCCGCGCAAAGCCACCTCCGGCACCAGCGCTTCCGACTGGCTCGCCCAATGGCTGGAACAAAACGCCCCATGAAAAAACTCCTCAACACCCTTTTCGTCACCACCCCGGACGCCTACCTGCGCCAAGAGGGCGAAACCCTCGTCGTCGAACAATCCCGGGAAGTCAAACTCCGCCTACCCATCCACGCCCTCGACTCCGTCATCACCTTCGGCGCGACACCCCTCTCCCCCTGGCTGCTGAACCTCTGCGCCGAACACAATGTCACCCTCTCCTTCCTGACCGAGCACGGAAAGTTCCTCGCCCGAGTCACCGGACCGACCAGCGGCAATGTCCACCTGCGCATGGCCCAAGTCCGCGTCTACGACTCACTCGAAAAGAAAACCGCCATTGCCCAAAACATCCTTACCGCCAAACTCCTCAACAGCCGCGACATCCTCCTGAGGCGCCTGCGCGACTACGGCGAAAACCCGCGCCTCTCCCTTGCCGCCCAACACCTCTCCGAAATCGTCGCCCGCGTCCGCGCCACCCCCAGCGACACCAACCGCCTGCGCGGACTCGAAGGAGAGGCCGCCGCCACCTACTTCAGCGTCTTCAACGAAATGATTATCCCCCCGGAAGAAACCTTCCGCATCCAAGGCCGTACACGCCGCCCCCCGCGCGATCCCATGAACGCCCTCCTCTCCTTCCTCTACACACTCCTCGCCCACGACTGTCGCCACGCACTCGAAAGCGTCGGGCTCGACCCCCAAATCGCTTGCCTCCACGAAATCCGCCCCGGACGCCCCAGCCTCGCCCTCGACCTCATGGAAGAGTTCAGAGCCCCACTCTGCGACCGACTCGCCCTCTCACTCGTCAACCTCCGCCAACTCGGTGCCCACGACTTCACCATCGCCGAAACCGGCATCGTCACCCTCAAAGACGAACCCCGCAAACGCGTCCTCCAAGCCTGGCAGAAAAAGAAACAAGACACCATCATCCACCCCTTCCTCAACGAACGCGCCCCCCTCGGCATCTTCCCCCACATCCAAGCCCTCCTCCTCGCCCGCCACCTCCGCGGCGACCTCGACACCTACCCACCCTACCTCGTCAAATAACCCATGCTCATGCTCATCAGCTACGACGTCTCCACCACCACCCCCGAAGGCCGCAAACGCCTCCGCCAAGTCGCCAAACTCTGCCAAAACTGGGGCACCCGCGTCCAAAACTCCGTCTTCGAATGCCACCTCGACTGGACCCAATGGCTCACACTCAAAGCCAAACTCGAAGCCACCTGCGACCCCAAACAAGACAGCCTCCGATACTACAACCTAGGCAACAACTACAAAGAAAGAATAATACACTACGGAGCCAAACCTACCCTCGACACAGCCACAGACCTGCTTATCATCTAATTCCACTCCAATCCGCGAACCCCATATCCACATCACCCCCCCAAGAGGTTCGCGACAAAAAACGCTCTTTGACAACCCAAACCACCGAAAAACCTCGACAAAAACCGTCCCATTTGCTACACTTTCCACCAGTTTCCCTGCCCGTGGGACACAAACATACCATCCACGTGCAGGAAAACCGCTGTCGCCCGTCACACGACGGGCGCGAATTGAAACACGATATACCCGCCTCGGAACTCCATAGACAGCGGTCGCCCGTCACACGACGGGCGCGAATTGAAACATCGAGGAACATCCGCCCTTCGAACGCGTTCTCGTCGCCCGTCACACGACGGGCGCGAATTGAAACTTCTTTCTCTCGCGAATTGAAACTTCTTTCTCTTCTGACGGTTGCCCAATGTAAACGTCGCCCGTCACACGACGGGCGCGAATTGAAACAAAGTCGATCGGGATTTTGGCGTAGGGGTAGAGGTCGCCCGTCACACGACGGGCGCGAATTGAAACCGACCCGGCTTTTTGACGCCGCGGGCTGGGCTGGGCGTCGCCCGTCACACGACGGGCGCGAATTGAAACCGTGCGGGGTCTGTCCGATGGCTTCGGTGCCGTGTCGCCCGTCACACGACGGGCGCGAATTGAAACCGAATACCTCGGAGGTGGTACTACCCCCGTCAAGTCGCCCGTCACACGACGGGCGCGAATTGAAACTCGGCAGGCAGTGCCTCAAAGGCTGATTTTGCGGTCGCCCGTCACACGACGGGCGCGAATTGAAACGGCAATATCGTGATTACTAAGATACGACACTCCGTGTCGCCCGTCACACGACGGGCGCGAATTGAAACTGCCATTGACCATACCAACCGGCTCTAGACTAGATGTCGCCCGTCACACGACGGGCGCGAATTGAAACCGCCTTTTGGCGTGCAAGTTCGGCGGCCTCTTTGTCGCCCGTCACACGACGGGCGCGAATTGAAACGTCGGTGGCGCTCGAGGGTCGACGCCGCGGGCGGTCGCCCGTCACACGACGGGCGCGAATTGAAACCACCTGGAGGCTGGCTTGCCATCATAAGAAATAGTCGCCCGTCACACGACGGGCGCGAATTGAAACAAGCTGTCATTGACGGACGCCAGCGCGGCGGCCTGTCGCCCGTCACACGACGGGCGCGAATTGAAACGAGCACAACACGGTGCCCGGGACGGTCGCTTACGAGTCGCCCGTCACACGACGGGCGCGAATTGAAACCCGATCGCGATGTCAGCCGCGCCGCCGGGCGCGCTGTCGCCCGTCACACGACGGGCGCGAATTGAAACTAGAGGACGAACTGACACACCTTCTCTGGTTGGCAGTCGCCCGTCACACGACGGGCGCGAATTGAAACGTGCGTGCGTGCGATTTTTGGTGCTGGCGGTCGTAGTCGCCCGTCACACGACGGGCGCGAATTGAAACCCGCGTTGCGCCTCCCGGGCAACTGGAAAAACGGTCGCCCGTCACACGACGGGCGCGAATTGAAACCCGCTTACGGATAACCTAAAGTTGCGGATTCGCCTGTCGCCCGTCACACGACGGGCGCGAATTGAAACTTTGTCACTGCTCGGTATCGGTTCGGACTTTCTAAGTCGCCCGTCACACGACGGGCGCGAATTGAAACAAG
>JBJFGP010000192.1:0-2154 GCA_051892815.1 Kiritimatiellia bacterium | reverse complement strand
CGGCTGCTTGAAAATGAAAAAATCGCTTATGGCTCTTTTTCATTTTCAAGTTCGCACGCGAGTTAGTGCGCGCCCTCGCTTGCACGCAGGGGAACTTTGCGCAGAACTTGGCCTTTATTTCACGCAAGTTTTTTGGGTTCGGGCGCGCGGGGGCACGCCGGGCTCTGCCCGGACCCGGCAGGGGCGCCGCCCCTGCACCCTGCCAAGGAACCTGAGGTTCCTTGGATTCTCCCTCTTCCGGGCTCTGCCCGGACCCGGCGGGGCGCTGCCCCTGCACCCCGCCAGGGGGAATGATTCCCCCTGGACCCCTCTTTTGCTGCCGCGTGCGGGCTCTTCCACTCTTTTCTCTCATTATTGACAAACCACCCCAATCCGTCTATAATCGAAGTAAATCCACTTCTACTTCAGGGAGGTCAGCACATGAACATCGCACTGATCATCGCAGGCGGCCGGGGAATGCGCATGGGCCAGGAAATCCCCAAACAGTTCCTCACCATCCACGACAAGCCCGTCATCGCCTACACCATGGAGGCCTTCCAAAAACACCCCGACATCGACGTCATCGCCGTAGTCTGCGTCGACGGCTGGGAATCCATCCTCTCCGCCTACGCCCGTCAATACGGCATCACCAAGCTCAAACACATCATCCCCGGCGGCGAAAACGGCCAGTCCAGCATCCGCAACGGCGTCTTCGAGCTCGAAAAGCACTATTCCCCCACCGACCTCGTGCTCATCCACGACGCCATCCGCCCCATGGTCTCCCAGGACATCATCTCCGGCTGCATCGCCACCGTCCGCGAACACGGCTCCGCCATCGTCACCATCCCCTGTCAGGAGGCCATGCTCGAAACCACCGACCAGATCTCCACCCACTCCACCTACCCCCGCGACAACCTCAAGCGCACCCAGACCCCTCAGGGCTTCCCCCTCAGCGTCATCTGCAACGCCCATCGCCGCGCGCTCGAGCGCGGAATCACCAATTCCGTCGCCTCCTGCACCCTCATGGTCGAGCTGGGCGAAACCGTCTACTTCTGCGCCGGCTCCGAAAAAAACATCAAGCTCACCACCCCCGACGACCTCGAAATCTTCAAGGCCCTGCTGCTTTTGCAGAAATGATCATCCGCGCTCCCTTCGCGCGAAGAAATGAGGCACCATGGACACCCAATATCTCTCTCTTGACGAAATCCACGCCATCCTCGCGGACATGCTCCGCTTCGTGGATAAAATCTGCAAGGCCGAGCACATTCAGTACTTCCTCTCCGGCGGCACGCTGCTCGGCGCCGTCCGCCACCACGGCTTCATCCCCTGGGACGACGACGTCGACCTGATGATGCCCCGCCCGGACTTCGAGCGCTTCCTCGCCGCCGCGCCCAAATACATGACCCGCCGCTACTCCCTCGCCTTTCCCAAAATGGCCGGGGACTACGCCTTCCCCTGGATCCGCATCCACGACAACCACACCGCCATCGACGACAGCGGCATGCAGAAGGCCCGCACCCGGACGCTGTTTCTGGACATCTTCCCCATCGAGGGCCTGCCCACCAACCCCCGTCTGTCCGACCTCTTCTTCAAGTGGATTCGCCTGCACGACATTCTCCTGAAATGCGCGCGCAAGAAGGATCTCTATCCCGACGAGCGGCTGAAGTGGCTCAAGCGCCCGCTGATGGCGCTGACCGGACTGCGTCCGCTGGAAAACTACGCCTACGGCCTCAACCGCGCCGCCGCCCGCTTCTCCTTCGACAAGGCGAAGTACGCCGGCGTGTGCGTCATCACCCACTACGGCAGCCGCGAGCGCATGCCCGCCGAGGTCTTCCGCGGCAGCGTGGACGTGACCTTCGAGGGCGAACCGTTCCCCGCGCCCATCGGCTATGACACCTACCTCCGCGGCCTCTACGGCGACTACATGACCCCGCCCCCCGAGGGCAGCCGCGGTTCCCTGCACAACATCCGCGCCCGGATCGTCTCCGAGGAGGATCGCGCATGAACCCGCTGCATCCGCTCTATCAGCAGGACCTCGCCGCCGTCTGCGGCCGCCTGCCCGACACAAGCGCGCTTCGGAACGCCGCCGTCATGGTCACCGGCGCCACCGGCATGATCGGCGCGTGCCTGACCGACCTGCTGGTCTGCCTGAATCGCGCCCGAAAGCTGAACCTG
>JBJFGP010000191.1:0-2161 GCA_051892815.1 Kiritimatiellia bacterium | reverse complement strand
CGGAGAAGGAAGCAACGAATTCGGACAATCCTTTTGCCTGGATGGATCAGTTGAGTATACCGCGGCCGGATTACGAGAAGGACAAGAAAATCTGCGACCTTTTCATCGAGCATCTCAAGAAACGCCTAGGGAAGTAGCCATGAACAAGCATCCGATTCCACCGAATCTCGACGATTTGATGTTCCGCAACGCGGTCAACGACATCTGGCATCGGTACCAGACGGCGTTCCTGAACCAACTGCCGCTCGAACTGGTCTGCCGGCTCTATTCGGCGTTCGACGGAAACGAGGATATGGGCGCGGCGGCGCACACCTACATCGTCTCGGCGTTGAACCGGAACGCCTTCGCCCACGCCCGAGAAAAGGAGCGGCAGGAGACTCTGGAGCAGGAGCAGCGGAGCTCGACGGAGACGGCGTACACGCCCTTTCGAGCGCCTCGCCCGGATACGCAGGAACTGCACGAGTTCGCGGACGAGTTCGAGAAGGCCCAGTCCCTGCTCCACGGATTCGAGGATTGGTGGCTGACGGACTTCGACCCCACCTTCCCCGGGCGACGCGACCCCTATGCCGAGCGCATTCCGGCGGGCTATCTGCCGCAACTGCTGGTGTGGACGGCGGAGGACTTCGACCGCACGACGGAGGAGGCCTGTCGCGAGTTTCTCCGCTGCTGCCGCCGCTACGAGTCGATGGTCGCGACCATCAAGCGGCGGATGCGCTACCTCGACGACGGCCCGCTCAAAATCCGCCCGAGAACAGCCGTCGAATCTAACAACCCTTTTGACTGATTCCTTGACAGGAATTGTGCTATAATCTGCCTATCTGCGGAAGGAACTCCTTGCTATGAAAACCATCTCCGAACGCGCCCTGAATCTACTCGCCGCCGAGACCTATCCCGGCATCGGCAAAGCCGCCATCCAAAAGCTCCTCCACGAACCGCTCGATCAAATCCTCAAGACCGTCAGAGAATCCTACGAGTGGCGCTTCGAGGCCAGGCGCGCCCAAATCCGCGAGACCGTCAGAGAATCCTACGAGTGGCGCTTCGAGGCCAGGCGCGCCCAAATCCGCGAGACCATCGAAGCCTTGGGCGACGCCATCGACGGCGTGACCGTCGCGGGCGACGACGACTTCCCGCAACTCGCCGGGGAGGTCAAGGACAGCGACAAGCCCTTCGCGCTCTTCTACAAGGGAGACATCTCCCTCATCGCCTCCCCCGAACGCAATGTCGCTCTGATTGGAATGCTCGAACCCGACGAGTCCATGCTCGCCGACGAACGCCGCGTCGCCAATGAACTCCTCCGCCAGGGCTACTGCATCGTGAGCGGTCTCGCCAGAGGCTGCGACACCGAGGGACACCGCGCCGCCCTCGACGCCAAAGGCCAAACCGTCGCCATCCTCGCCTCCCCCCTCAACGACATCAACCCCCGCTCCAACCGCGCCCTCGCCCAGGAAATCGTCGACTCCGGCGGCTTGCTCGTCAGCGAATACTACGCCCAGCCCAGGACCCAGCGCGACCGCCTCATCCGCTACACCCAACGCGACCGCCTCCAGGCCATCTTCTCATCCTGCGTCATCCTCGCCGCCAGCTACTCCAAGGCCGACTCCCGAATCGACAAGCGCTACGACTCCGGCTCCACCAACGCCCTCGACACCGCCAAAAAATGCCGCATCCCGCGTGCCGCCATCTACAATGAAAACCGCCACGGCAACCTCCGCGGCTACAACCTCAACCGCGAACAGATTCGTGACGGCGCCATGCCCATCAACCCCGATGGCGACCTCTCCAGTCTGAGCCTTCCGCCCCTGTTGTCGTCCGGCACTCTCTTCTGAAATAGCATTCCTCATTCCACACCAGAAACCCAACCAGAAAGGCATCACAATGACCAAATCCATCCTGCTGCTCGCCCTCCTCTCCGCCCCGATCGCATTCGGGCAATTCATCCGCTACACCAACAGCAACGGCGGTAACCAAACCGTCCTCGAATCCCCCTGTGGCGTGCGCGTGCACGACCTCAATACCGGACACGATTGCACCTTCTCCCGCCTCGGCGACAGTGTCATTTACCGCGACAACAAGGGCAACAGCGGCTTCGCCAGCGAGAGCATCCTCGGCGGCTACCAGTACACCACACGCGATGGAATCACCCACCGCATCTCCCGCCCCT
>JBJFGP010000190.1:0-2178 GCA_051892815.1 Kiritimatiellia bacterium | reverse complement strand
TCTGCATAAGAGACGGAAGGACATGCCTTTCGCGGTACCACTCTCGTTGATTCCAGGGGAATCCGCTCGAACGCCTGTAACGGGGCAGCCCGCCCGGCATTACACCGGGATGCTCCGGAACGAGTTCGGCGCGGTGCGACGCCGCCTTTCAGCAACCGGCGGCTCTCTGTGGACGCAGTCAAGCGCTTAATACTTTCCTTCAATGCAATATCTATTATAGACGGTGAGCGGGCGTTTTGTCAAGTAAAAGCCAAATGAAATCCCCTGTCCGCGGCGGCGGGCGGGGGATTCGGCGGGATCACAGATCCTCGACATAGTGTTCGGAGAAAAGGCAGTCGGAAAACTTTTCGGGCTTGTGGTTGTCGCCGTCGCCCATCATGTCGAGCCCCCAGCCGCAGGAGACGTTTTCACCGGCGTTGCGCAGCTGCTCGAAGCGATAGAAGCCGATCTTCCACAGGTCGCCCTCCCGGGGCGGAATGGGTCTGCCGCCGGCCAGATCCGCCATGCCCTTCCAGGGCAGCACGATCTCCAGCGACCAGCCTTTGTCGATGTCGGAGTTGTCGTTGAGGGTGCCGTCCACATGCACGGCCGTCTTCAGCCCCGGATAGTCCCAGTGGATGAAGGCGAACTTGTCGCCGCGGGGGTGGTTGCCGGTCCAGAAGTGGTCGACCGTGCGGTCATGGTTGCCGCCGAAGGTGCGGGCCTCGGTGGCCAGCAGGTCGTATTCGGGCCGCTTGCTCCAGCCGTTCTTCACATAGGCGTCGCGCCAGATGTAGAACACCTCGTAGACGGTGTTGCGGGCGTTGACCTCCAGCTCGTAATAGGTGTCGCCGTCGCCCAGGAAGATTTCGAGATCGTTCTCGCGGAAGATGATGGAATCGCGCTCGGTCAGCTGGCCGGTTACGAAGGGCTCCTCGGCGCGGAAGGCGATGTAGAGGTTTTCGTCGTCCCACAGGCACTTCACGCGGGTGTCGAAGATGATTGGCTCGCCGGAGACGAGGTCGATGAAGCGGTCGGACCAGGGCGCCTTGTCCCAGATCTTGCCGTCGAGCTTGCCGTCAATCAGGATGGGCGTGCGGGTTTTGTAGATCGTGTAGCGGGGCTTGACCATGAGGATTACCTCCCTTTGCGCGGTGCGTTTTCAGTTTGACAGGTGTCGCGTTGGCCTGAGTATAGCATTCCCCGCGGGGCTCGTCAAGCACAAAATACTGCGGGCGGGCATGACAAAACCGCGCTGGAATTTCCAGCGCGGTTTGAATGCGGAAATCAGGCCTCGGGCTCGGCGGTGGGCTCGGCAGCCTCATCCTCGGCGGGCGCCTCGGTGGCATCGGCAGCGGGCTCCTCGGTGGGCTCGGCCTCGGCAGCATCGGCGTCTTCGTCGGAAGCGGCGTCCTCGGTGTCGTCCGCAGCGGTGTCGGTCGTCTCATCCTCGGTGGTCTCGTCCGCCGTGTCGGTGACCTCGGTGTCCGTGCCGGTGCTGGTGGAGACATCGGTGATGCGGGAAGTGACCATGGTGGCCACGATTGCCAGCACGATGAAGACGACAGCGGCGATCTTGGTGATGGTCTTCAGCCGACCGTCGACCGTGCTCGCCTTATTCTTGCCAAGGAAGGTTTCCGCGCCGCCGCCGATGGCGCCCAAGCCCTGCCGCTGACCCTGCTGCATCAGAACGGCGACGATCAGGACGATGGAAATGAGAATCAGAACAACATCAATGATAATCGACAAAGCAGTCATGGAACATCCTCCTTAAGTATCAAACACACATGAAGTATTATAGCATGGTTGGTCGAAAAAGGCAACTGATTTTCGCAATTTTCATAAATTTTCCCTCCAGGGGCGCTGCCCCTGGACCCCGCCAGAGAAACTGAGTTTCTCTGGACTCTTCCAGCTGGGGGTGGTTCAAAGTTATGGCGTGCGTCGGACGCTGCGCCGCCGTGGTGGCGGCTTGCGTCGTGTGTGTGGGTGGGGTGCGGTTTGGGAATATGGGGGACGCGGGGAGCTGACTCTGGACCCTGTCAGAAAAACTGAGTTTCTCTGGACTCTTTCAGTTGGGGGTGGTTCGAAGTTATGGCGTGCGTTGGACGCTGCGCCGCCGTGGTGGCGGCTTGCGTCGTGGGGGGTGGGGGTTAGTCCTCGAACAGCTCGGACACCTTCAGCCTGGCCCGGTAGAGCTCG
>JBJFGP010000189.1:0-2185 GCA_051892815.1 Kiritimatiellia bacterium | reverse complement strand
TTGGCGAGGGGGCGCTGACCAATGCCTTTATTCCGGTCTTCAGCGAAACGCTTCTCAAGGAGGGAAAGGAATCTGCGACGCGCTTTGCCGGAATGGTAGCCGGGTTGCAAAGCATTGTGCTCTCGGTACTGGTTGCGTCGGCTATTGCGGTCAGTTTTTTGGTTGAAACTTGGTTGCCGGATGGTTCCCGTTGGGTTCAGATTCTCTTTCTGGCGCGCATCATGCTCCCCTACGCGCTCTTGATCTGTCAAACGGCCATCCTTTCGGGGATGCTCAATTCCGTCGACCGCTTCACCATTCCGTCACTAACCCCCTGCGTGCTCAACATCGTCTGGGGGGCTGCGCTGGTCATCTGCCCATTTATCTCGAAGGAGGAACTGATTCGGATACAGTTTGTCTCCTTCGCCATCCTTTTTGCCGGCGTGGTGCAACTGCTCTTCCAACTTCCCGAACTCCACCGGGCAGGTTTGCGTCTGCGCCCTTGCTACGCATTCCGTCGTGCGCTTGCTCAGCCCAAGGTCAAGCAGGTACTAACCCTTCTGGCCCCAACCATACTAGGATCGGGTCTCGATCAAATCAACATGTGCCTCGATGGCGTACTAGCCTTTCATGCCGAGACCTGGGCACCTGCCGCACTGGAGTATGCCGATCGAATCGCCTACCTGCCGCTGGGGATGTTCTCGACCGCGTTCGCAACCGTCCTTCTGCCGGTCTACAGCCGGGCAGCCGCCTTGGACGACTTCCAGGCGATTCGATCCGCCCTGTCGGAGAACCTCCGCCACTTGTCGATGATTACCGCGCCGGTACTGATGGCGATGACCCTTCTGCCGTGGCATTTGACCGATGCGGTCTATGTCTGGCCGAACGGAAAGTTCGGTGCCGACTCGCTCTATTATACCGGTTTGTCCGTACTGGCCTTTGCCCCGGGGATGTTCATCTTCTCAGCCCAAAAATGCGTCACGCCAATCTTTTTTGCTTTGAAAGACTCGTCCACACCGATGAAGATCAGCATCGCCTGCATCGGGCTCAACCTCGCGCTCAACCTGGTCTCCGTCTTCCTCCTCCCCTCGCCTTTCAAACATGTTGGGTTGACCCTCTCAACCGTCTTGTGCAGCCTCGTCAATGTGCTCACCTCGACCCGCATTCTCAACCGTCGCCACGCGATGATTTCGTGGCGTGCAATTCTCCCGACAGCACTCAAGGCGACCCTCTGCGCATTCCTTTCCGTCGGGGCTGCCTGGCTCTTGCTCCAGACCTCATCGACTGACTCCACGAAACTGGCAAGGCTGCTTTGGTTGGCGCTCGCAGGCACCTTGGCTGCAATCCTCTACATTGCACTTCTGCGGTTCGCGATGCCCCAGGATTTCCAGGCGTTCCAAGTTGCACTTCGTTCCATTCGCAACCGCCGCACACCATCACACTAAGGAATCTCCAAATGAACTTCGTAATCGCTTGCGGCGGCACTGGCGGCCATGTCTTTCCAGGCTTGGCTGTGGCAAACGCCCTGAAAAAGAGAGGACACAAGGTCACCGTTTGGTTCTCGGGACGGGCCATCGAAGATTCGACTAAACACGACTGGGACGGAGCCATCTTCGAGACCGGTGCGCCAAGACTCAACGCCAAAGGTCTGTTGCGCATTCCACTCGTCGTCCTACATTGCATCCGGGAACTTCGAAGGAATAAGCCAGACGCACTCCTTGCCATGGGTAGCTACACCAGTCTTCCCCCAGTTCTGGCCGCTCGCATCCTCCATATACCCGTCAACCTGCACGAAGCCAATGCCGTTCCGGGCAAAGCCATCCGCTTCCTCGCTAGGTTCGCGTCCCATATAGCCGTGAGTTTCCCTTCGACCCGAAACTGTTTTCCTGGTCGGACGGTTTCTTGCACCGGGTTGCCTGTGCGGATTAGCGTGTTCGGTCGTCCGCCATTGCCTGATTTTCCCCCAAATGATGCCCACCTTACCATCTTGATTACCGGCGGTAGCCAAGGGGCTCGCGCGGTAAACAAATTGGCCGCAGATGCCCTTTGCACGCTTCCATCCGAATCTATCCGCGTGATTCACCAATGCGGACCAACCGATGCCGCGGATTTGGAAGCCCGCTACGAAAAGGCAGGCATTCGCCACCTCGTTTCGCCCTTTATAGCGGATATGGGTGCTGCCTACTCCTCCGCCGACTTGGTTATC
>JBJFGP010000188.1:0-2186 GCA_051892815.1 Kiritimatiellia bacterium | reverse complement strand
CTCGTGCGCCACCTTGCAGGCACCCAACTGGTCAACCCCGACGCCCACGGCGTCTATCTTAAACCCTACAATCCCTAAAGGAATCAACCCGTGAAACGATTGCTTGCCTTGTTGATGATTGCCGCCTTGGCTCCGACGCTCCAGGCCCGCCACCACCACGACCACGCGCTGGCCGCCACGGCTGCGGGGATCATCGTAGGAGCCGCCGGCGCGGCTGCCGTCTCGTCGCTCTCCAACGCGCACATCGGCTGGACGCCGCTGATGATTGGTCTGGTCGACGCGGCGCAGTTGCCGTCGGCTCAGATGGTGTGCGGCCTGAGGGTCAATTTGTTTGTCGGCGGCGCCTGCCAGGCCATGTACGGCATCGAGGCGGCGGGGCTCTACAATGACGACATCTTGCTCTATGGAATCCAGACCGCGGGCATCTACAACTATGCCGCGACGGGCGGGGGAATGCAGGTCGCGGGGGTGAACAATGCCAACAAATTGGCGGGCGTCCAGATTGGCGCGGTCAATGTAGGCGACAACTTTTCGGGGGTGCAGGTCGGGGCGGTGAACTATGCCGCGGGCGGCGACTCGCTGCAGATTGGCGTGGTCAATATCAACCGTTTCGGGCATGGCGCGCAGTTGGGGCTGGTGAACCTCTATCTCGACAGCGAGGTGCCCTTCATGCCGGTTTTCAACGCCCGCTTCTAGCGCGTTCGGATTGATACAGGAGGTTGGAAATGATTGCGAAGTCGAACCGGTTGGAGTCGTCGATTTGCCCTGCGATGCGGGGCGGTGAGGGGGCGGTTCTGGTGGAGAAGTGGTTCAAGCCGGAGGTGTTCGGGGCGAAGGTGCGGATGTGCAACCGCCTGACGCTCCAGCCGGGCAGTTCGATTGGGCTGCACCGCCATGAGGGGGAGGATGAAATCTACCTCATTCTCTCGGGCGCGGGGACGGTTCTGGACGACAAGGGCGAGGCGCAGTCGGTCTCGGCGGGGGATGCGATTCTCACGGGCAAGGGGGAGTCGCACGCGCTTCGCAACGATGGCCGCGAGCCGTTGACCCTTGCCGCCATCATTATCCTCTACGCCTAGCGCATCCGCCCGGGGAAGGGGAGGCCTCCGCTGCAGTCGCGCGCGGAAAAGGTAGGCAGGAGCGGGACCGACGGGTAGGCACCTGCCGCAGGAATTCCTTGCCAGGAGTCTCTTCCTGAGGTGTCTAGGAGCGATACCCGACCGTACGCACCTTTTTCCTGCGGTCGCGAGCGAAATTGCTTGCATACCAACCGGTAAGTATGTATAATTCGCGCCAGTCACTATGGCACGGAAATCGAAAGAAGAGGCGCTCGAGACGCGCAACCGGATTCTGACGGCGGCAGTCGACCTGATTGCCGAAAAGGGGTATGCGCGCACCACCTTCGAGGACATTGCCGAGCGGCTGGAGTTGACCAAAGGGGCGGTCTACTGGCACTTCAAGACCAAGCCCGACCTGCTGACCGAGTTGATCCTGTTGGCGACGAATCTGCGCCTGGAGGCGTTGGGCGAGCCGAAGGCCTTTCCGCGAGGCTCCATCAAAGAGTACTTCGTGCGCTGGTCCCGCCACATTATGGAGCACGAGCTCGCGCGGAAACTCTTCTACCTCTTCGAGTTCCAGGTCGAACTCTCGAGCGAACTCCTGCTCGAACTGCGCCAGCGGCTGCGCAACCGGACCAAAGGACCGCACGAAATCATCGAACAGGAACTCAACCGCCTCGTCGAGTCCGGCGAGGCAGACCTGCTCATCCCCCCGTCCGAACTTGCCGTCGCCTTCGGAGGCTCTTGGTTCGGCATCGTCAAAGGGTGGTATTTCCACGACAGACAATTTGATTTGCCGACCCTCGTCGGCAAGGTTTTCGACGCGATGGAGACATCGTTCATCCGCTACAGGGAGAAGTAAAATGGCCCAAGAACAATCCACCCTCAAGAGCAAAGCAGCCGGCGCGTTCTGCTGGACGCTGACCGCCCTCTGCTTCACCGCCATCGGCTATTTCGGCCACGATCTCGCCGCCAAATACGCCAAAGGAAGCGGTTCTGCCGCCGCCCTCGCCATCCAAAACCAACTCATCGTCGAAGGCACCGTCGGCAGCGCCGTCTACAATCCCGTCGAAGAGAATGTCGCCCATGTCGAGGCCATTCAGGAGGTCGACATCCTGCCCCAAATTT
>JBJFGP010000187.1:0-10313 GCA_051892815.1 Kiritimatiellia bacterium | reverse complement strand
GATTCGATAGTACCGCGTCAGTGCATGGCCGCAAGCAACCCGATACCTGAAAGGATGGTCAACAGATGGAACCAAAAGACGGTAAACCCTGTCACCTCGGGCCGCACCTTCCTCGCCATCTACCTGGCGCATCCGTTCGGTAGTTTCGCGCTTCTCACCATCAACAACCACCTCGCGCAGAAGATTAGCTTGGCCGGGGAATCCATCTACAACTTTGAGGGAAATCTCTAGAGGCTCGCCAGTCAAAACCATAGCGTCTTCGGGGAAAACCGTCACATTGTCCGCGTAAACATTACTGACTTCCGCACTAGGCACGACTGCCCGCACCAGGAGGCGCCCGACATGGCGCGGCCAGATGGCAATGAGCAAAGCCAGGATGAAGAATGCGCCCAATGCAAGGGCCAATTTGGCTCGAATCGTCCGCCCCGTAAACTCGCGCCTAGGGGAAACACCCTTGATATCGAGTTCCGCGCTTTCCTTCAAGACCTCCACAAGCTGCTGCGAGCCTCTTTCGCGTGTTTCGGGCATAGACAGCAACTCGACTACTGTCGAAATCCGCTCCTCAAGTTCCGGGTGGCGAGCCTCGATCAAAGCGGCCAACTGTGCCGGCGTAAAGCGCCGTGCCATGGGCTTGACCAGCAGCAACCAGGCGCACAGTCCCACGCAACCCAAGCCGCAGAGGGTAAAGCACCAACGCAGAAGGGAACTGTAAATCACTACGGCCGCATCGATGCCCATAATGGTCAGCAATGCAATCAACCCGGTGGCCAGGGTTGCCATTAGCCCCCGCAAGAAGATGATGCGACGGATGCGATTGGCTGACTGCCTGAGTTTACGGGAAATCTCGGGCGGCAAATCCTTGAATGACACCTCGTGTTCCATATTCCTGCTCCTTACGCCAGCCCCGCACGCTTTCGCAGAATCCACTCGCCGCTGAGCAATCCCACGAAGACAAAGAAGAACAGCCATGAGTTCCAGAGGCTAAACTCGACGCGGTCGACCAATGTGCGCCTTCCCTCACCGAAGGCATTTGCCAAATCCAATGCGTCGCCCGGCTCGACGACGCGTCCGCCGGAACATTCTGCCAGCATGGCAGGTAGTTCCGCGCTTGCCGTGACGTCAACGAACTCGGCCGGTCGACGGGCGGCAACCACAATGAATTGCGTCTTGAGCCCAACCGGGTAATGCTGGGCGAGGAGGCGTTCGGCCGCAGGGCAGTTGAACTCAAGCGTGTAGGTTCCTGGCTGGGAAAGAGGCTCCATTTCCGCCTCGTAAATCCCGTTTGAATCGAGGCGGAATTCAAGCGAGACCTTGCGCATTTTCTTGCCATCTGGCGAGAGCAGCGTGACCGATGCGGAGGCGTCGGTGATTGGTGCAAAGGAGTGGTCCGCAAGCCTTGCCAAGACGCGGATGGGTTCATAGGGCGTGTAGCTGAGGCGGTCAGTCCCCAGGCGGACAAAAGAGTTTCCCGAGCGGAGTTTCTCGCCTATGCCCCAACGGAGAATCTGCCCCCAGAAACGATGGTGATGCGTATCGCCCGTGCGGTAGCGGAAGCGCCAAGTCCGGTCGGTATTGAGCATCAAGACTTTGCCTCGTCCTTGCGAACGAGCGACTATCAGTGCATTGCGGGCTTCGCGCTCTTTCAAGGCATCCAGGTGGCGAATGGCGGCGGTGGGGTCGTCTGCGTAGGTCTGATTTGCCGCCGTTTCGGTCTTGGTCGATTCAATGGGTTCGGCATAGGCGAGAACCTCCGCTCCGGGGGCAATGCCGGCAGGCTGGATACGCCAGTGGAAATCGGGCATATCCTTCCAAATCTGCTCATTTTCGTAGGTGCTGGAGGAGAGTCTCAGAACATCATGCGCGCGCCCGGCGGCAGTCAAGGTGAAGCGGTAAGCCTCTTCTGGAGGGCGGCGATGTGGTTCCGAATTGGCGCGGTAGAGGATGGGAAGGAGTTGCCCGAAACTCTTCTTGCGAATACTGAAGGGCATTCGTTCCGGTCCGGCAATCACGACCAAAAGAGCACCACGCTCTTCGACGCAGTAGCGGATGTTTTCGACGACTTTATCGGTCAGGACATCTTCACCGACATCGCCGAGAATGATGACGTCGAACTTGCGCCATTCGTCGCGAGAGACCGGCAGGGCGTGCGCCTCAGCATCACCGAATTTTCGCGACGCGGAAGCGGCGACCGGCTTGGCCTTTTGCTGATCGCGGATGGTGTCAGGCTCGAAGAGGACGAATTGCAGATGAACCGATTTGTCGCGACCGTAGAAGAGGTTGCGCAGATAGCGGTATTCCCAGCGCGGCGTCTTGTCGACCAGCAATACATTGGTGCGATCGTCCGAGACCGAAACATTGATATCCCAACGATTGTTTGCTATGTACTTTTCCCCCTCAATCGTATCAAGGAGTATAGTGTAGTGGTTGACACCTTGTACCTCAGGCTCGTCCGTCAAGCGAATCTCCTTGACGAAATCATCGGAATCGAACGCCACCTCCTCCGAGGCAATCTCCTTCTCGCCCGCCAATAGGCGAATAACCGTCTTCTGCCCCTTTGCCTGCGTCGCATGGACAATGGCGTTTACCCGAACCTTGTCCCCGAGAAAGACCGATTCCGGCGCTCGGACCGAGGCAAGTGCAATATCCATCGGAGCCTTCGTGCCGCCCACGACAAGGGTCGAGACGGGAATCCCCGCCTGCCCATAACGCCGCGCCACGGCACTCGCACCACTCTCCCCCGTGTGGCGACCGTCCGTCAACATCAGTACCCCCGCCAACTCCTCAATCGGCACCTGGTTGAGCACCTCCTCAAGGGAATGCGTCATATCCGTTTCACTGCGGAAAGCCAGTTCGGATGCGGAGAAGAACTCATTGGTCTGCTGCCCCTCCTCAGCAAAGCGGCTCGCATACTCGTCAAGACTATCCAGCGGCTTGATCGTGTTGGCGAAACGGAAGAGATCCACATCGTAAGTCTTGCGCAAGGCATCCAATAGCGAAGCCCCCGCCGTCTCGTTCGTCCGGGTAGCCACCGCCTTCGCCAGAGTCGCCCTCCGCACCTCCGTAGCGGCCATCAGCCCCTCCCGTCGCTCCTCGGGAAGCGACGCCCAAAACAGTTCCACAGCAGACGATTCCGCCAAAGCCGCTGCACCAGCCAATTGGGTTAGATTGTCACGCAACGCCAGCAACGATTGCCCCAACTCCATCTGCTCCCCCGCAGCCCGGGCTAGATGCCCAAGCCCCGGCAAAACCTGTTCCCGCAAGATGCGAGATGCGTGATTGCACGCCTCGCGCTGACGCCGGGTCTGGTCGTTGATGGAGCAAGCCATCGCCTTTGCCAAACCGTTGGTCATCCGAACCGCCCAGGCACGGCAATCGGCAACCGCTTTGAGCATCTCGTTGGTCTCAAGCGGGACCTCCTGAGTCTGCGCATATTGGTACCACTGGGCAAAGGTACGGTATCCAAGTGAGGCATCCTTGGAGAGGTGACGGCACGGAAGTTCCGAACGACTGAGCAATCCTAACGCCAAAGCCATGTCCAACCGCTCTTGTAGCCGCCACTGCTTATCGGGCACCCCCATCGATGAGGACTCGTCAAATAAAACCGCCACGCGCCGGCGAATGGGACGGATCCGCTCCGTCACATACATCGGCTGCAAGAGAATGAACAAAAGGAAGATGACCGCAGCCTGGCGCAGCACGACAAGCCCCCAAGCCAAACGGGGCGAAACAATCTGCCGTTCGTGCCGATATAACTGGAGAATTCCCTCAATGACCGCCCCGCAAAGAATCGAAGTGCCAACAAGCGAGGATGGACCGGCCAGGAAAAGAAAGCGCCCAGCCAACTGCATGACACACCAGCTGAAAACCACACCAGCCGAAGTCCCGACAGCCAATTTGACCTTCCAAGACCATTTCGCCCCCGCCCGGTTGAAATAGAGATGTGCCAGGATGTACGCCCCCAGCGAAATGCAAACCATCAGCACAAGGGCAAACAGCGGAATGGTCGCAGGAAGAAGGTCGGCTCTGACTAAGTTCTGATCCATAACATACGCCCCAGTCGGCTACTTCCCTCGCACCTCTTCTAAACGCCTCTTGGCCTCTTCGCTGACCGTTCCGCGCGTATCTTTGAACTCGACATTTTCCTGCACGCCTGTCCGACGGCGGATAGCAATCCACCGCGTCAAAGCGATTTCCAGCACCAAAAGAGCCAGCGCAGCCAATGCCAATAGGCGCCAAACTTCCCGGCCAAACGATTTGCCTTCCAGCGTCTTGAGCACATCTTCCGGCTTAGTCGCGGTCAGAATATCGACATAGGCCCGCAATCGGTCTATCTGTCCCGGCAACATGACTTCCAAATGGCTCTCCGCGGAGGAAGATTTGACGCACAGAGGAATCTTGCCGTCGACATCGAGCAAAGCCCCGACCGCATCGGCAAAGAGGGATGGAACCGATACCGAATAGAGCCCTGGCGTCAAGTTCTGGGAAATACGCAAAACAACACCTTCCTCGGTTTGTTCGAAGGTCGCAGGAAAGGGGGCGCCCTCCGCTGGCGTAACTATGGTCTGCTCCAAGACAGGCTGACCACTCAATAGGTTCTTGCGCACCGGAAGCAGGCACTCCGCCGTTGCCAAGCGGAATGGGTTACTGTCCCGGCGCCAAAGAAGTTTGATATGGAAACTTGGCGAATCTGGGTCATTTTTCTGTGCCTCAAGCGTAAGATCGCAATATTCATCTTTCTGGAGATAAATGCGTTTCTTGGGCACCCCGTTGAGCAGAAGGCGGACTCGATTCTTCCCACTTGTACCCTCGGCTTGGAACTCGTAAGTGCCCCCTTCCTTCGCCTTAAATGCCCCAGTCCAGCGCACGGAGTAAGTCATCATCCACTTCTCCAGGCGTTTGGGATTCTTGATGCGCGGATTTATCGACCAGGTGAAGTCTATGGTTGGATCGATTTGAATTTTAACATCGCCCCGGAATCCTGCCTGCCGATAATAGACGCCGCGTAAGCCCCCCTGGCCAGCCGCCGCCTTGACACGATCTTTGCCCGGAGAGAGCAGGAGAACAGCCCCTTCGCACGGAGCAAGGTTCAACGCGATAATGGCGGGATTGGCGAGTGCTGAAACCACCTCATGGACAAGAGGAACGAATGCAGTACGTGTCGTAAGGGTGGAGGAGCGTGCGTCCCACGGCATAGCGGAGAGGGCGACAAAGCCTTTTCCGAGTTTGCGCAGTGCTAGGAAGGGATCTCCGTTTGAGAAGCGCCCGATCACACCAGTTTCGCCCAAATGTGTATCGAGCAAGCGGTAGCGCGTGACCTCGGTTTGCCCTATATCAGTCCCCGCGCGAAGTGTTTTGAGGAAGTCTGCGGTGAAGGTATCGGCAGCCAAAGAGAGGCGGTTCGTGCCTTCTGGAGTGAATAGTATCGGCTTGCCCAATTGGAGCGGCAGGACGCTTTCCCCTCTATAGGTCCAGGCATTCCAAATTGGGCCCTCCGCCCGTGCGTCGGGAAGCAGCAAGAGCCCGCCGCCTTGTGCCACATACTCGGCCAGTTGGCGGCGTTGTCCCTCAGGAAGTTCTTTTACGGATGCCAGGATAATAACTGCACAATCGCCGATATTTTCCTGCTTGGGCAATTCATCCGGAGCAATCACCTCCGGGGTCATGAGGAACTTCTGATCTTTCGCGGCAGTCTGCAGTTCCGGACGCAGGGCGAGAGACAGAAATGCAGAGGCTCTATCCCACTGTTTCAGGTCTGGCGAGCCATCGACAATCAGAACCTTGAGGGCATCCGAGACCTTGACCACAGAGTAGCACGCATCGTCGGAAGGCATATCGTCTCCGGCGGTTACTTCGGCGCGAATCAGTTGGGTTCCCGACTGCTCGAAGCGATGGCTGAAGTGAATGGTCTGGCTCATTCCCGGTTCAAGTTGTCCGATTCGGTTGTTGCTCAAAAGCTTTTCGCCTATTGCAACCTGAACACTGTCCGGTGTGACAGATTCACCGCCCGTGTTGGAAATCGTGACATCGATTCCCACGGGTCTGTCCGTCCCGACCAGCGAACGGTTGAGGGTGATGGATGAGACGGTGACATTGCGGATTGAAGTCGATACGGGCAAGGTACGCCAAATCACCTGGGGCGGTACGGGCAAACGGTCAACGACACGCTTGACAACCTTCCAGCGTTCGATTGAGTCGGCATGCCATCCCTCCGCCTGCCCATCGCCAATGAGGATGATTTGTTTGGCCGGATTGTTTCCCGAAGCCAACACCACAGCCGCAGCGGTCAAGGTCGGAATGGTCTCCATCGTACCTTGGACTGGGTGAGTAACATTGAGAAGATTGAGGAGCTCTCGTTTATTGCTTAGGGGTGCAGGGGTAATAACCTGTGGGACCGGTCCCCCTACTACCAATCCGAACGCCGTACCGCGCCGGGCAGATTTGATGTAGTTCTCGGCTTCTGCCTTGGCATTCTCGAAATTGCTCTGCCCGCCCTGCTGAAGAGTCATCGACGAGGAACCATCGAGAATAATGACGACATCACGCTGGGAATTCCCGCCAAAACGGGATAGATTGAGCTTGCGCTCAAACAGAATCGCGCTCATCGCAAGGACGGCGCAGACGATGGAAAGTAGGGTGAGCCGACGGCGCCAGACGGGATACTGCCACATGGCAAAACTCACCCCAAGGCTGGTCATCGCCGCCAACACAATGGGTAGTACCACCATCCACGGAACGTGAGAGCCCGGCTGGACAAACGGGCGCGCAAACATCAATGCCAAGAGCCCAAGCAGAAGTACCCGCGTGGAAAGCAGAAGGATTTCCTCCAGCAGGACTTTTGAGCGTCGGCTGGTCATCGCGTCCTTCAGGAAATGGAAGGCCCCCCACTCGACCTTGCGCGCGGAATTGCGGTTGAGAATGTGCAGGATTATCGGTACGCCGATGGCCAGCAGTCCGAGCAACATCCAAGGATTGAAGAATGACATAGGCTCAATAACTCAACCGCCGATACGGCGGCGGGCAAGGTAGTCGGAAAGGGCTTTCTCAAACGGAATAGAGGTGTTCATAGGCACATAATCGGCATCCATCTTGCCGCACCCGGCGGCGACCTCCTTGAGAAAGCGACGGACCTGTTCAAGGTAGCTGGCTCGAACGGCACGCGGGTCGGTTTGGATGGCCTCCGTTGATTCGAGGTCACGGAACTCGGTAAAAGAATCGAACGGGAAGGTAATCTCCTCATCGGCCATAACATGAAGCAGCACCACCTCGTGTCGCCGGTAGCGGAAGTGGTGCAGGGCTTTCAACACTTCGGCCAAATTGTCGAAAAGATCGCTGACAATGACAACCAAGCCACGATGGGGAATGCGCTCGGCAATATCATTGAAGACGGCCGCTACTCCAGAATCGCCTCGCGGCTCCGCAGCGTCAATCATTTCGAGAATTTGGCGCACCTGGCTAGCCCGCGATTTGGCGGGAAGGTAGTCACGAATGGCGGTGTCGAAAGTCACCATGCCAACGGCATCCTGCTGCCCGACCAGGAGGTAGGCCAACGCGGCGGCGAGGTATTTGGCATACTCGAACTTGCTCAGGCGGCGACCTTCGAATTCGGCGGCTTTATCGCCACAATAAGCCATCGATCCTGAGGCGTCGAGGAGGATGGTGGCGCGAAGGTTTGTCTCCTCGATATACTGCTTGATGTAGTAGCGGTCTTTCTTTCCGACGACCTTCCAGTCTAGATTGCGCAGGTCGTCTCCCGGGACATATTGGCGATGCTCGGCGAACTCGACCGAGAAGCCTTTTCGGGGACTTCTGTGCTTGCCGGATATGAACCCGTCGACGATGCCCCTTGCAAGGAAATCGAGGCGGGTAATTGTTGCGGTGGTGGCCGGAGGAAGCCACCTCATATAGGATGGGGTGTGCAGGTCTGCCATAGTTGCTCCCTTATCGGCGGCAGACTAAAGGTCAATCTCCTCTTTTGGCTTGAAGGTATTGACGAGCATCCGGACAATCTCATCGCTGGTGACGCCGGCTGCCTCAGCATTGAAGGTGGTGATAACGCGGTGCCGGAGCACGGGCAAGGCAACGGCGGTGACATCTGCGGTGGTGGTATGGTAGCGTCCGTGAAGTATGGCGCGGGCTTTTGCGGCGGTAATCAAGCTGATGCCTGCTCTGGGCCCAGCGCCCCAGCCGACCATTTCCTTGACGAAGTCTGGCACGCCAGGTTGCTTGGGGCGGGATGCGCGGGCGAGTTTGGCGGCGTAGGCAATGACATGGTCGGCGACGGGCACGCGCCGGACGACTTCCTGTACGCGGAGGATAGCCTCTCCGTCGAGTATCTTTTTGAGGGTGACCTTGCGCGAACTGGTCACATTGCGGATAATCAGGTTCTCCTCCGACTCGGTAGGATAGTTCACGACGATGTTGAACATGAAGCGGTCGAGTTGGGCTTCAGGGAGCGGATAGGTGCCTTCCTGTTCGATGGGGTTTTGGGTAGCCAGCACGAAGAAGGGTTTGGGCAACTCGAAGGAGTTCGCACCCACGGTGACGCGGTGTTCCTGCATGGCCTCAAGGAGGGAGGCTTGGGTCTTCGGGGGGGTTCGGTTGATTTCGTCGGCGAGCACCATATTGGAGAAGACGGGGCCGGGTACAAAGCGGAAATGGCGCTTTCCGGTTGCCTTGTCTTCCTCAAGGACATCGGTTCCGGTGATGTCGGAAGGCATCAAGTCGGGGGTGAATTGGATGCGCTTGTAGCCCAGGTCGAGCACGGTTGATAGAGTGCTGATGAGCAGGGTCTTGGCGAGCCCCGGCACACCAATCAAAAGGGCATGTCCACGGGCGAAAATGGCTGTCAGGACTTCTTCGACGACCTGCGACTGACCAATGACGACATGGGAAAGTTCTTCCTTGATCTGGCGGAACGCGGCGTTGAGTTCCTGTATGACGGCTACATCATCGTCGCTCATGCCGCTCTTCTTGGGATCGTCCGGCGGAGGCTCTTTGGCAACGATTGCCGGTGCGGCGACGGGCTTGGCTTGGGCAACTGGTTTGACCTCGGGCTGTTTGACAGGAACCGCTCGTGGCGCTTCAACGGGGCGGGGCTGAGGGACTGGCTGAGGTTCCTTTACAATGGGCTTTGCCGGCGCAGGCTCAGATTGGGACACGGGCGGTTCAGGCAGGGGCTCTTTGACTTCAACCTTCGGGGGCGGTGGCGGAGGGGTTGGCTCCTTGACTTCGGCCTTGGGAGGGGTTGGCGCGGGGGCAGGCACAACCGGTTTTGCCGACGGCAGTTTGACTCCTGCCGGTTTCGAAGGAAGTTTGAGCGCAGGCTTGGGGGGTAGTTTCACCTTGAAGGCATCGGAGAAGAGAAACTCGACACCACCTGCGCTGATGACATCGCCATCTTTGAGCAACGCGGACTGGATTGGCTTTCCGTTCAGGGTCGTGCCGTTAGTCGAATTGCAATCCTGCACCTGCCACTGATGTCCTTCGCGTTTAATGACGAGGTGCTCGCCTGAAATGCGGTTGTCTGGAACGGAGACCTGGCAATCGGGGGCTCGCCCCAAGAGAATCTGATTGCCCTGAATCTCGAATACCTGCTTGGTTTCCCGAAGCGTAATGCTGGCCATATCACACCTTTTTTAATCGCACAACAACAATGACCTTATTATAACGAAGCGGGCCTCTTCTTGCAACCATAACCTGCCCCGAAGCACCAAAAACAGGTGCCCAAGAATCACCCATGCAGGTTGCTACCTCTGGGATGCTTTGATGCATACCTTGGGGATGAATTCCTACACACGATCCTGCCCCCTTCGCGCCAACCCTAGGCGTCTAGCCTCAACAAAAAACGGGACTTCGGCAGGCGAAGTCCCGCAACAAGAAAAAGCAAGCGGCTATTGGATAATCAACAGCGTTCCCGGTCTACCGTCTGAGCGAACCGTCAAGGTGCCAGTCCCCGAGAAACGCTGGGGCAGATTGGTCGCACTGTACCGTCCGCGAGGCAAGGGTTCGCCGTCAATGTGCAACTCCTTGACGGTCGCATCCGAATCAAGTTGAATCGCGGCATTTTCGCCCAAAATATCGACGAAGTTGAGCACGGAAGCCTGCGGGTCGAAGTTTGCCGCGCTGGTGACGGTCAACTTGGTAGTCTTGCCGACAAGGTTTACCGTACAGTCCAACTGGGCAGGCGTCGCCGCCGTCCCCAGAACCAACGAACCGCGGTTGACGGTGAGATCCCCGTCGATGCCTGTCTGGTCGCCTCCGATGAAGACATCTTTATCGGTCAAATTGCTCAACGAACAGCCCATCGGAGCGGT
>JBJFGP010000186.1:0-10315 GCA_051892815.1 Kiritimatiellia bacterium | reverse complement strand
GTGTGCCGCCGCTTGTTGGCGTCGAACGGACTGATACGCACCAAACGATGCACCCCACGCTCAGCCTTCAGATACCCGTACGCATACCCGCCGTTGACCGCGAAAGAGACCGACTTCACCCCAGCCTCCTCACCATCCTGCTGGTCCAAAAGCTCCACCTCGAACCCAGCATCCTCACAATACATGTGGTACATCCGCAACAACATCCCCGCCCAGTCGCAAGACTCCGTCCCCCCTGCCCCCGCATGAATCGTCACATACGCCCCGCACGAATCCAACTTCCCGCTCAGCAACGACATCAACCGCAGCTTCCCCACCAACTCCTCCGCCCGTTGCGCCGCGGCAGACGCCTCCTCAAGCGCGTCCGCATCCCCGCCACTCTCATCCGAAAGCGCCAACATCAGCTCCAAATCCTCCACCGCCTTGCAAAGCTCGTCATACGGACGCACAAACGCCCGCTGCGCATTCGTCTTCGCAATCACCTCCCGCGCCGCCTCGGGATGATCCCAGAAACCATCCGCCAAAGCCTCCCGCTCCAATGCCTGAAGCGTCTCCCGGCGATGGTCCAAATCGAGGTAGCCGCGCATTTCCGCGACATCGGTCCGCAGCTTGCCCGCGGCGGCGTTGAGTTCTTCTGCTGTCATGCGAAGGTTGGCAGGAATCAATCGGGAAGGCAGCTAGGCCTTGGGCTGATCCTTGATATGGAGATCGACCTGCGGAAAGGGTATCTCGATGCCGTTGGAATCCAGCGCGGCCTTGACGGCGTTCATTTGGGCGAAGTAGACATCCCAGTAGTCGGCGCTCTTGACCCAAGGGCGAATGGTGAGGTTGACTGCGCTGTCACCGAAGGAGGTGGCGGCTACGAGCGGGGCGGGGTCTTTGAGCACGCGGGGGTCGGCGAGCAGGGTATCGCGGATGACCTGGATGGCTTTGGGGATGTCGGATCCGTAGGCGATGCCGACGGTCAAATCTACGCGGCGGGTCTCCTTGGCGGAGTAGTTGGTGATGGCGGATCCCCAGACGGTTTTGTTGGGGACGATAATGACTTTGTTGTCCGGGGTGGTGAGTGTGGTGGCCATCATATTGAGTTCGGAAACGGCTCCGGCGATGCCGCCCATTTCGCAGTAGTCACCGACTTTGAAGGGTCGGTTGATGGCTATCATGACGCCTGCGGCGAGGTTCGAGAGGGACTCTTGGCAGGCGAAACCGACGATGAAGCCGGTGACGCCCAAACCGGCGATGACGGGGGCAAGGTTGATGCCGAGGCGCTGGATGACGACCATCAGCAGGAGTGCCCAGAGGGTCTTGTTGACGGTGGAGGCGACGAGGCGTGGGACGAGGGAATCCTTCTGGGCGCGGTGTTCGCAGAGCAGGCGCACGAGTTTGCTCAGGCGGTTGATGGCGAACCAGCCGACGAGGAGGATGACGGCTACGGTGAGGAGGTTGGCGAGGAAGGACGGGGCGTTCTCCAGGAGCCAGTCTTTAATCTGGCTGCAGAGGGTGCAGGCTTCGTCGTATTGCTGGGCAAGGGGTGCGGTGAGGCAGTTGGCGCTTGTGGCGGCATCGGGTTCCATACTAGGCTCCGTTGGGTTGGTTGGTTTCGGGCGCGGTTGGTTCGCTCTCGCCGGAGGGGCGGAGGGAAATCAGCAGGATGCAGAGTTCGTAGAGCAAGTACATGGGGATGCCCATGAGAATCTGTGAGACGGGCTCGGGCGGGGTCAGGACCATTGCGATGATGAGGATCAGGACGATGGCGTGGCGGCGGTAGCGGCGGAGGGTTGCGGCCTGGACGAATCCGAGCCACCCGAGGATGAGCAGCAGCAGCGGCATCTGGAAGGCGATACCGAAGGCGATGATGGTCTTGAGCACGAGGGTGATGTACTGGTCGATGGTCAGCATGGTGACCTCGAAGCCGACCCATTGGGAGATTTGGATAAGCACCTCGAAGGCGACCTTGAGGGTCAGGCGGTAGGCCATCGCCACGCCGCCGACGAAGAGAATCGCCGAGGTCAGAAGGGTGCCGCCGATGAGCCGCCGCTCGCTCGGCTTGAGCCCGGGAAAAATGAATTGCGCAATGAAATAGACCAGCGCGGGAAAGGCCACCGCGACGCCCCCCCAAAGCGCAATCTTCAAGATAATCGAGACCCCCGTCGTCAACTCAAGCCCCGTCAGCTGCACATTGTAGGTCTGCCCAGCCGACTCCGTGAAGGGCGCCGTCAGCCAACGGTAGACCAGCGGCGTGGCGAACCCCATCAGCACCGTTCCCAGCAGCCAGGACGCGCCGCACCGGATCAGGCACTTGCGCAAATCCATCAAGTGCTCCATGAAAGGGCGCGGCGGATCCTCGAAAGCCTCATCCCCCCGCCGGATGTCGAAACGCGTCAGCATGCCGAAGTCGCTCCGCCAGCGTCAGAAGGTGGCAACGACCCATCCTGACTCCCGCCAACCTCCCCCACCGAAAGGTGCCCACCTTCCGCGCCAGAGGTTGACACCTCCGAAGGCGAAAGGTGCCTATCCGCCGCCGCATCGGACGAAGAAGAATCCGACTCCCCAAGCGCAGCAGCCTTCGCCGCCTGCGCCAACGAATCAGACTCCTCCGTCGACGGCTGCGTCAAAGCCGGAACCCCGTCAATGTCCACCCCCTGACCAGGGTAAGGCGACGACGCATAGAAATCCTTCGGCTCCTTGTACGGCGGCTGATCCATCTCCATAATCTGATTCTTGAAGTCATCCGCCGCCCGCCGCATCATCGACATCGCACGCGAAAACTTGCGCACCAGCTCGGGCAGGCTCTTAGGCCCGAATATGATGAGAATCACCGCGATAATCAGCAGCACCTCAAGGCTACCGCACGACTCGCCAAGACCGATGAATGCCAAAGTCGGAAGGTACATAGAACCAAGCCGGCGGCCCCTGGACCGCCGGAGAAACAAATCGGACGACTGCTACTTGCGGACGCTAAACTCGCCCCGGCGGTTCAGCCGCCAAGCCGACTCCCCAGAGCCCGAGACGGCAGGCTTCTCCTCGCCGAAACTCTTAGTCTGGATCCGCTCCTGCGCAATGCCCGCCGCCGTAATATAGGCACGAATCGTCTGCGCGCGCTGCTCCCCGAGCGAAATATTATACTCGTTCGACCCCCGCTCATCACAGTGCCCCTCGACAATGCAGACATACGACGAATTGTCCGCCAGAACCTGCACCACCTTGTCGATCTTGGCAGTCTCCGAAGAGGGCAGAAGGAACGAATCGAAGCCGAAATAGACCGGCTGCAGCCCCAATCCCTCGACAGCTTCGCGACTGTAAAAGTCCTCACCAGCCTCGATAGGCCGTCCAGTCTCCTCGTCGACAATCTGCTCAGGAATCTCGCTCGGACCTTCGCCTTCGGCGGACTTCTTGTCGCCACAACCGGTTCCCAGACCAAGCAAGAGAGAAACCGAGAGGAATGCCAGCAATGAATGACGCATAATTGAGCCTTTTGATGTAGTGGATTGAAACAGATGAAACCCTCAGCGGGACGCCGATGGACAAATCCAGTTGCCTTGATGGCGGGTGAGTCGAACGGGCGAATCGCCCTGCGTGTCGAGTTGCCAAACCGCGGACTGGCGCCCTTCTTTGCGGGAGCAGATGATATGGCGCCCGTCCGCCGCCCAGGAAGGAGACTCCCCTTCGCCTACCAACTTGACGGACGCTTCGCCGATACGCGGGTCGATGGTGGCTACCTGATAACCGCCCCCGCGGCGGGTTGCGAAGCAGATCAATCCGTTGGCGCCCCAGCAAGGGTTGACGCTCTCGGAACCGCGGTAGGTCAAGCGGCGAATCTTCCCCGAGGCAAGCTCGCAGATATAGAGTTGGGGGCTTTTGGAGGCGTCACTGACATAGACGATCTGGCGGCCGTCGGGCGACCAGCAAGGGGAGGCTTCGGCGGCATATTTGGTCTTGGTCAGGCGCTTGACGCGGGCTGCGAAGGGGTCTAGGGTGCAGAGTTCGGGGTTGCCATTGTAGGAGAGAATCAAAGCCACCAAGGCGCCGTTTGGGGCCAAGGTTGCGCCCGTGGAGAGGCCATTGAAGCGGATGAGCTGGCGCAAGCCGGAGCCGTCGGAGCCTACGCGGTAGGCGGCGGGGAAGTCGCGTTTGTAGGAGGTGAAGTAGAGGCTCGAACCATCTGGGGTCCAACGCGGGCCGACGGCGGCGCGGGCGGTACGGGTCAACTGGCGGAGTCCGTAGCCGTCGGCACACATCGTATAGAGGTCGGCGTTGTCGGGACTGCGATGGAGGATGACGGCGATTTGGGAGGAAGCCATCCCTTTCTTGCCCATCAACTGCTCGACAAGGGCATCGACAAGGCCTCTGGCGGCGCGTTCGGCATCGCCGGATTGGCTGTAGCGAAAACGTTTGGCGGGTGCGTCTATGGTGCAGGCGACGGTGGCCTTGCCGGGGGCGGTTTCTCGGACGCTGCCGCTGATGCGGACGCTACCGGACTGGGCGACGGTGAAGTAGCCGGAGAGTTGGAGATTGCGCTGCAAAGTCTTGAGGAAGGCTTGCCCCTGGGGGCCGGAGGCGCGCACATCGCCGAGGGAGACGGTCTGTTTGGCGGCGGCCTCTTTGACGACCGAGACGACGGCCTGCTCCTGGGCGCAGGCGAGGCGTCCGGAGAGGAAGGCGGCGAGGAGGAGGATGGGAAGGCGGGTGAACATCGCCGTGAGTATAGCACATCGGCGGGGGTGTTTCAATCCCGAACTGAAGGCGTCGCCAATAGGCTGGTTCCGGCGGCGTTCAAGCCCCCAACAGGTTGCGGATTACGAGCGCGACGCCCAGGCCCAAAAGCCCCCAGGCGGTGGCATTCCGCAGGCGGCTTCCCCACACAGAGAGGCGTCCGGCGCGCGGCGCCAGGCGCTCCAGTCCTCGGGCGGCGGCGGGGGCGAGCAGTGCCACGGGCAGGGCGGAGGCGATTCCAAAGGCGACGGGCAGCAGGATGGCGGATTCGCGTTCAACCGCCAAGGGTATCAGGGCGCCGAAGTAGAGCGCGGCAGAGAAGGGGCAGAAGGCGAGCGCGAGCAGGATTCCCAGGGCGAACGCGCCCCAGGGCAAGGCGGCAAGGGGTTCGATTCGCCCCGCCAGCCGCCCGCCCAACCAATCGGGAAGCGGAAGGAGTCCCAGCTGAAGGACGGCGGCGAGGATGCACAGGGGGCCAATCAGCCGGGGCAGTTCGCGTTGCAGCAGGTCGGAAAGGTGCGGGGCGGCGACGATGCCACGGACGATGAGCGCGGCCAGGAGGGTGTACGCCGTGGCGCGGCCAATGGAATAGAGGATTGCGCGCGCGAGGACGGTGCGCGCCGGGGCGTTCCTCGCCAGAACGCCAAGCGCCAGCGCGTGGGTCGCCAACGGACAGGGGCTGATGGCGCTGACGAGCCCGAACCAGGCGCAAAGGGCAGTCGCGGCGGCGAGATTCATGGCAAGGTCGGGGGCAGGAAGGTACGCAGGAGTGTGCCCAGACGGTTGGCAAGAGCGGGTTCGTCCCGTATCAACCTCCAGACCTCGTCCATACGTTCGAATCGCTCCCCGCGCTGGATAACCAGCGTGCCGGATGTCAACTGGAAGCGGTCGACGAAGGGGCGATTCTCCGGCGCGTCGAGGTTGACCGGGCGGAAGACGATGGTGCCCCTGGCAAGCGCTTCGGGGAAGGAGTCGGAAAGGGTCTTCCGCACCGCCGCCTCGATGCGGTTGCAAGTCGGACAGCGCCGGGTGCGATGGAACCAATAGACCTCGACCGTTCCCTCCGAACGGGGCGTTTGCACCCCATCCGCCGGTGCCGCCGATGAGCGCTCGCGCAGGGCCGGCACGGCCACGCCAGCCGACGCCAGCAGCAGCAACACCACCGCCAGCAGCGGCTTCCAGCGGGGCCTGTGAGGCTTTCCCATTCCCTCCACCGGCGGGTGCGCACCAGGGATGAGACGGACAAGTTCGTCCACCTCCGGAAGGCGCCCAGAGGAGACAATCTGCCCGTCAATCTCAAGCGCAGGCGTCAGCAAAACCCCGCGATTGACGATTTGCCCCAGGTCGGAAACCTTCTCGACCGACGCCTCGATTCCAGAGCACTCAACAATGCTCCCGACTCGTTCGGCAAGCGCCCGGCACTTCCCGCAACCAGTCCCGTAGATGCGAATCACCATAACCCGTTCCTTTCCCTAATCCAAGAGATTGAGTAGCCACCCGACAAGCGTGAAGCAGACCATCAGCCACCCCCCAAACAATGCCAGAAGCCGCGGCGAGAGTACCTTGCGCAACATCACAAACTCGGGCACCGACGCCGCCGCTGTCGAGAGCATAAAGGCAAAGGCGGTGCCTACCGGCAGCCCCTGCCGAATCAACTCTCCCGCCACGGGAATAACCGTGGTGGCGTTGGCATAGGTTGGTATCCCCAGCCCAACAGCAAGGGGTACGCTCCACCACTCCCCACCACCCAATCGGGCCGAAATCCACCCATCCGGGAGATAGCCGTGTAGCCCAGCACCGAGCACGATGCCGCCTAGGATCCAAAGCCACAGGCGGGCGAGAATCGCACGGGTTTCTACCTTGGCAAAGGCCAGGCGATGGGCGAGATTGGGGCGGATTCGTGCCCCACCGCAGGTGCAGGAGGTGGGCTCGGGCGGGGTCGAAAGGAGGTCACGCTCAAGGTAGCGTTCTGCCTTGATGGCATCGAAAAAGATTCCCCCCAGCACGCCCGAGAGGAGCCCGAGCGCGACATAGATTGCGGTCAACCTCCAACCCAGAATCCCACCCAGCATTGCCACGGCGGCTTCGTTGATTGTGGGGGAAACAATAAGAAAGCAGAGGGCGATTCCTATCGGGATGCGCGCGGCGGCGAAGCCAAGGAATAGGGGGATTGATGAGCAGGAACAGAAGGGGGTGACGGCACCGAGCAGGGCGGCCAGAAGGTAGCAGAGCAGGCGATTGCGGCCCGAGAGCCACTGCCGGATGCGCCCGGCGTCCACCCCGGCTCTCAGGAAGGCGATGGCGAAGACCATTGCCGAGAGCAGGACGAAAATCTTGGTTGCGTCCTCGATGAAGAAGTGCACCGCCTTCCCCAGCGGAGCATCGCGACCGAGCCCCAGCAGTCCGTAGGCGAGGAGGTCGGCCAAAGCCGTGAACGCGCCCATCACTTGACCTTCTTTCCGCCGCGCAGGTTGAGGCAGTCCAGGAGATTTCGCAGGCAGGGGCAGCGGAGGTGGTAGTAAACCGACTGCCCGCGGCGTTCGTCGACAACCACCCCGGCCTCGCGCAGGACCGCGAGGTGGCGGCTGATGGTCGGGAACTCGTCTCCCACGGCGGAGACGAACTCGCAGACGCAGTGCTCCGAGTCGAGCAGCTGCCGCACAATCCAGAGCCGGGTCGGGTGCCCGAGCGCCTTGAAGAAGTCCGCCTCCGGGCGGAGCGCCTCACGATTATACCGTTCCATTGAAACGTACCTCCTTGCACTTCGCAATTTAGCAAAACAGCTAAATTGATGTCAAGCAAATTCACCCTATCCCGGCAACTTTGTTGAACGATTGAAGCCCGGCGGCGACCCTTGAGGGTGCTCTTGCCGAAACGGCACGCACGTCAATGAGGCGGACGGAGGGACGGTCGACAGTGCCTCTTGAGGGTACCCTTTCTGAAACGCCCCTGGTGCTACAGCCGAAGTCAGCCCCATCCCCGACCGAGCCGCCCAGTCTGGGGCAGCAGCCGGTGGCGAAGGTATGTACCTCGGAAACAAATTCCTACCTACCTCCGCATCCGACTGGTGCCTATCCCCTCCCCCTGAAGGTAGCAACCTGCCCGACCCTTTCCTGCCAACCTTCCCAATCCGGCGAAATGGAGAACTTTTCGAAAAAAGTTGCCGGGGGAGAAGGAGACAGGAAGTGGCGTTTCTCCGAAGAGAAAGCCTTGAACCAAGAGTTTCCACCAGTTGGAAACGAAGCGGCCGATTAGGTCGGAGCGAGGAAACTTCAAGACTACTTGGTTCAGAAAATTGGCGCGAGATACTCAAACGCTCCAAGGCTTCACGGGATGAAGAGGTTGCAACCTGCGAAGGCAAGTCACGAACAGGAATCGCCGCAAGGAGTTGCCCGGAGGGGCGCTTCTTGCGGCGATTCTTTTAGGGGGTGGAACGGGAAGGGTCAGGGCTCGAAGTTTTCGACAATCGGCGACGGGCGGTACTTGGGGCGCTGACCGAAGAGCACGGTGCCCAGGCGGAGCCAGGTGGCGCCCTCTTCGACCGCGACCTCGAAGTCGCCGCTCATCCCCATCGAGAGCCTTGGGAGGGCGATGGCGTAGCGCTCCTCCATGCGGTCGCGCAACTGGCGGAGGGCGCGGAAAACGGGGCGGGCGTCCTCGGGCTCAGGCGAGAAGGGGGCCATGGTCATCAACCCCGCGAGCGTCAGGCTGCGCGCCTCAAGCGCCGCTTCGATGGCTTCCGGGAGGGCGTCGGGCTTGAGGCCGAATTTGGTGGACTCGCCCGAGACATTGACCTCCAGGAGGATTTCGGGGCGCTTGCCGCATTCGCCCGCAAGCGCGTCGAGCCGGCGCACCAGTTCGGGGGAGTCGACCGAATGGATGCAGGTGAAGTACTCCAGTGCCGCGCGGACTTTGTTGCGCTGCAAGTGGCCAATCAGGTGCCACTCCACGCCGGGCGGAGATTCGGGAATTTTCCAGGCCGCCTCCTGCACCTTGTTCTCCGCCGCGATGCCGAGACCCGCCTCGAAAGCCTCCCGCACGACATCCGGACCGTGCGTCTTCGTCACGGCCAAAACCTGCACATCTTCCGGGCTGCGCCCTGAACGGGAACAGGCCCCTTCGATGCGTTCGCGCACGCGCAAAAGCAAATCGGCAATCGAATCCATTCTCACTCCTCCTCCGGACCGCTTTCTGGCCAATCGACGGGGGCGCCCTCGGGAAAGAGCCGGGCGAGAATCTGCTCGGCGGGCGTGACCGCGGCTTTCGACTTGTTGCACGCCTCGCAGGCGGGAACCACATTCGATCGCACGCTCCGACCGCCCCGCGCCACAGGCACGACATGGTCCATCGTCAAGTGCTCCGCCCCCACCTTTTTCCCGCAGTAGTGGCACACTCCCGCGGCACACTGCTGGCGCCACCAGTCGGAAGCCCTCAGTTCCCTCGCCTTCTTGCGCTCGCGGGCAATGTGCGCCTCGTCGCGCCGAATGTCAATCCAGTCGTCCATCACGCTTTCCAGCGATTGTGCATCCACAAGTACTGCTCCGGCCAGCGGCGGATGCACCCTTCAAGGTGCTTGAGCAAAAGCGCCGTCAACCGCTTCACATCCTCGTCAAAGTCCCCCGTCCGCTCGATTTCAAGCGGGTCTGTCGAATACATCCGGTAGTGCAACAGACCGTCGCGGACGAACGCCCCGAATATCATCGGACAGCCGCTCTTGAGTGCAATCCGCGCCGGCGAAGTGTAGACAAATGTCTCCCTGCCGAAAAAGGGCAATCGCACCCCGGAGCGCCCGCTCGCCCGCTGATCCATTAGGATGGTCAGGGCCGACTTCTCGCGCTGCCACTGGCGCATCACCCCGGCGGAAAAACCCCGCTCCTTGCCAATGACCGTGATGCGTCCGCGGAAATGGCTGCGCTGCATGAAACGCGCAACATAGGGGTTCTGCATCGTTTGGGCGATGGCAATCATCGGGCGGAAAGAGGAGATGACCGGTACCGCGACTTCCCAGGTTCCCAAGTGCCCGGAGACAATCATAAATGGCTTGTCGTGCCCCTGGATGAAGTCCAGCCAGCTCTCCGACATTTCGATAGCGACATGGTCGCGCCAGTGCGCCGCAACCTTGTCGCCGGAGCGTATGGTTTCGAGTATGTGGCCGATAAAATGTCCCATCGATCGAACCGCGATGCGCTCGGCTTCGGCGGTATCTTTGGTGATGCCGGCCGCCAAGATGTTGGAGACGGCGATGCGTTTGCGTTTGGGCACGAGGCGGGCGCCGACGCGTCCGAGCCATAGGCCCGCGGAGTAGGCTTTCTGCTCGGGAATCAGGCGCAGGAGTCCCCAGGCAAGGCGGAAGAGGGCGTATTCGAGGAGGTGTCGGAGGTTGAGGAGCATGGGGGGCTATTTCGCGGCGCGGATGGCCTCGAGGATGGATTCGAGTTCGTCGCGGACTGGGCGTGGTTCGTGGGCGCGTGTTGCCACATAGGGGAAGACGACGGAGGCTGCCTCTTCGTACTGTTTGAGGGCCAGGAGGATGCGGGCTTTGACCAACCGGTGGAGGACGAGGTCGTCTCGGATGGCGATGGCCCGGTTGATGGCGTCCATG
>JBJFGP010000185.1:0-40685 GCA_051892815.1 Kiritimatiellia bacterium | reverse complement strand
GGTAAAGTCGTAGAGCGGAGGTGTCGCGGTGACGGCTTCGGAAAGGGCATCGATTGGGGCTTCATCGCGATAGGTCAGAAAGACGGGGCCGGTGTTGGCGTTGAGTTCCAGGCAGTGGCGCGTGCGGTCGTCTTCCTTATCCTTTCGGGTCTTCTCGTGCTTGCGGATGATATTTCCCTCGTAGTCCCCGACATGGCAGGTCGCGACCAACCCGGTTTGGCTATGTTCGCCCATGGTCTGACGATAGAGATAGAGCGAATCCTTGCCTTCCCGAAGGAGCGTGCCCGCCTGGACCAGGGTGTCGAGGGCCTTTCGACCTTGGGCGTACACCGCGTCCGAGTGGATGTCAGTGTCGGGCGGGAGGTCGATTTCCGGGCGTGAAACATGGAGGAAGGAGCGGGGATTGCCCTCGGCCAAGACCTTGGCCTCCGCCGTGTCGACCACATCATACGGAACCGCCGCGACCTGCTTGGCCGCTTCAACCGTGGGGCGCAATGCCTGAAATGCTTTGATTCTCATCCTCAATCTCTCCTGCTATGAAAAAAACTCCCTGCACGCTTATCGAGTTGTTCAGGACCCCATCCCCTCACTGGCTCTACGATTGAGATTCGCCCGGCTCCCCCAATCGGCAACCTCCTGCGCCATCCGTCCCCCTGCACCAGCCGATGGACCTGTAAACGAATGCATCCCAATCATACCAACCTGCCCGCCCCCGTCCAAGCAACCTCTCGGACCATCAGGTTGGCACCACCCAGAGGAACAGGTTAGCACCAATCGTTGCCGCGCATTGTGTTTAGACCTATGGGCTTGCGAGAAGAAACGCGATTGTCAAACCAGCACCGCCGCGGCTTGCCGAAGTGGCTCCACAGGGACGGAAAAATGCACCCTTCTGGCCAACGGCACACAGCCTCCGTACGCAGTTGCCGGCAAAGGGGCGGGCAGAAACTCAGTCGAAAGTGAAGTTGATGACAGGGCAGAAAGGCACCGCCGAGGAGCGGATGACATTCACGACGCCAATCTGATAACCATCGATTGATTCGCACCGGTTGATGATTCCAATCTGCATGCCCGAATGGTGGTCGGCAACATTCACCAGCCCCACGGAGAAACCGCCCGCAGTCAGATTCTCGTTCCAAAGCCCGGCCTGAAGTCCAAACGCATTGCCGGCAAGATTGACGAGCCCAATCTGTATACCTTCCATGCGGTCGATGGTCTTGTTGCGAAGAATGTTGAGCTGGAGGCCAAAGAAATTGTTGGCATTGCCCAGAAGCCCCAAATCGAAGCCGGTCACCTGCTCGCAACGGCCAAAGGGAAAGTTGAAACGAACCCCGACGACATCCGCCTCGGTGCTGGTGTTGAAAGCAACCGGCGCAGGATCGTAGGTCTTTTGATTCTCGCTTTGGGCGAGCAGGGGCGCGCAACAGAGGGCGCAAGCGACAAAGAGGAGACTCAATGCTTTTTTCATCACAGTCGTACCTTGGAGTGCATGTAAATCGTAGACACCTTTATTCTACTGGATTTGCCACGGGAAAGCAACACCAGAGCGCATCCGGCGGGGAAAAACTTGGATAGACGAAAAGAGGCGGCTGTGGCGCCAATCGCCCCAGCCGCCTCCTTCAAGGTGCGAAGAATGCTACTTCTTCAACTTCTCGGCGACTTCAACCGCAACCGCGACGGTCGCACCGACCATCGGATTGTTGCCCATGCCGAGAAAGCCCATCATTTCAACATGCGCCGGAACCGAACTCGACCCCGCGAACTGGGCATCGGAATGCATCCGACCCATCGTGTCGGTCATACCGTAAGAGGCAGGGCCGGCAGCCATGTTATCGGGGTGAAGTGTGCGCCCAGTACCGCCGCCGGAGGCAACGGAGAAGTACTTCTTGCCCTTTTCGTAGCACTCCTTCTTGTAAGTGCCGGCGACCGGGTGCTGGAAGCGAGTGGGGTTGGTCGAGTTGCCAGTGATGGAGACATCGACATTCTCGTGCCACATGATAGCGACGCCTTCACGGACATCGTCGGCACCGTAGCAGCGGACGGCAGCGCGGGGACCCTCCGAGAACTTGGTCTGCTTGACAATCTCGAGCTTTCCGGTGAAGTAGTCGAACTTGGTCTCGACCGCGGTGAAGCCGTTGATGCGGCTGATAATGTAGGCGGCGTCTTTGCCCAAGCCGTTGAGGATGACTTGCAGGGGAACCTTGCGGACTTTGTTTGCCTTGGTTGCGATTCCAATGGCGCCTTCGGCGGCGGCGAAGGATTCGTGCCCGGCGAGGAAGCAGAAACATTTGGTCTCGTCTCTCAGGAGCATGCCGGCGAGGTTGCCGTGCCCGAGTCCGACCTTGCGGTCTTCAGCGACGGAGCCGGGGATGCAGAAGGCCTGGAGGCCGATGCCGATAGCTTCGGCGATTTCCGCTGCGGTGGTGCAGCCCTTTTTGATGGCAATGGCGGCACCGACGACGTAGGCCCAAGCGGCGTTTTCGAAGCAGATGGGCTGGATGCCTTTGCAGATGGTGTAGGGGTCTACGCCGATGCTGTCGCAGATCTGCTTGGCTTCTTCGATGGAGGCGATGCCGTTGGTCTGGAGGGCGGCGTTGATTTTGTCGATGCGGCGTTCGTAGCTTTCAAACAGTGCCATGGTGGTGTTCCTCTCTATTCCTGGCGGGGGTCGATGAACTTGACGGCGCCGTTTTCAGCGGTGAAGCGGCCGTAGGTGCCGGTGAATTTCTTGAGGGCTTCGTTAGCGTCGAGGCCTTTTTTGACGGCTTCGAGGAACTTGCCCATGTGGATGAATTCGTAGCCGATGACCTCATTGTTCTTGTCGAGGGCTATGCGTTTGACGTAGCCTTCGGCCATTTCGAGGTAGCGGACGCCTTTGACGCGGGTGCTGTACATGGTGCCGACCTGGGAGCGGAGTCCTTTACCGAGGTCTTCGAGGCCTGCGCCGATGGGGAGACCGTTTTCGGAGAAGGCGCTCTGGGTGCGTCCGTAGACGATTTGGAGAAAGAGTTCGCGCATGGCGGTGTTGATGGCGTCGCAGACGAGGTCGGTGTTGAGCGCCTCGAGGATGGTCTTGCCGGAGAGGACTTCGGCGGCCATGGCGGCGGAGTGGGTCATGCCGGAGCAGCCGATGGTCTCGACGAGGGCCTCTTCAATGACGCCGTTCTTGACATTGAGCGTCAGTTTGCAGGCGCCCTGCTGGGGGGCGCACCAGCCGATGCCGTGCGTCAGACCGGAAATATCCTTGATTTCTTTGGCCTTGACCCACTTGCCCTCTTCGGGAATGGGGGCGGGATCGTGGACGGCGCCTTTTGTGACTTGGCACATTTGTTCGACTTCGTGCGAACAGGCGTAAGGACAACTCATGGGGCTTCTCCTTGCGGGATTTGAAATTGAATGGGGCTGATGATAGCAAAATTCCGCTGCCTTTGCAAGCAGAAGCGGTCGGACACCGGCGCGGGCGGCGGATAGGCACCTTTTGGGGGCGCTGGTTGGCACCTGTGGCGTCAGGAGGTGGCTATCTTGGGGAGGGAAAGGTGCCTATCCGCCATTGGGGGCCGCACCCTCATATAAGGTGAAAGGAATTGGCGGTTAAAGTTTGAATGGCGGCTTGAAGTATGGTATACTGGGGAGACATCGCCACGAATGGATTGTGCATGAATCAACCTGCTTCCCAGCCCCGCAATTCCCGCAAGGACGGTTCCGGCGCGCCCAAACGCCGTTCCGCGCCGCCCTCGCCCCCCAAGAATCCACCGCGCCGCCCTCTGCCGGGGGGCGCCCCTGAAGAAGCCAACCGCCGCAAGAATCTCGTAGCCTGGCTGGGGGTTGGGCTGCTGGCGCTGCTGATGCTCTCGACAGTCAAGAATCCTGTCTCGGGTGCCAACCTCAAGGAGTGGGACCAGAAGACCTTCTGGGCGTCTGTCGATAAAGGAGAGATCCAGAAGACGACCCTCGTGCGCGAGGATTCCACGGTCTCCTATCTGACCGGTCCGCTCCCCGGAAATTCCCAGACCGCCTACCGAGTCAATGTCATTCCCTCGGCCGAATTGGAGAACAAACTCTCTCAGCACGGCGTCGCGCTCACGATTGAGTACCAGAACGATTTGATGAAGACGCTGCTGCCCAATCTAATCCTCGGCGGCCTGATGTTCATCGGCCTGCTCTTCATCTTCCGGATGATTCGCAACTCCCAGGCCAGTGCCCTCGCATTCGGCAAATCCAGGGCCAAGACCTTGACGCCCGACAAGCGCCGCATCACCTTCAAAGATGTCGCCGGAATCAAGGAGGCCAAGGAAGAAGTCGCCGAAATGGTCGCCTTCCTCAAGACCCCGGACAAGTTCAAAACCCTCGGCGCGCGTATCCCCAAAGGCGTCCTGCTGATGGGGCCGCCCGGAACCGGTAAAACCCTGCTGGCCAAGGCCATCGCAGGCGAAGCCGGAGTCCCCTTCTTCAGCATCAGCGGCTCCGACTTCATCGAAATGTTCGTCGGCATCGGCGCCACCCGAGTGCGCGACATGTTCGAGCAGGCCCGCAAGAATGCCCCCTGCATCATCTTCATCGACGAAATAGACGCCATCGGCCGCAGCCGCTTTACCGGCATCGGCGGAGGTCACGACGAACGCGAGCAGACCCTCAACGCCATGCTCGTCGAAATGGACGGCTTTTCCTCAGACAGCGGCGTCATCGTTATGGCCGCCACCAACCGCGCCGATGTCCTTGATCCGGCCCTGACCCGCCCCGGCCGATTCGACAGGCAAATCGTCATCGACTTGCCCACCATCGACGGCCGTCTCGAAATACTCAAACTCCACGCCCGAAAGGTCAAACTCGCCAAGAGCGCAGACCTGACCCGCATCGCCAGAGGTACCCCGGGCTTCTCCGGAGCCGACTTGGCCAACCTCCTCAACGAAGCCGCCCTCATCGCCGCCAGAGGCTCCCACAACGCCATCCTTCATTCCGACCTCGAAGAGGCGCGCGATAAAGTCCTCTGGGGCCGCGAACGCCGTTCAAGGGCTATGGAAGACCGCGACCGCCGCATCACCGCTTGGCACGAATCCGGCCACGCCTTGGCCCAAGTCCTCTGCGAACATACCGACCCCGTCCACAAGGTCACAATCATCCCCAGAGGCCAGGCCTTGGGCGCGACGATGAGCCTTCCCGAGCGTGATGTGCTCAACCGGACTCGCGCCGAATTCCTCGACAACCTCGTTGTCCTGACCGCCGGCCGCATCGCCGAACACCTTTACACCAACGATATCTCCACCGGTGCCGCCGCCGATATCCAGATGGCCACCCGCATAGCCCAGCGTATGGTCTGCACCTACGGCATGAGCGACCGCATCGGCTTCCGCTCCTACGGCGACAACCAGGAACTCCTCTTCCTCGGTAGAGAAGTCCAGCGCAGCAACGAACACAGCGAAGCCACCTCCAGACTCATTGACGAGGAGATCGACCGCCTGCTCAAGGAGGCTTTCGACCGGGCTACAACCCTTATCAACGCGAACCGAGAAACGCTTGAACGCCTGGTCGAGGAACTCCTCCGCCAAGAGACGCTCGACGGACGCGCGGTTGAAGACCTTGTCAAGCTCGGGCATATCCGGACCGAGAAGGAACGCCAGGCAGAGTCGCCCTCCGAAGAAGTATGAGTATCGACGCCTTCATTACCCGACTCCACACGCCTGGGAAGCCCTTGATTATGGGCATCCTCAACCGCACGCCGGACTCCTTTTCCAATAAGGGGCACGAGGCCACCATTGAAGATGCCCTTCAAATGATTCGCGATGGAGCCGACCTGCTTGATGTCGGTGGCGAATCCACCCGCCCAGGCGCGGAAGAGGTTCAGGCAGACGAAGAAATCCGACGCACAGTCCCCTATATCCGCGCCTTGCGGGAGCAGACTGACCTGCCCATATCCATCGATACCCGCCATGCGGCCGTTGCCGAGGCTGCCCTCGATGCCGGGGCGGATGTCGTCAATGATGTGACAGCCCTTCACTATGATTCCAAGATGCTTCCGCTGGTGTTGCGCACCCGGGCGCCTGTGATACTCATGCACAGCCGCGGAACCCCAAAAAGTATGGACGGCATGACCGAATATGGAGATGTCGTGGAGGATGTTTGTGCCGCGCTCAAAGCCGATCGGGACAATCTTTTGACCCGCGGCTACCCGTCCGAGCGCATCATTCTTGATCCAGGCTTCGGCTTTGCCAAGACCACCGAGCAGTCGATGCGAATCATTAGCCGCCTGGGGAGCCTTGTCGCTCTTGCCCCTGTTCTTGTCGGACTTTCCCGCAAGCGGATGACCGGCGGCTCGGACGAGACGAGCGCCCGGCTGGCGCAACAATGCGTCCGAAAAGGGGCCCGCATCGTCCGCGTCCACAATGTTCCCTTGACCCGTCGCGCTTTGGCGGAATTGTAGCATCATGTTCCCCACCAACCTGTCCGACATTGCGCAGATTCTGCTGTTGACCGTGCTGGCCTATCAGCTTATTCGCCTGGTTCGCATGACGCGCGCGGCGGGAGTCGTTGTCGGCTTGGCATTTCTGACTGTTTGGGCGATGTATCTCTCCAGTTGGCTGGGCTGGGATGTCATCAATTATATGCTCCGCGCGCTATCGGTCTCCTCGGGGGTGGCCTTGCTGATTGTCTTTCAGCCGGAGATTCGGCGGATGCTGATGCGTCTTGCCTCCTTCGCCGCTGGTGAGCATCCGGGCAGGCAGGGGGAGCGTTCGGAGGAGACGATTGCGTTGGCTCTCGGGCAGATGTCGACGCTGCGGCGCGGCGCGCTGATTGCCATTGAACGTCAGGACAATCTGCAGCATTATGCCGACAAGGGAATCCGTGTCGACGCGCCTGTTTCGGCGGAACTTCTCTCTACGATTTTCACGCCTCCTTCGCCGTTGCACGATGGCGGGGTTATCATCCGGAACAACCGGATTCTGTCTGCCCATGTGATGTTTCCGCTGGCGACGCTTCCGGACAAGGTTGCCCGCCATTTGGGGACGCGGCATCAGGCAGCCATTGGGTTGGCCAACGAGACGGACGCTCTGGTGCTGATTGTCTCGGAGGAGACTGGAGCGATTTCCATTGCCCACGATACGGCGTTCCGGCGGAATATCGGGGAGGCGGCGCTGTTGCGTTATCTCAAGGCGGTCTTCATCCCCCGGGAGAAGCGGGATTTGACGTTTTCCATTGTTTTGGGCGTGCATGGGCGACCGACCTTCCGCCAGTGGCTCAAGCTCATCTTTTCCAGGTCTTCGTGAAACTCCGTCTTTCAGTCTTGACGCGCAAGTGGCCGCAGAAGCTTTTGGCTTTTGCGATAGCCTATGGCAGTTTTTTCATGTTGCGCGGGCTCATCTCCGAACCGGTGACGCTGACGGTTCCGGTGCGTGCGGTAGGCGGTGAGCGCATCGCGGTCGAGTCGGTGGAGCCGTCGACCGTTCAAGTGACCTTCCGAGGTTCCGATGTGGACATTCGCGGCCTAGACCGCCGGGAGGTCGAGGCATTGCTTCAGATTTCTCCGATGTCGAGCGAGGAGGACGGGTTGGTGTCGTGCCCCATTCGCCGCTGGAACATCCGTTGTCCGCGAGGGGTTCAGGTGGTCTCCATCAAGCCGGACAAGGTGCAGGTGCGGCTGGATCGCAGCAGCACGATGGCGATTCCGGTTAGCCTTCCACCGCTGGTCGGGAAGCCGTTGAAGGGGTTGGCGACGGTGACTCTTTCGGAGTCCAAGGTGCAAGTAAGCGGTTCTCGCCGGGCGTTGCAGATGCTGGAGCGGGAGGGTGTGAGTCTGCAGACTTCGGCGATTGACATCGAGGGGGCGCCGCAGAGTTTTTCGACGCGTGTGACGGTCTTGGCTCCGCCGAATGTCGCCGTTCAATCGATTCAGCCGTTGACGCTTTCGGCGGTGGTGACGATTTCTACGGAGAACATTTTCCGTGAGGTTTCACACATTCCCGTCCGTGTAGTCCAGCCGGCTTCCGGTCCGCGTTTGGTGGCGACGCCTTCGTTCGTCACGGTGCGTCTGACGGGGCAGGGCGATGTGATCGAGCGGCTGGGCAGCGAGGCGATTGCGGTCTATGCGGAACTGGACCAGACGAACACTTCGGTCAGGGTGTGGACGCCTGGCGAGCTGAAATTGGATCGGGCTGAAGTCATCCCCTCGCAAATCGTCCTTTCGCCGGAGGCTCCGCATGAGCAGTAGAGAGTCGCAGAAGTCGCAGGTTTCTCCGGAGCAGCAGCCATTCCGGCGGCTGGCTGGAGGGATAGCCGCGCTCTTGATGGTCTTCCCGATTCTGGCGGTGTTGACATACGATTGGCGGGACATTCCCCAACTGTGTTCGCCTGCGAACAATCCGCCGCACAATGCCATCGGGCTGGTCGGGGCGTGGCTGACTTTCTACGGGTACAGCCTGCTGGGGATTGGCTACTGGCTGCTGCCGCTGTCGGTCTTGGCGCACTCGATTCTTCAGGCTTGCGGGCGGACGCAGGCGGCGCGCAGGCGGATGCTTTTGCTGGTGGGAATTCAGATTGTGGTTTCCTCGCTGATTCAACTCCGGTCTGAACTGTTTCGCCCCTTGTTGGCGAATCTCAACCTTCTGCCCAACGCCGGCGGGGCGGTCGGGTATTGGCTGGTGACCTGCGCGCTCGAACGGCTCGTCAGTCCGGTCGGAACGGCGATTTTGCTTGTCATCCTGCTTGCGGTCTTGGTGCTCTTCCTGATTGGCGTGCGCACCGCGGTGGCGCTGTTTGTCCGAGGCGTGGGCGCAGTCGGAGCCGGGTTCGAGACTTACCGCGAATCCCGCCGGAAGCGTCTCGAAGAGTCCCTGCCGCGCGAAGCCTCCGTCGAGCAGCTGGAGCGAATTCGCGCCGCGCAGGAGGAGGCTCGCCAGGCCCGGGCGGACGAGCGTGCGACTTCTGCTCTTGTGCTCTCCCCAAAAGAACTCCAGAAGCAGCGTGAGGCCAATTTGCGCCGCAAACAGGAGGAGTCCGCCAAAGCCCTGCGCCGTCAGCGCGAGGCGCAGCAGCAACCGGTTGATACCAATCCCCAGGAGCCGGAGGTGGCAACCTCCGCCCCACAGACCTGCCAACCTTCCGGACAAGAGGTTGCCACCAATGCCCCCTATCCATTGCCACCTCTCGACCTGCTCGATCCGCCTTCCTCCGATCAGGCCGAAGCCGGAGATGTCGAACTCATCAAGACCGCCGTCGTCGACTGCCTCGCCGAATTCAAAATCGATGTCCAGGTCACCAATGTGGTCAGCGGACCCGTGGTCACCCAGTTCGAACTCCTGCCTAACCGCGGCGTGCCCGTCAACGCCATCAGCGGCAAATCCAAAGACCTGATGATGCGCCTCGCCGCCAAGAGCCTCCGCATTCAGGCGCCAATCCCAGGCAAAGGAGTTGTAGGACTCGAAATCCCCAACGCAGTCGCCAAAACCGTCACCGTGCGCGAAGTCCTCGAAGGAAAAACCTGGCAGGAGGCCACCCGTAAATTCCGCATCCCCATGTCCATCGGCAAGGACGCCGAAGGCAAAGACCTCGTCGCCGATTTGGCCGATATGCCGCACCTCCTCGTCGCCGGTACTACAGGCTCCGGCAAGAGCGTCTGTGTCAACTCCATCATCGTCGGCCTGCTCATGTCCCGCCGCCCCGAAGAGGTGCGGTTCATCATGATTGACCCCAAACGAGTCGAGTTCGCCCCCTACGACAACCTCCCCCACCTGCTCGTCCCCGTCATCACCGATATCCGCAAAGTCGCCTTCGGACTCCAATGGGCCGTCGTCGAGATGGAACGCCGATATCGCATCCTCGAAGACGCCCGATGCAGAAGCATCGTCGAATACAACCGCTGCCACCAGACCGTCCTACCCCTCGACCAGGAGATGGCCGAGCGCGACACCAAACCCATGCCCTACATCGTCGTCGTTGTCGACGAAGTGGCCGAGATTATGAATGCCGACAAGCAGACCGCCAAACACGCGGAAAACTGCATCGCTCGTTTGACCGCCAAGTCCCGCGCCGTAGGCATCCACCTCATCCTTGCAACCCAGCGCCCCTCCACCGACGTGATAACCGGTCAGATCAAAGGCAACATTGCCGGCCGCATCGCGCTTAAAGTCTCTTCCGGCACAGATAGCCGAATTATCCTCGACGACCTTGGCGCCGAAACCCTCATCGGGCGCGGAGATATGCTCTTCAAAAATCCCAAGGTTTCCCACCTTGTGCGGGCACAATCCGCCTTTATGCGTGACGAGGAATTGGCCCGGGTGATAGCCTACATCAAGGAACATTGTCCGACTAGTTTCGACGAAGACCTGCGTAGGCGCCTGGCCAGCATCAAGGAAGCAGACCCGAACGAGGAACTCGAACAATTCGGTGGTGGCGGGGAAGAAACATCACCGGAAAGTGCCATTCCCGCACCCGAAGGGGTGGCCACCTCCGGCCCCGAGGACAACCCTCTTTACGCCCAAGCGATTGAAGTTTTGCGGCGGACGAGGAGGGCATCGACCTCTTCGCTTCAGCGCAATCTGAAGATTGGGTACAATACAGCGGCGAACCTGATGGATATGTTGGAGGAGAACGGGGTGGTTGGTCCCTCCAACGGTGCTGCTGCCCGTACCATTCTGGTGGATCTTGACAATTATGCGCCCTCTGGGGTGACTGATTTGGAGTTGCATTCGGACAATGAATCGGCTCTGACCGCTGAGCAGGAGGGGGAGGCTGCCGAACCTTCGGAAGGGGCGGAGAACTAGGTTTGTTTTGGTTTGGACTGTACGCGAACAAGGAGGTAGGAGATGGCTTTAGGCCGGATTTTGCGCGAGAACCGTTTGGCCCGTGGAATGACAGCCAGCCAGGTGGCGGCGAATATCAATTTGACGGAGGGGATTGTCGAGAGTCTGGAGAATGAGGACTTTCGGAAGATTGCGGCTCCCATCTACGGGCGGGGGTTTATCCGCCTTTACGCGGAGTTGCTGGAGTTGGATCCGGCGCCCTTGCTGAAGGATTACGCGGAACTGATTCGGTGCAAGCCGATTACGCCGCTTCCCAAGCGTGTGTCGAAACCATTGTTGCCGCCGAAACCGGAGAAGAGCCCGGTTGAAACGGTTCCTGAGGTTGCCGCGGCTCCGACTCCTGAGGTGGTTGCTCCGGGGCCGGATGCAGTATCGGAAAGGGTCGAGGAGCCGGTTTCGTCCGATGTCGCCGCTGAGGAGGTCTTGGAGTTGAAGGGGGGCGAGTTGCCGCCCGAACCGTTGCCGTCCGAGCAACCGGTTGCCGCTGAGATTCCGGAGGTTTCTCGCGATGTGCCGCCTCCGATTCCTGCCCGGCGCGGGCTGTCGCGGTCTGAGTTGTTTACGCGGGACAAGTCGAAACCTCTTTTCTCGGCGTATACGCCGCTTGAGGAGCGTCCGAGTGTCGCGAAGGAACCGACGGGTGGGCGTGAATGTGGTGGTTCGGTGTGGTCGCGGGTGTCGGAATGGAGCCTGTCGGTGTTTGGCGGTTGCGGCAAGGCTATCTCGATCGGGCTGGCGCGTGTGCGGGGCTGGGGCGGCAGCCTGAAGGGGCGTTTGTCTCCTATTCAGTGGCGCGGGGTGCAGGTTGGCGCGGGGCTGGTTGGTTTGGTCCTTGCAGTGCTGTTTCTGCGGGCATTGCTTCCGGCACCAGAGGTTGCTCCTGCGGCGGATGCTGACGATGAGATTGTCGAAATCCCTGCCGAGCCGGAGGCGTCGGATGCGTTGGACGGTGCTCTGGAGGTGTCCGTTCCGGCATTGCCGCCAGCCTATATTGATTGACCCTTTGCTGCCCACCTCGCGTCGACCTTGGTTGCAACCAGTTGGGGGGCGAGATAGGTTGGATTTGAGGGAAGAGGTTGCTATCTGCGCGGGGGGCGGGTAGCAACCTTTCGGGGATAGTGGTTGGTATCAATCGTGGGCCTGGAAGAGCCCGGCGATGTCGGAGGGAAGGGGGGCTTCGTAGCGGCAGGTTTCGCTATGCCGCCGCAGGGTTAGGGTGGCGGCGTGGAGGGCTTGCCGCTTGATGCGGAGGCGAAGGGTGTCGGTCGGCGTGAGTTGCCCTTTGGCGAAACGAAGGTAGATGGTTTCGTCGACGCCGTAGAGTTTGTCGCCGACCAAAGGGAAGCCACAAGCCAAGAGCGTCGCGCGTATCTGATGGAGTTTCCCGCCGATGGGGTGGATGTCGAGCAGGGTCAACTCGGGCATGTTTCGATGCGCGAGGGGGGTGAATTCAGTGATGACGGAGCCGTTGGAATCGAAGCGGAACTCCTGCTTCTTTCGGATCGGCGTGTGGGCTTGCGCGAGGGTACCTCGGGCCGTTTGCGCGGAATGAAGAGTACCTTCGACCGCAGCCTGGTAGTGTTTTTCGACGCGCTGCGCGGCAAACTCGCGCCGCAACTCCTTGCAGGCTTGCGCCGTCTTGGCTACCAGCACGATGCCGGAGGTCTCGCGGTCGAGACGGTTGACGAATTGGGGGGCTTCGAGACCCTTGTGTTTGAGCAGCGCCCAGAGGGTGTGATTGAAGAATCGTCCAGCCGGATGGCAAGGCAGATTGCCCGACTTGTCGATAACCAGAACTTCCTCGTCTTCGTGGAGCATTCGGCAGTCCCAGTCGACTTCGGGTTCGGGCAGGAGAGGGGGATGAAAGAGGAGCGCATCACCACAGCGTTCAAGCTGCTTCTCGGCTAGCGCCTGCGCCCATTCGTCTAGCGAACGGTAGGTGAATCGTGCCGAGACGAGTTCTAGAAGAGCCGTATCCGAAAGACTCCCGGGCGGCAAGGAAATGCGGCAAATCCGCTCAAAGCAGGGCTCTTCGCCCTTGGCAAGAGAAAGATCCACCGATGGCAGATCAACGGGAGGTTAGGTCGCAGAGCGCACAGTGGCGGCAGTCGAATGTTGGGGGGAGGGGCGCGGGCTTCCCTTTGCGCTGGGCAATCTTTGCTTCAATCGCGTTCACGGCCGCCAATACGAGCCCCAGCATAATGAATCCGCCGGCCGGAAGAATGAAGAGTAAGATTGGTTTCGTGGGCACCTCCCAGGCGATTGAGCCCCACAAAGTCAGTGTTCCGTTGCCGAGCAATTCTCGCAGGCTGGCCACGATTCCGAGCGCCAGGGTGAAACCAATTCCCATCCCGATTGCATCGGCCAGACTCTCTAGAGGCGAATGTTTCGCGGCGAAAGCTTCCGCGCGGCCCAGGATGATGCAGTTGACCACAATCAGCGGAATGAAGATGCCAAGGCTCTCTGCCAAAGCCGGCAAATAGGCCTGAAGAAGCAAATCTGCCACGGTGACGAATGTCGCAATCAGGACGATGTAGCAGGGAATCCGGACTGCCGTGGGAATCCACCGACGCAGCAGCGAGACGGTTGTGTTTGAGCCCATCAGCACGAAGGTCGCCGCCGCACCCATTCCCAACGCATTCTCCAGAGAGGTCGTGACCGCCAGCGTCGGACACATTCCAAGGACCAGGCGGAAGATGGGATTCTCCCGGACAATGCCTTTGGTCAATTCAGTGAAAAAACGCATAGTGCCTCCTCGGTCGTTGATGGCAAGGATTCTAGCAGAATCAAAGGAATGGAGCAAACCAATAGTTTCATAGGATGGGGGTAAAAACGAAGGCACCAAACGGTTCCTTGTCAAGATTGGTTTCGTGCCAGGAGTTTGACCAGCCTTGGGCAGAGTGTCGTCCGCCTCTGGCGCGTGTCGTTATTGCGGAGCGCCAACTGAAGGGCGTAAGCCTTGGCAATCAGGACGACCAGTTTTCGTCCTCGGGTCACGGCAGTGTAGAGAAGATTCCGCTGGAGGAGTTTGAAGTGCTGCGTGTGCAGAATCACGATGGCCACAGGGTACTCCGAGCCCTGCGACTTGTGTATGGTGCAGGCGTACGCCAAGGCCAGTTCGTCGAGCGAATCTTGGCTATAGTTGACTATCCGGCCGTCAAAGTCCACGCATAAAGTCCGGTCAACCTCGTCTGCGGCGGCAATGTACCCAATGTCCCCGTTGAAGACATCCCGCTCCGCATCATTGCGGATTTGCATAACCCGGTCGCCAACTCGAAAGGTCAACTCGCCCCGCTTGAGGGAATCGCCCGTCGGATTGAGCAGAGCCTGCATCTGAATGTTGATGTTCAGCGCCCCTAGAGAGTTCAGGTTCATCGGCGTGAGAATCTGCACATCGTGGCGTGGATCAAACCCGAACTTGGCCGGAATTCGCTGCGTCACCAACTGTCGGAGCATCTGGAGAATCCGATCCGGATCTTCCGCGTCGACATAGAAAAAGTCGGCATCTGCAGCTCCCAATTCAAGCGACTCGCCGCGGTTGATGTGGTGCGCGTTCCGGACGATGTAGCCGCTTTGATCTTGGCGAAAGACACGCTCCAGCCGGCAACAGGGAATACGCCCCGAGGCAATCAAATCGCGTAGGACATTCCCCGGTCCAACGCTCGGAAGTTGGTCGCAGTCACCCACCAGAATCAGGACGGCTTCAGGGGGAATCGCCTGCAGTAGACTGTTCGTCAGACGGATGTCGAGCATCGAGACCTCGTCCAAAATGAAGCAATCCCCCTCAAGCGGATTGGTGCAGTCGTGCACGAATCCCTGGCCATTGGGCTGGTACTTGAGCAGGCGATGAATGGTGCTGGCCGGAAGGCCCGTCGACTCCGAAAGACGCTTGGCGGCGCGACCCGTTGGGGATGCCAAACAGATGGAGAGGTGCTTTGCCGAGAAGACATCCGTAATGGCTTTGACCACGGTCGTCTTGCCGACGCCCGGTCCGCCTGTGATGATGGTCACCTTGCTGGAGATGGCCGTCAGCAAGGCCTTGCGCTGGTCGGGACCAAAGGTGATCTTACCCTGCTTTTCGGCCCATTCGACAGCGCGCTCCGCTTGAATGGGTGGGAAGGATGGCCGCATCTTCAACAAAAGAGCCAGTCTGTCGGCGACATTGCGTTCGGCGAAGAAGACATCCTTGCGGTAGATGCGGTCCTCCTCCTGGATCAGACGGCCGGAGTCAACCTCGTGGCGCAAAGCTTCCTGCAAGCGTTCGACAGGGATGGCCAAGAGCGACTGGGCTTCCAACAGAAGCGATGCCACAGGGGAAAAGCAGTTCCCGCCCTCATCCTCTTCATGCTGGAGCACATGGTGCACCCCGGCCCTCGCCCGAAGTTCCGAATCCCTAGCGAAGCCAAGGTTCAAGGCAATCTTGTCGGCCGTCTCGAACCCAATGCCCCAGACGTCGCGTGCCAATCGGTAGGGATTCTGCTTGACGACCGCCACGGCACCTGCCCCGTATCGGCGGTAGATGCGGGCGGCTTTGCCGATGCTGATACCGTAGGACTGGAGGAAGATCATGATATTGCGGACGGCGGATTGTTCAATCCAAGAGTCCCGGATCTTCTTGCGCTTGGCCTCGCCGATACCCTCTATTTCCTTCAGACGCTCGGACTGGTTGTCAAGCACTTCGAGGGTTTGCCGGCCGAAGTGGGCTACGATTTTTTCTGCCGTTACCTTGCCAATTCCCCGGATCATACCGCTGGCTAGAAAGAGGCGGATTCCTTCCAGGGAAGTCGGCGTGATGCAGGTTATCTCCCGGGCCTTGAATTGCCTGCCGTGGGTGGTGTCGTAGACCCATTCGCCCTCGGCCCGAATCTCTTCTCCGGTCCAGATGGAGAGCACATTTCCCACGAGCGGGACCAAAGGTTTCTGGACGAGATGGTCATTGCCTGAGGGGCGCACCTTGCAAACGGTGAAGCCGTTTTCATCGTTATGGAAGGTAATGATTTCAACGGTTCCGGTGAGGACTTCACTGGCCATGGTCACACCCCGGTCTCGGCTCAAGCCGGATTGTCCTGAGGGACATCTCCCAGGCGTTGAAGAGGTAGAGTTTGCCCAAAATGGATTGGTCGCCCATCAGGAGTTTCACGAGCAGGGTGACCTGCAAGGTGGCGATTTGAGAGACCAACGGCGGCCAGATGCCTGAGGTCGCGACGCCTAGGCTCTCCGCGGGCGGTTGTGGGTATAGACAGCGCAGGCAGGGTGAATGGGCTTGGGTGTCGACGGGCAGCACCATGCCCTCGGCACCCGCCACACCGCCGTAGACATAGGGTACGCGGTTGTGGACGCACCAGTCGTTCAGGGCGAAGCGCGTCGGAACGGAATCGGTTGCATCGAGCACGGCGGTGGCACCACCCGCGAAGGTGCCAATGTCCTCAATGCGCTCCAGGACGGTTTCGATTTGGCAGTCGGGATTGATTTCGCGCAGATGGCGGGCGGCGGCCAGGACTTTCGGCTGACCGCAATCGCTTTGGCGGAAGAGGTGCTGCCGGTGTAGGTTGTGCTCGGTGACGAGGTCGAAGTCTGCCAAGCGGATGGTGCCGACGCCCATTCGAACGAGGGCTTCGGCTTGCTGGGTTCCGAGGCCGCCGCAACCAATGATGGCTACGGTTGCGCGGGAAAGAAGGCGCTGCCCAGTTTCGCCGAAAGGGGGGAATTGGATTTGCCGGCAGTAGCGGTCCATCTGCTATCCAATCCGGAAGATTCGGGTGCGCCGACGGGCCGCCCAGCAGAGATAGGCGATGGTGACAAAGTAGGAGGCGGGAAGGCGCGGGAGTGTGGTGATGCGGATGTCGGTCAAGGTCACTTTCCCGCCCAGTCCCATAGGGCCGATGCCAAGGGAATTCGCCTCTTCGAGGAGGCGTGTCTCGAATGCGGCAAGGTCTGGGTCGCTGGCGCGCTCACCCTGTTTTCTAAGGAGTTGGCGCTTGGCGGCGGCGTAGCCCTCCGCGCGGTCTCCTCCGATACAGACTCCAAGGGTTCCCGGGGCGCAACCTTGCCCTTGTATGCGGTTGACGGCATCAAGAGTGCACTTGCGGACGCCGTCGAGATTGCGGTTGGCTTTGAGGGTGGCGTCGGGCAGGGTATACTGGCAACTCATGTTCTCACTGCCGCCGCCTTTCATCAACAAGGTGACCTCGGAGGTGCCTTTGTCATTGAAGTCGAAGTGCAAGACGGGCGCATGCGGGGCGAGCACATTGTCGTTGATGGAACGCCCGGAAAGGGTTTCGATGGTATTGTTCCGGAGCCAGCCGTTGGCGGTTGCCTCTCGAACGGCTTCTCGCGCGGCCTGGGCTATGGGGAGTACTTTGGTGCCGTCGGGAAGATTGAAGAAGAAGGTGAGGGTTCCTGTATCTTGGCAGATGGGGCGGTTGCCTTGGCGGGCGATGGCAACATTCTTGCAAATCTGCTCAAGGGTGGCTTGGGCGGGCGAGCCGGGCGCCTCGGAAACGGGCTGAAGGACGGCTTCGGATTCGGCGGGTAGGTCGCAGGAGGTGGCGCGAATCAGGTCAAGGAGTTGGTTTTTCATGTTGGGCAATCCGGTGGGCGATGGCGTCTGCGGTCAGACCGTATCGGGCGAAGAGTTCGTCGATGCCTCCTTGCGGGATGATGGCGTCTGGCCAGCCGATGCGTTCGACGGGCACGCGGCAGTTGGCGTCGGCGAGGGTTTCGAGCAGAGCGGATCCAAAACCGCCTTCAAGAGCTGCGTTTTCGAGGGTGATGAAGAGGGTCGCGCGTTGCGCCTGTTGGAGCAAAAGGGGCTTGTCGATGGGTTTGATGAAGCGGGGGTTGACGATGGTTGCCCCTTGCGGCAAGCGAGCGGCGACCTTTTGTGCGAGGGGAATCAAATCGCCCAGGGCCCAGATATAGATGGTCGACTTGGGGGCGGTCTGGACGATGGCGGCTTTGCCCCACTCGACGGGCGTTTCGCCGGTGAGGATTTCCGCAGGCGGTTTGGTGCGCGGGTAGCGGATGGCGACGGGGCCCTGGTGGCTGAGCGCGGCGCGCATCATTGCTTTGAGTTCGGGACCGTCGGCGGGCTGGAGCAGGGCGATGTTGGGCAGGCAACGCAGCATGGCGATGTCAAAAAGTCCGTGGTGCGTCTGTCCGTCTGCGCCGACGATGCCGGCGCGGTCGACGCAGAAGAGCACGGGCAGGTGCTGCAGGCAGATGTCGTGCATCACGCAGTCGACGGCGCGTTGGAAGAAGGAGGCGTAGACCGCGAATACGGGGAGCAGCCCGCCTGCCGCCAGCCCCCCGGCGAAGACGACCGCGTGTTCCTCACAAATGCCGACATCGTGGAATCGGTTGGCGTGGCGATAGGCGAAAATGTTCAGCCCCGTACCCTCCGCCATGGCTGCCGTGATGGCGTGGAGTCGAGCGTCCTTGTCGGCGAGTGTTGCCAGTTCGGTGCCGACGATTTCCGAATAGCCCGGTTTGGGCGGCGGCAGTCCAGTCGCGGGATTGAAGGGCCCGACTCCGTGCCAATGCGTCGGATCTCGCTCGGCCGGCGGGTATCCCTTGCCCTTCTGTGTATAGGCATGAATGAGAATCGGAGATTTGCACTCTTCCTGGGCGGAGGTTAGCGCCTCCACCATCCGCGGGATGCTATGACCGTCTACAGGTCCTACATACCGAACGCCCGCTTCCTCAAAAAGAAGGTTCTTCAGCCAGAAACTCTTGAGGTGCTGTTCGAGGCGGTGGTAGAAGGAGCGCAGACCGGAAAGTTTCAGACGATGTCCAGTCTCCTCCGCGCGCTGCTTGATGCGGTTGTACCGGACGGAGGAGAGCAGACGCCCGAGGTAGCGCGAAAAGGCTCCGACATTCTTGCTGATGGACATCTCATTGTCGTTGAGGATGATAATCAGCCGGTCGGTCGCCGCCCGCAGATTGTTGAGTGCTTCAAGCGTGATGCCGTTGGAAAAAGAGGCGTCCCCAATCACCGCGATGATATGGTTCCGACCCGATTGGGCGTCACGCGCCGCCGCATAGCCAATCGCCGCCGAGAGCGTATTCCCCGCATGTCCCGCAATGAACGAATCGTAGAGCGACTCCTCCCGCTTGGTAAACCCCGACAACCCGTCCAGCCTGCGAAGCGTACCGAAACGCGCCCTGCGTCCGGTCAGCAGCTTCCAAGCATAGGTTTGGTGTCCTACATCCCACAGCACCTTGTCGTCGGGAAAGTCGAAGACCCTCGCCAACGCAATGGTCAACTCCACCGCCCCGAGACTTGACGCCAAATGCCCGCCCGTCGACGAGACCGTTTCGATGATTTCGCGGCGCAGTTCAGATGCCAATTCCGGCAACCGCTCCATCGGCAGCTGCTTGACATCGGCCGGAGTTTGAATCTCTTCCAGCATTTCAGCGGAGCGCCTGCGGCGTGTAGGACCCCAGGAGCTGCGGGGCAAAGATGGGACGGAACCGGGTGAAACGTGGTAAGCCGCCTTCCATCGGGACTGGAACCGGCTCGTTTCCAATCAGCGGGCGGGCGTAGCGGATGAAATCATCCGTCACATCGATGCGGTTGGGCGCAATCCATTCCTTGGGGAAAGCGCGCTCCGAGTTGGCCACCTCGCAGAGCGGAACCTTGCCATAAACCGCACTGTAGGATTCCCCCGGCGCGCGCAGAATGGTAGCCATAAAACCATTCCCATCCTTGCGCGAAATCTCCACCGCGTAGCGCCCCGATTCGTAAGCCTCGCGCAAATCAACCCCCGAGACGGTAAATATGTTATGGCGCTGATCCGTGCCCGGCGTCTGCCCCCGGGCCTTGCCAGTCGCCGCCAGACCAACTTTGTTGAGATGGCTGACAATCCTTTGCTGCACGGTCGTCTCGCTCGCCCCGAAGTTCACATGGCCGAAAGCATCCCGCACCTCCCCGAGAGAGCCAACTTCGCACCCCTCGCTGACCACAATCAGACACCGCTTAGAACGCTTGAGTTCGTCGTTGACAAGGTCGGCCATCTCCTCCAATGATACATTCGCCTCGGGAAGATAGATTTGCAGCGGCAGCCTTCTTTCCGGGTCGGCAAGGCGTGCCGCAGCTGGAATGAATCCGATGCGTCTGCCCATCGCCTGCAGCACCAGCACAGGGTCAGCAGGGCAGGAACCGGCATTCTCTTCATTGGCACACAAGATATTCGACGCCCAGTAGCGCGCGGTCGAACCATAGCCAGGCGTGTGGTCGACCAAATGGAACGCGCTGTCGCCCACATCGTTGTCGATGGTCTTGGGAACTCCGGTCGCGACCAAATCAAGCCCTTCGCTCCGTGCCAACTCGGCAATCCGGTTCGCGGTGTCCATCGAATCGTTCCCCCCGGCGTAGAAGAACCAGCCAATGTCGTGCGCCTTGAGCACCTCTATCACCCGTGCGAAGTCCTCCCTCTGTTCCGGCTTGAGCTTGTAGCGGCAGGTACCGATTGCCCCGGCGGCAGGGGTGGTTTCCAGCAGGCGGATTTCCTTCTCGTCCTGGGCGGACAAGTCGAGCAACTCCTCCCTGAGAACGCCTTCGATGCCGTGCCAGGCGCCATAGATGCGCCCATAGAGATTGGGATAGTCCCGGCAGGCGTCGACAACCCCTCGAATGGAGTTGTTGATGACGGCGGAGGGACCGCCTGATTGGGCGACAAGCACATTTTTAGGTGGCATCGGGTGCTCCTATAAGGAACTTCTGGGAGGGTTGCAAAACGCCATCCATTATAGAACACCGGCGGATTTTGCACAAGCCCAAAGGCCCCTTTTGCTTGAAATTCGGTCTGGATAATGTATACTTCTAGGCACGTCTAGATAATGGAGGATACCTTATGCCGACGCTGAGCCTTTACGAGCGGATTCTTCAGGAACCGGCGAAGTTCGACTTCAAGGTCCCGTTGCTGGGGCCCTGCAAGATTGATTCGCCGTTGCATCGCCACGACTTTATCAGTGATGACGCGGTCTCGCTGTTGAGTGTCCGGACCGACTTCAACCAGGCGGCCCGGGAGAAGATTGGTCACGAGCCGGTACTTGAGCGGGCTGGTGCGCATCGCCGTATTTTCCACGATCCCGCCTGGTCCCGGGCGGCCATTCTGACGGCTGGCGGCCTCTGCCCCGGTCTGAACCACGTCATCAAGGGCCTGGTCGAAATCCTGACCTTCGACTACAACATCAAGACGATCTACGGTATTCGCTACGGTTATGCGGGGCTGAATCCGAAACTGGGCTATCCGCCGATGATGCTGAATCCCGATGTGGTGGATACGATTCACGAGACGGGCGGTACGATTCTCGGCTCATCCCGCGGCCAGCAGGATACGGATTTGATAGTCGACACGCTTTGCCGGATGAACATCAATCTGCTCTTCTGCATTGGCGGCGACGGCTCTCTGCGGTGCGCCAAGGACATCGCCGAGGCCTGTTTGAAGCGGCGGCTGCCGATTAGCGTGGTGGGAATCCCGAAGACCATCGACAATGATTTGAACTTCATCGGGCGCTCGTTCGGTTTCGAGACCTCCGTCGGGGAGGCTGTGCCGGTCATCAAATCGGCTCACACGGAGGCCAGAGGGGCTCCCAACGGTATTGGTCTGGTCAAACTGATGGGGCGCGACTCGGGCTTCATCACGGCCTTTGCGACGCTGGCGAATCCGGTGGTGAACTTCTGTCTGGTGCCTGAAGTTAGTTTCGAGATGGATGGCCCGCACGGGCTACTGGCCGCGCTCCAGCGCCGCTTTGCGACGGGCAAGGGGCACACGGTGATTGTCGTGGCGGAAGGCGCCGGGCAGAATCTGATGCAGTCGGCGGAGGAGCGGGATCCTTCGGGGAACATTCTCAAGAAGGACATCGGGGCCTATCTCAAGACCCGCATCACCCAGTACTTCCGTGAACAGAACATCAACAGTACGGTCAAGTACTTCGACCCGTCCTACACCATCCGGAGCGTCCCGGCGAAGGGCACGGACGCGATTCGTTGCTACCAGTTGGCGCGTATGGCCGTGCACGCGGCGATGGCGGGGCGGACGAATTGCGTGGTCGGAAATCTCAACGACGACTACACGCTGGTGCCGATTCCGCTGGCAACGATGGAGCGCAACAAGTTGGATCTCAATTCAGACTTGTGGCACGCGGTGTTGGATGCAACCGGACAGGAGCGCTATTTCAACCCGGACCTGGCGGCCGGCGACGCGCTGCCGTGAGGCCTGATGGGCTGCATGGAGTCTCCTGCGCAGCCCATGCTCTTTTCAGGAGCCTCTGTCGTGGAACTTCTTGCTCGTCTTGGGGCGGTTGTCCCCGAATCGAACATCTGCATTGCTTTCTCCGGAGGGATGGACAGCGCGGTTTTGGCGACGGCCTGTGCGCGGCTGGGCAAAACGGTGCGGCTGCTCCATGTGCAGACCTTTCTCCAAACCTCTCGCGAGCGACGCATGGTGCATGCCGTGGCGGAGTGCCTCGGGCTGCCGTGCGAAGAAGTCGTGCTCGATTTGTCGAACGCCGACTTTCTTCTGAACCACACGCCGAGGCGTTGCTACCATTGCAAGCGTCATCTGCTGAGGGCGCTTCTGGCTTGTGCGGATGGGGCCCCTTTGCTGGAAGGAACGCAAGCCGACGACGACCTTTCAGACCGTCCGGGATTCCAAGCCGTCGAAGAGTTGGGCGTGCGTTCCCCTTGGTTGGAAGCGGGGATTGGAAAGTATCTGATCCAAGCCGCCGCAGACGCCTGGCAACTGCCTGTCGCTGGGTTGAGACCTTCCGCCTGCCTGGCCACGCGCATACCATTCGGAACACCCGTGACTCCCGACCTTGCCCAAATCGTCGACCAGGCCGAAGAGACCGCCCTGGCGCTGGAACGCTTCGGCGATGTGCGTTTCCGCCTCGAAGTCCGGGACTAATGCCGTGAAACTCTTCCTCCAACGCGTCACCCGCGCCTCCGTCACAATCGGAGGAGAAGAGGTAGGCAGGATTGGGCACGGCTGCTTGGTACTGATGGGTGTCGGAGGTGGAGACCAGCCGGAGCAGGTCGAACGCACCCTTCGCAAACTCTTGTGCCTACGAATCTTCGAGGACGAAGCCGGGAAAATGAACCGCTCCATCCGCGATGTCGGAGGCTCCGTCCTGCTGGTCTCCCAGTTCACCCTCTACGCCGACCTCACCCACGGCAACCGCCCGGGATTCTCCCTCGCCGCGCCCCCCGCCCTCGCCGAGCCGCTCTACGAGCTGATGAAACGGCGCCTGACCGAAGAACTCGGCCCCGACCGCGTCGCCTTCGGTCGCTTCGGCGCCGATATGCAAGTCGAACTCGTCAACGACGGCCCCGTCTCGATGGAAATCCGCTGCGAAGCCGAGTAGACAAAGACAAAATTGTCGACCACTACCGCGCTTGTTCGTCTAAAGCCTCCCGGCAGACAAGATTGTCGCCTCCGTCCCCTCAAAACGCCTGAAATCCCCCTTGGCACGGATGTTGCTCTACAAAGAGCCGTTCACATCCCCGCAAGGGATCAACCGATAACGGAAAGGCGTTCTGGAGTCCAACTCCCGGAGGTAAAAACACAATATGAACTGGTCGAAATGTTTCATGACGGCAGTGGCCGCCTTGGTTGCAGGCGCAGCCATCGGCGACGACGCGGCAACCCCTAAACTGGCCACCGCAGAGGCCGTACAGACCGTTCAGGACAACCTGAACATTGTCTGGACCCTCATCGCCGGTGTGCTGGTCTTCTTCATGCAGGCTGGCTTCGACATGGTCGAAACCGGCTTTACGCGCGCCAAAAACGCCGCCAACATTATGATGAAGAACCTGTTCGACTTCGCCATCGGCTCCGTCGCATTCTTCTTCATCGGCTATGCCCTGATGTTCGGTGCGACCAAATGCGGCCTCATCGGCACCACAGGCTGGTGCATGACCGGGCCTCAGGGCAGCGATTGGTCCTGGACCTTTATGTTCTTCCAGACCATGTTCTGCGCCACCGCCGCCACCATCGTTTCCGGCGCCGTGGCCGAGCGCACACGCTTCAAAGCCTACCTCGTCTACTCGGCAATCGTCAGCCTTCTAATCTATCCCATCTTCGGCAAGTGGGCTTGGGGCTGCCTCAACGGCGACGCATCGGCGGGCTGGCTTTCTAGCCTCTCCACGGGCGCTTTCTGCGACTTCGCGGGCTCGACCGTCGTGCACTCCGTGGGTGGATGGATAGCCCTCGCCGGCGCCATTTGCTTGGGTCCCCGCATCGGCAAGTTTGCCCCCGACGGCAAGCCTCGTGCGATACCCGGGCACAACTTGGTTATCGGCGCGCTGGGCGTGTTCATTCTTTGGGTTGGCTGGTTTGGGTTCAACCCCGGCTCCACGGTTGTCGGGGAGGGCTCGATTGGGCGCATTGCCATGACCACGAACCTGGCAGCGGTAGCAGCGACCATCACGGCTATGATTACCTCCTGGTCGATGTTTGGCAAGCCTGACCTTTCGATGAGCCTCAATGGCACGCTGGCGGGGCTAGTCGCCATCACCGCCGGGTGCGCTACGGTGAGCCTGGCGGGTGCGTTGACCATTGGGGCAATCGCGGGTGTGCTGGTGGTGCTGAGCTGCACTGCGCTTGAGCGAATCCTTAAAATCGACGACCCGGTTGGTGCGGTCAGTGTGCACGGGGTCAATGGTCTCTGGGGAACGCTTGCTTGCGGTCTGTTCAACGCGGAGAAGGTCATCGGCGCGGGCGATGCCAACACGGGATTGTTCTACGGCGGTGGGCTGAATCAGTTGATTTCGCAGGCTATCGGTGCGGGGTGCGCGTTCCTTTGGGCCTTCGGATTGGGTATGGGGATGTTCCTTGTCATCAAGAAGACCATCGGGCTCCGGGCCAGCCGCGAGGAGGAACTCAAGGGGCTTGACATCACCGAGCACGGGAACGATGCCTACGCGGGCTTCCAGTTCTTCGTCAACGAATAGATTCAACCATTGTCCCGGGCGGGTTCGAGCCCGTCCGGGCGGAAAGAAGAAGGCTACCGATGAAACTGATTATCGCCTACATCCGCCCCGAAGTCCTGCCTGACGTCAAGCAGGCGCTCTACGCCAAGGAGATCTACAAGATGTCCATCCAGCCCTCGCTTGGTTGCGGGCAGCAGGCCGGATATGTGGAGCACTACCGCGGCATCGTCAACGAAGTCAACCTCCACAAGAAGACCCGCATGGCCATCGCGGTCAACGACGACTTTGTCGAGGCCTGCGTCGAATGCATCGTCAAGGGTGCCAGGACCGGCAAGATCGGGGACGGCAAAATCTTCGTCCTTCCGATTGACGAATGTATCCGCATCCGCACGGGCGAGCGTGGCCCCTCGGCCATTGGCTGATTGGCGCGTTTGTGGTGTGCACTTCCCGGCGACCGCCCTTCTCGGGCGGCCGCCCCTTTTTTTGCCATCCGCGTCTCCCGCGGCAACTTGAGATCGAGCCCATAAGATTGGCACGAATCGGGAATAGAGGTGCCAATCTCTGCGTGCGATTCGTGCGTAGCAGATGGAGCGAATGGTGGCTACCAGTCACTCCCAAAGGTTGGCAGAAATTGATTCCTTGTCAAGGCGGGGCGTCGTGCGACGGATGCCCGCCCGTTGGCGTTGTTCCCGTGCGGCAATGCGCTATTTTCGAGAGCGTACGGGGCGGAATGTGGTATCGTTTTGCGGGACGGAATCGAGGCGCGATTCGGTCCGGTTTTCCGTGTGGCACTGGGTGCGCGGGGTGCTGAAGGAGCCTCCCTTGACGGCATAGCGATGGGCCGTTCGCGGCGTGCTGGTCCACTCCCAGGCGTTGCCCCACATGTCGACCGCGCCGCAGGCGGCAAGCGTGTTGGACGAGGCGTTGGCATCCATCAGTTTGCCGCATTCGCCTTTGGAGTTGAAGTCGGCGTCTTTGGGCATGTGCCCTGCGGCGAGTTCCCACTCGGTCTCGGTCGGGAGGCGGTAGGTGTGGTGCGGGTCTTGGGCGGTCAGATAGGCGCAGTAGGCTACCGCGTTGGTGTAGGCGATACCGACCACGGGGCGGTTGTCGCGCAGCGGCCAGGTGGGTTCGACCCGGGCGTATTCGGCGTTGGACACAGGGAGGTGGCTGACTTCGAGAGTGTGGTCTTCCGAGCCGATCAGCGGGTGGTATCCAGCCTTGGCATCCCGCACGCCGGGGCGCATTCTCGGGTCGGTAAAACGGCTTATCGACTGTTTGATTCGCTGGGTTCGGTCGCGCTCCATCTCGGCGATGATAGTCTCCATTTCCTTGACTTTCGACTGGTGGCGGGCGGTCTTTTTAAGGTCGGCGAGCTTGCTTCGTTTGCGGGCAAGGACGGCATCGTAGTTCTGCGCAACCTTGGTTTCCAGGGCCCGGCGGTTGGCTTCGGATGGGTCGCGCCGGTAGGCGGAAATGAGGCGGCGGGTCTCTTCGTCGAGGCTTGGACGCTCCTTTTCGATGGTGGTTGAGAAGCGGTGGAGTTTGGCCTCGGGATTGGGTTGGCGCGGGGGCGTTTCGGCGGCTGGGGCGAGAGCGATTCCAAGCAAGGTCGCGAGGACGATCGTGGCTATCTTCGGGTTCATAGGGTGTGTTCCTTTGGGTTGTTGAGGTTGCAATCTGCGGGGGCGAAAGGTGCGTTCAATTCAGAAGCCATTGCCAAGGCGCTGGTTTCGCGAAGGCGCACTTCTCCGACTCGGCGTGGCCAGTGCGCTTGAGAACTTCCAGTCGATGCTGACCGGGACGCTTGGTTTCCAGCGCGGCGGCAAAGGTCTGGGCACGGGCGAGGGGAATGGTCTGGTCCTCGTCGCCGTGGTAGGCACGCGTCTGGGCACGGATGCTACCCATTCGCGAAGGGTCGCCCGATGCGCCGACAATGACCGCTTTGTGGAAGAGAAACGGATTCTCGTTCAGCAAACTCCAGAGAGCACCGCCACCCATCGAAAAGCCGGCCGCGCGGATATTCTCGGGCTTGATGCGATGGGCTTCGGCGCGCTCGCGGACGACCTTGGGAAGTCCCTCGAATGCTCCACCTTGACGCCGCCTCCGAGGCGCGTCTCCACCCTCGGAATAGGCATCCGGGAGAAGGATGTAGACTGGGCGGTTCTTGATTTGGTTTCGCGCAAAGTCGGCTCCCCGCGTCAATGCCGCCGGCACTTCGGAAGCCGCATCGCCGCGGCGGAGTGCGTTGCGTCCGCCCAGTACCACGAGCAGCAACGGCTCCCCTTTGGACTGGGCATTGAAGGCATATTCCGACCACCTCAGCCGTCCCTCAAAACCCTCCGCGGAACGAAACGGCTCCAGTCTCCGCAGCTCGATTGTGCGTTCGTGCTGGTGCTCGGATTGCTTCGCGCGGGCCCCCTTGGCGACCGTGGACAACGGCGCGGCGCAGGCGGCAATCAGCAGAAAGGTTGCAAAGAATCGAATCAGCGACATCGTATCATCCTCCTCTTGGGGTTGGTTCAATCAAGGTCGACCTCAACCTTGAAAATGGTATAGAGCGAGGCATTCCCCCGGACCTCAATCCAAATATCCTCCGCTGGCGACGCTTTGCCCAAAAGACGGTAGCGGCGACCTTCGATACGCGCCGGATTCCAAGTAATGCTCGGAGACTCGGACTTCCATCCAATCGAGGCAGTCAAACGACTCTCGGGGTCGAAAGGATTGGTCATCGCGACCCCCTCCTGCCAGTCGGGAAACCCGTCGCCGTCACTGTCATTTTCCAGCAGTCGATACTCTGTCGGCAAAAGCGCCCGCCCGTAATGTTCCATCATCCAGTTTGCCGAGCGGGCATCGCGGATGAATCCCGCCGCGCGGTTGTTCTCGCGTAGAATTCGGAACCCGACATTGCCATAGCCGCGGTCGGCAGGTCGGGAGTTTCCGCGTTCCTCCGTACGGCAGTCCGACCGGTCAGAATCGTATGCTCCGCCCTTGATTTTCTGCTCCCCCGCTGGCGATTCCGTCGCAAGCCACTCCCACACATTGCCCCACATGTCCAGCGTGCCGCTAAGCGAGACCGTGCGGCTTTCGTAAGCCTCAAAATAGGCGAAGACATCCGTTGTCCCGGACTCGACGCCGCCCGAATTGATAGACGCATCTTTCGGCATGTGCCCGGCTGCCAGTTCCCATTCGGCTTCGGTTGGCAAACGGTACCGGTACGCCAGGTTGGGCGAATGGGCGGTCAACCATTCGCAATAGGCAACCGCCTGCGTGTAGGCAATATTTACGGCTGGGTGGCCCTCATGTCCCGGCGCAAATGAATAGTTTGGGTCAAACTGCGCAAAAGCCGCATTCGTCACCGGAGTATAGGCCACAAACAGGTCGGATGCCGCACCAAGAAGAGGGATGAAACCATCTTCGTCCGGCTCGTTATAGGCGGCACCATTCCCGTGCGTTTTCCCGAATCTGGCATCCGTGAAGCGGCGTACATTCTGCCCCACGCGATAGTCTTTGAAGAGGATCATATCCTCTATGATTTCCCGCATTTCCTCGACAATCTGCGGATTCTGAGCAGGCGTACCAGCCCCCGCCGTGCCATCCAACTCGTGCAGCTTGGCGGTTTTCCTCTCAACAACCGCATCGTAGTTTGCCGCGACCGCCGCTCGTATGGACTCGACGGTTTCAGGGCAAGGATTGGTCGCATAGGCTGCTATGGCCGCAGCGGTCTGGGTGTTTATGCCCGGCTTCTCCGGTTCCTCAGGCACTTCGACAGCTCGAAGCGGGAGCGAAACGGATCCCGCGGCAAGAACCATTCCAGCCAAATAACGCTTGATTTGACCTTCGGGTGTGTGTATCATAATGGCGAAACCTTTCCTTCCTCATCCACTATAGAACGCAATCCACTCCCCGAATCCACAGGTAAAGTTCACCCTGATTCAATCCTTTTTCATCCTCTTACCCATGTCCACCTACACCCTCGAACGCTTGGCAGACGACTTCCAGTCTCATCGGCATCAACTGCTGGGATTGTTGCGCCGCCATCTCAAGCCGGCTTTGTTGCAGCGGCTCTCGGAGGAGGATATCCTGTCGGATGTTTACGAGGCATCTGCGCGGCGGCTGGATTTCTTTGCCAACCGGGGAGAGGTGCCAATCTACTTCAAGTTCAGGACCGTACTTTTCCAGACTTTGGCTACGCTCGAACGCCGGCATTTGGCGTGTCAGAAGCGGAGTGTTTCGCGGGAAGTTTCGCTTGAGGGGGCTGACCTTCTTCCGCTGTTGCCCGATGATATTACTTCGCCCCCTTCCCATATTGATCGGGAGGAGCGGCATAGCTTGATCCGGAGGGCTTTGGAATCCCTCTCCGAGGCGGATCGCTGCGTACTCGTGCTCCGTCATTTCGACAATCTCGACAACCGTGTGTGTGCCGAGATTTTGGGCATTTCCCCGAAGGCAGCGGCCCAGCGCCATATCCGCGCATTGGAGCGTCTGCACGCCAGGATTGAGAGCCTCTCATGCTTCCGGACGAGCGCCTTCCCTTGCACTTGAAGGCTCTGGCAGATGAGCTTGACGCCCTGTCCGGCATTCCAGCGATGCCGGGCGGGGCGTTTGTTTTCCCGGAACTCTTGGGTGGCGACTTTCAGGTGCAGGGGGAAGTTGGTCGGGGGGCGATGGGTATCGTCTACGAGGCTCGGCAGGTATCGCTCGATCGCCTGGTGTCGTTGAAGATTTTGCGCCCTGGTCTTGCGCAGGATACGGCTTGCCGGACGCGTTTTTCGGAGGAGGGAAGGTTGGTCGCCCGGTTGCACCATCCTGGGATTGTCGAGGTCTATTCGGCGGGCGTCTCAGAGGGGATTTGCTACTTTGCGATGGAGCGTTTGCCTGGTCGGACGGCGCGCGATTGGGGCTATTCTGATTGGCGGGAGGTGGCGTCGCTAGGGGTGGATGTCGCGCGTGCCCTGGCCTATGCCCATACCTGTGGTGTGCTGCACAGGGATATCAAGCCGGAGAACCTGTTGGTTGATACGAACGGTCGGTGGAAGTTGGGTGATTTCGGGCTGGCGTGTTTGGCAGGCGAGGGGGCGGTTCGCGCGGGGACGCGGCGGTATATGGCACCCGAGCTGCACGCCGGTTCGCCGGCGAGCGCGGGGAGCGATCAGTATGCGCTTGGGGTGACGCTGATGGAGTTGTGCGCCTTGGCGGAGCGGGCGGGAATCCCTCGCGATCGGGAGTATGTTCTAGGGAAGGCGACGGCTTCCGATTCGGCTCGGCGCTACGCAGATGTGGCGGCATTCGCGGACGATTTGGAACGGGTTCTGGAGCATCGACCGACCTGCGCGCATCCGCTTCCCTGGCCTCGCCGGGTGGCTTTGTGGGGGCGACGGAATCCGCTTGGATTGGCGGCGGCCGGTGGGCTTGTGGCGACGGCGTTGGGGCTTTTCGCCGCGCTCTTTCTCGCCTACCGGCAGTCGCAGCGGACGCTTGCGGCGACTGAGATTGAAGCGGCCCGGGCGGCGCGTTCGCTGGCGGCAGCGTTCACGGACATTGACCGTGAATCGACCGATTTGCGCGACGACGAACTCCGCCGCGGGTTGGAATCGATTGAGGCTTTGCGGCTTCGCTTTCCATCCAATTCCGACATTCGCGAGGCAGAGTCGCGTATCCGTTCGGCGCTTGAACTCCATGCCCGCATCAAGGCCCGATCCCGCGTCCGCCAGCGTCCGCGGTCCTACCGCCCGCCGCCTGCCCGTTCGACTTCGGACGAGTGAGTTTCTTGGCAACTTTTTGGGGCGGCAGGTTGCAACCTCTCGCCCTCGGAGGTAGGCAGGAATGGAGCCTAAAGATAGGCAGGATTGGGGTCTAAAGGTTGGCAGGAATCGCTTGGGCCTCTTGCGCGGCTTTGAGGTAGTCGGCGTCCGCGACCCGCTCAAGCCACTGGGTTGAAGCGTTCGTGCCGGGGACCTCAATGGCGATGTGCTGGAACCACTTGTCCGGCGCGGCGCCGTGCCAGTGTTTGACAGCCGGGGCAATGAAGACGGCCTCGCCCTTGACGAGTTTCCGCGCGGGGCGTCCCCACTCCTGGTAGAGCCCCGTTCCCGCCGTGACGATGAGGATTTGACCGCCGCCCGAGTCGGCCCGGTGAATATGCCAATCGTTGCGGCAGGATGGCTCGAATGAGACCCCGGCCGACCCGACCGGACGCGTCGCCAATGGGTGCCGATAACTCCGTCCGGTAAAGTGCGCCGAGTAGGCGAGGTTGGGCTTCCCGACGGGGATGGACGACCAGTTCCGCGGCAGACTTTCAGGGGCTTCGGGACGGCGGACGCGGCGGAGAATCGCCTCCGCCTGCGCCTCGGAAATGCCGTTGAGCCTGCCCACCGCCAGGTGCGACTTCAACTGCGGGGCGGTCTCCGGACATGCCGCCAACGCCGCAATGGTGAGCAGTTCCCGCGTGCGCCAATCCAAGAGTTTCCGGTTGAACAAATCGCCAAAGAGATGTGCCTTGAGATAGGCGTCGAGCTGCGGGTGGAAGTCAAAGAGACCGCCCTTGATCTCGCGTCCGCACAGGCGCGTCTGGTTGGAGGAACCCACCTCGAAAGAGTCCCTCAGGACGAAGGGTTCGGGCCCCTCCTCGCCGACCGTCGGATGCCGTTCCGCCGCACACTTCATCAATACCGAAGCGGCATTGAGCGCGCGCGGGAAACCGCAATAGGCGTAGAGGTGCCCGACCGCCTCTTTCGCCTCCGAAAGCGTCACGCCGGCGTCAAAGCAAGCGTCAAAAGATACCCTCAGAAGACCCTCGTCGCCGAGCGCCGTCGCCGCCCCGACATTCGCAAGCGCCGTCTCGCGCGGCGTCAACTCCGCCGGGGCGATCTTGCCAACCTCTTGTGGTGCCGGCTTCCTTTCTGCCCGCCCCGAAAGGTGCTTGCGGAGAAAGGCCTCGATGGCATCAAAAGGAATCGCTCCCTTGCCGCCACCGTCGTAGAGATCGCAGTGCGAAGCCCCCGGCACGATGAGCAACTCCTTGTTCGAACCCTTCAGCCGCGCAAAGACCGTCTCGTCAAAGTATCGGCTGTGCGCCAACTCGCCATGCACCACCAGAGCCGCACTTTCAATCTCCTCCGCATAGGCGAGAATCGGCGTGTTGACAAGCGCGAGCCGCGACGACAGATTGAACCCCTCCGTCGAATTGAGCGAGCGGGAATGGAAGCCGCGGGGCGTTTTGTAATAGGCATGGTAGTCCCGGACAAATTGGGGCGCATCTGCGGGCAAAGGGTCCACCACCCCGCCCGCGCGGCAGGGCGGCAGGTGAGACCGCGCATCGGCCGTCCGTTGCTTCGACAGCCGCTCGCGGATAGCCCGCCGCGCCGCCGGAGAATCGGCGGAATCGTTGTAGCCCTTGGCAATCAGCCGGTGCATATCATACAGCGTCACCGCCACCGTTGCTTGGATTCGCGTGTCCACAGCGGCGGCATTGAGCGCAAAGCCTCCCCAGCCGCAAATTCCCACGATTCCTATCCGCCCCGCATCCGCATCCCTACGGGTCGACAGGTAGTCAATAGCCGCAGAAAAGTCCTCCGTAGAAAGGTCGACAGAGGTGACATGGCGAGGTCCCCCGCCTGACTCTCCCGTGTAGGAAGGGTCAAAGGCAATGGTCAGGAATCCCCGCTCGGCAAGCGTTTGCGCGTAGAGACCGCTGGCTTGCTCCTTCACCGCGCCAAAGGGCCCGCAGACCGCAAGGGCAGCCAGCTTCCCTTTCGCCTCCTTGGGCTTGTAGACATCCGCGGCTAGGATGATGCCGAAGCGGTTCTTGAATGTCACCTTGGCGTGTTCAACCTTGCTGGACTTGGGAAAGGTTTTGTCCCATCCATCCGAAAGTTTGATTTCCCCCGTATGAAGGGTTGCCGCCGTTGCGGCAAGTGCGGTTGCCAGAATTGGGTTCATGGATTGCGTTCCTTTCGCGTGGTTTCTGGCTTTGCCAGCCATTCCAAGGCAAGGCGGGCTATTGTGTCATTGTTGCGTTCCTGGAAGAGAAAGTGGCTGTTACCCTTGATGCCCATCGCAGGCAAGTCCATGCACTCTGCCTTCCCACCTGCCGCGCGGTAGGCTTTGGCGAAGGTGCGGGCCGTGTTGCGGATATTCCGCCAGAAAGCAGTGGAGGCAATGTCGGCAGGGCCATTGTCGATGTAATCCCCAAAGAGCAAAAGAATGGGAATCTTTGCTTGGAGCAATTTCCGGAAATGCTTGCCGCCGATGGGCGGGGTACCTCCCGGTTCGATGGCGATGATGGCGGCAATGTCCCCCACCGGCGTGTTCCAGCCGATGCGGCTTCCTTGCGAGTGGGTGATGTAGACGCTCTTGCGACCAGTCCGCGTCCGTACATCCGAAAGGACGGCGGCGAGGGTTTCTCCGAAGAGGTTTTCGTCGTACGGCCCGGTGTTTGGGGTGGCTTGGCGCAGGAACTGGTTCAAGGCGCCCGGGCCTTCGGGGAATTGGCTTTCGGAATAGCGTTCGGGCGGTACGCGTCCGATACGGAAGTGCGTATACCAGGCCTGGTCGCCGGGCTTGCATTCGTCTACCGCGCGTCTGAGATTGGCTTGTGTTGTAGCGCCTGCATGGCCTCGGCGGGGCTGGTTGACGAGGTAGATGGGGTGCCCTGCTTTGAGGAAGATTTGCGCCCAGCCAGGGCGTCCGTCTGGGGTAGCCATCCAGCAAAGTCTCGACTGTCCATAGCCGTGGAGGAAGACGACTGGTGCACCGGTTGGTTGGCTGGGAACCTGGTAGAAGACGCTTGCGTGGTCGATATGCGCGGTATTGCCGGCGCGTGTGGGGTCGAGCCAGTTTTGGCGCGGATCGTAGTCGCCGGGGAGGGGCGGTGTGACGCTTCCGCCGGAGGCGAAGAAGCCTTGCTCTGCGATGGTGAGGTTGGCAGGAATCTTTGGGGCGGCGTTCAGGGGCACGGGGCTCCAGCAGGTCAGCATCAGACCGTAGAGGAGGGCTGTCTTTGGGGAAAAGGATGGCATATTGAGGCTATTTTTGGTTGATTCGTTCGTTGACGAATGCTTCCAGATCAGGGACGGCGCGCTTGATTGAGGAGCCGTAGAAGGCTTTGGGCGGAAGAATCGTGGAGTTTGGCCCGACGAGTTCCGCGAAATCGCTTCCCAGGCGTTGCATTCCGCCGCCTCCGTGGGTCTGGAAGAGGGCAACTTTTTTGCCTTTGAGGGCGGCTTGATTCTGGGTAATCCAAGTGCGCACGGGCGGCGCAAGGGTACCCCACCAGTTGGGACTTCCCACGAAGATGGTGTCGTATTTGCTTAGTTCGAGCCCTTCGATTGGCTTGATGGGACGCTGTTTTTTCCCACGGCATTCGGGCTTGGCTTCGTCGCAACAGGTGGCATAGTCTCGGCTGTAGGCGACCTGTGGTTCGATGCGAAAGAGGTCGGCTTTTGCCTTGCGGGCGATGGTCTCGGCGGCGAATCGGGTGTTGCCTCCCCAGGAGTAGTAGATGACGGCGGTTCGACTGACGTTTGGGGGCGCGGCGAGCAGGCTGGTGGCGAGTCCGATCATAACGATTCCTTCCTTCAACAGGTTGTTCATACGGGCACTTCCTTTCGGTTAAAAGCGGGTCTGGCGTCCGGTCTCCTGCCGGTAGCGTTTGATGCAGGCGTCGATGTCGCCCATCTGCTTCAAGCCCTCCTTGAGCGCGGTCTCGTAGAGCCACACCTTGAAGGCGATATGCTCGGCGAACGCCTGGAGTTCTTCCAACTGCTTCCCGACCGCCTCCTGCTGACGGCGCATCATGGCGAGGCGTTGGGGGACTGAGCGGTCACCCTTGGGAATTAGCGAGATGTAGCGGCGGATTTCGCGCAGCGGCATGCCGGTCTTCTTGAGGCAGTCCACGAGCCGGATGGTGCGCAGGTCGGACGGCGAGTAGCGGCGCTTGCCGCCCTCGCGCCTGATGCCCGGCAGGAGCCCCTCGCGCTCGTAGAACCTAAGCGTCTCCGCGCTGTAGCCCGTCTGGGCCGCGGCTTCGGCAATCGGCATCAACCGTGCCGGATGGGAATCGGTGGCTTTCATGCAATCCACTATAACACTTGGAGTGCACTCCAAGTCAAACGCTTTTTCGCGACTCCCACAAGAAAATCGCTTCCGCCCCGAAAGATGCCTACCTCACCCCCTTGTCGATACCCATCAGTGCCTCCCAGACCTTGCAACCCGCTGCCCCCAATCCCGCTAACCTATTCCTCCCAGAGGTGCCCGAGATAGGCTCCCGACAATTTCTTGCCGCAAGGGCAACTTTCTGCTTGCCAAAGAGCCCCGAATCGGCTATACTGAAAAGCCTTATGGGACAACAACACAGAAAAGTCGCCAAGCGCCGTCGCCGCGAAGCCTACAAGCGTCGCATCGCCGATCGTCACGCCCAAGCGATGAAGAAGTAATCACGCCTTTTGGTGCGATGGCCGAGCGGTTAGGCAGAGGTCTGCAAAACCTCGTACAGCGGTTCGACTCCGCTTCGCACCTCCACTTCAAAGCCGCGGAACCACCACTTCCGGGGCTTTTTTTGTATCCGCGCTGAATACACCACCAATAGGATTGAAACCCATGTTCAAGGGCGTCTACACGGCAATGGTCACGCCGTTCAATGAAGATGGCTCGGTCGACTACGGCCGCTTGCGCATCTTCCTCGAAGAGCAAGTCGCCGCAGGCGTCGCAGGCGTCGTTCCGGTCGGCACGACAGGCGAATCCCCGACCCTCGACCACCGCGAACACCTCAAGGTGATTGAAACCACCGCCGAGATTGTCGACAAGCGAATCCAGGTCATCGCCGGCACCGGCGCCAACTCGACCGCCGAGGCAATCGAACTCACGCGCGAAGTCCTTCCCATGGGCGTCGACGCAACCCTCCAGGTCACTCCTTACTATAATAAGCCTAGTAGCGAAGGCCTCTACCGCCACTTCTCCACCATTGCCGACCTCGGTCTTCCCGTCATCCTCTACAACGTTCCCGGGCGTGCCTCCAAAGAGATTCCTTTGGATGTCGTCGTGCGGCTCTCGACCCACGAGGCCATCGTCGCAATCAAAGAAGCCGCCGGCAGCGTAGACCGCGTCAGCGCCATTCGTACCGCTTGCCAGCTCGAAGTCCTTTCCGGAGACGACTCCCTGGCGTTGGCGATGATGGCTGTCGGAGCAAAGGGCGTCATCAGCGTCGCCTCGAATATCATACCCTCCGAAATGGCGCAACTGTGCGCCCTCGCCGCAGAGAACCGCTTCGCCGAGGCCCTAGCCATCCACGACCGCTACTACCACCTTTTCCGCGACCTCTTCATAGAAACCAATCCCGTCCCCGTCAAGGCAGCCCTCGCCCTAATGGGTAAGATGCCCGAGGTCTACCGCTTGCCGCTGTGCGAACTCGCACCTGTCAACCGCGAGAAGCTGGCCGCGACTATGAGAGCCGCCCAAATTATCCACTAAAAGGGAGCCTAACAATGCTTAAAGTCGCCGTTTTGGGTGCCGCCGGACGCATGGGCCAGTTTCTTATGGACTGCGTCGACCGCAACCCGCAGACCACCCTCTGTGCCGCCGTCGACCGTCCCGATCATCCGCTTATCGGTCAGACCGTTCCTGGGCGCGAATTGCCCTATAGTTCGGACTTCCCCGCCGCCGCGGATGTCATTATCGACTTCACCTTCCATACTGCCAGTGCGGCGCACCTCAAGCAAGCCGCCAGGGCAGGTGTCCGTATGGTTTTGGGGACGACGGGGTTCGACGCTGACGAGAAAAGGTTGATAGCAGAGACTGCCCGTGTAATGCCTCTTGTGTTCGCGCCGAACTATAGCCTCGGCATCAATCTGATGCTCGAACTGGTCAACCGCGCGGCTACCATCCTGGGCCCTGATTACGATGCCGAGATTGTCGAAATGCACCATCGGCTCAAGAAGGATGCACCCAGTGGAACCGCCTTGGGATTGGCCGAAGCCCTTGCCAAAGGCCGCCAGGTCAACCTTTCCGAGGTGACAATCTACGGTCGCGAAGGTATCGTAGGCGAGCGCCCGAGGGGTGAGATTGGCATTCACGCCTTGCGCGGCGGCTCCGTGGTCGGCGACCATACCGTCATCTTTGCGGCAGATCAGGAGCGATTGGAGATTACCCATAAAGCCTCTTCGCGCGAGGCCTTCGCAGTCGGAGCCGTCCGGGCTGCCGTCTGGCTCGCCGACAAGCCGGCAGGGCTCTACTCCATGCGGCATGTGCTTGGTTTCGAGCCTTTGACTTGACTTTAGCCCTTTGTGCTTGGCTCAACCTGGATGCAGTTTGAGCCTCCGGCGCTGAAACGGGATGGCTGCTTCTTCCGGCCGTCCCGCATTTGCTATTAGTTGTCTGGCGTCTATGCGCCCTCGTTGGGGTAGTCTTGGAGCAACGTCACTTCATAGTCACTGACTCCCCCAGTTGCTACCAATCTGTTGTTCCGACTCTTGGGAACCGTTGAGTCACAAAGGTTCCAGCGACTCGCTGTGTTGGCTTGACTTGAGTATAAGAGCATCCTTTCTAGGGTGTGCCCGAATTTGGTTTGTGGCGGAATGCAACAAAATTGTATTCCATTTTGGGCTTCTGTTCAATATGGGTGTGGCTGCTCGTAGTTTTATGGAGGAACGGAAAGAGGCGGCAAACAGGGGAAAAGGAACTCTTTTAGGGAATAAATGGGCGACATTTATGTCGGATGTGTTTTAACTGGCGCGATATTGTTTGAAACGACAAATTTGGAGGGTGTAAAAAAGAGGCTTAGGGCGGATTATCCCTTGCAAAAAGGAGTGGAGATGGGATAGAATGGGTGGCGTTCCCCTGATTGGGGCCGCATAACCAGTAACCATTCTCAAGGAATCAGACAGCATGAACGCCTATGTTTCGGAAGTGTTGAACGCCACTTGCGAGAAGAACAAGTACGAGCCTGAGTTTTTGCAGGCGGTGAAGGAGGTCTTCGAGTGCATCGATCCGGCGGTTGCACAGACCCCCAAGTATCAGAAGAACGCCATCCTTGAGCGCATCGTCGAGCCCGAGCGCGTCATCCAGTTCCGCGTGCCGTGGATTGACGACAAGGGCGTCTATCGCGTCAATCGCGGCTTCCGCGTCCAGTTCAACAGCGCCATCGGCCCCTATAAAGGCGGACTGCGTTTGCACCCGACCGTCAACCTCGGCGTGCTGAAGTTTCTTGGCTTCGAACAGATCTTCAAGAACTCGCTGACGACCCTCCCGATGGGCGGCGGCAAGGGTGGTTCGGACTTCGACCCCAAGGGCAAGAGCGACAATGAAGTGATGCGCTTCTGCCAGAGTTTCATGACCGAACTTTTCCGCCATATCGGCCCCGACACGGATGTCCCCGCGGGCGATATCGGCACGGGCGCACGGGAAATCGGCTATATGTTCGGGCAGTACAAGCGCTTGGCAAACGAGTTCACCGGCGTGCTGACCGGTAAGGGACTCAAGTGGGGCGGTTCGCTCATTCGCCCGGAAGCAACCGGTTACGGTCTGATTTACTTTGCGGCCAATATGCTTGAGAAGATTGGGCAGGACTTCTCCGGCAAGAAGTGTCTGGTTTCCGGCTCCGGCAATGTCGCGCAGTATGCCACCGAGAAACTCTTGCAGTTGGGCGCCACGCCGCTGACGCTCTCCGACTCTTCGGGCTTTGTCTACGACCCCGACGGCATCGATCAGCAGAAACTCGAATGGGTCAAGGAACTCAAGAATGTCCGCCGCGGCCGCATCAGCGAGTATGTCAAGCAGTTCCCCAAGGCGCAGTACACCGCCGGTTCCCGCCCCTGGTCTGTGCCGTGCGATTGCGCCTTCCCCTGCGCCACGCAGAACGAACTCGATGGCGAGGCTGCCAAGACCTTGGTCAAGAACGGCTGCAAGCTTGTCGCCGAAGGCGCTAACATGCCGTCTACGCCGGAAGCCATCGAAGTCTTCCAGAACGCCGAGGGCGTCCTCTATGTTCCCGGCAAGGCCTCCAATGCCGGCGGCGTCGCCACTTCCGGCCTGGAGATGTGCCAGAATTCCGCCCGTCTCTCCTGGAGTTCGGAGGAAGTCGACGCCCGCCTTAAGGGCATTATGAAGAACATCCACGATAACGCCTACGAGACCGCCGCCGCGTTCGGCAAGAAGGGCGATTACCTCTTCGGCGCCAATGTGGCAGGTTTCGTCAAGGTCGCCGACGCCATGTGCGACCAGGGCCTCTGCTAAATCCAAGGTGCCGACCGTCCGCCTTCCTTGGACAGAAGCGGCCGGTCGCTTGCTCTTGGCTGCCTGAGAGACCAACGGAGGTGCCGCTAAAAGCACCCTGTTGGTCTTTTCAATCCGCCAGGGGACGGAGTTTGGGCTTGCATTGCTTCGGGGGCTTCACTAGAATGGAGGCATTGCGATTTGTTTGGTTTGATGTGTGGAATTTCCAGTATGAATAAGATTCTAGCCAAGACGCGGCTTTCGGCCGAAGTCTACCGCATGGATATTGAGGCTCCTCTGATTGCTCGCTCTCGCAAGGCTGGGCAGTTTGTCATCTTGCAGGTTTCCGATACTTTTGGCGAACGGGTGCCCTTGACGATTGCCGATGCTGATGCTCAGACGGGGCGGGTGACGATTATCTTCCAGGCTGTCGGAGCGACGACTCGCCGCTTGGCGGAAATGAATGTCGGGGATGAACTTCCGGTATTCCTTGGACCTCTCGGGCGCCCGACCGAGGTGCGCAAATATGGCACGGTGGTTTGCGTCGGGGGCGGTATCGGCGTGGCTCCGATGCACCCGATTGCCCAGGCCATGAAGGCTGCCGGAAACCGAGTGATCGTGATTATGGGCGCCCGCACGAAGGAGTTGCTAATCCTTGAGGAGGAGATGCGGCGCGTGGCGGACGAGTTGATTACCACGACGGATGACGGTTCTGCCGGGCGGAAGGATTTGGTGACCGTGCCGTTGAAGGAGGTGTGCGAACGGGAGAAGGTTGATTGCGCGGTGGTGATTGGCCCGCCGATTATGATGAAGTTCTGCGCTTTGACGACGAAACCGTTCGGGATTCATACGATGGCGTCGCTCAATGCCATTATGATTGACGGAACGGGGATGTGCGGTGGATGCCGGGTCTCGGTCGGCGGGAAGACGCGGTTTGTGTGCGTAGATGGTCCTGAGTTTGATGCGCACCAGGTGGACTTTGACAATCTGATGCAGCGGCTGAAGGCGTTCAAACCTCAGGAGCGGGATCATTTGTGCAATTTGGAGCGTATGGCCCATAGGGCCGAGGCGCAACAGTAGGCTGGAGGGAAGAGATGACACCCAAAGAGCGTATGGCGATTCCTTCGCAGGAGATGCCCACTCAGGAACCCAATATCCGCCGCCGGAACATGCGCGAGGTGGCGTTGGGGTTTTCGGACGAACAGGCGCGGCTCGAAGCCAGTCGCTGCCTGAATTGCGCGGCGGCGCCGTGTGTGAAGAATTGCCCGGTCCAGATCAATATCCCGAAGTTCATTGCGGCGGTTGCGCAGGGGGACAATGAGGGGGCGTTTGCCACGATTCAGGAGTCTTCGATTCTTCCGGCGATTTGCGGTCGTGTCTGCCCGCAGGAGCGGCAGTGCCAAAAGGATTGCACCGTCGGGAAGATATTCAAGAGCGTGGATAAATCGGTCGGTATTGGTCGGTTGGAGCGTTATGTGGCGGACTGGAAGCGCAATCAGGGGGCACCGGTTCAGCCGCAGATTTCGCCCTCGACCGGTCGCAAGGTGGCGGTCATCGGGTCTGGCCCTGCGGGGATTACGGTTGCCGCCGATGTGCGCCGTGCGGGGCATGAGGTGACGGTCTTTGAGGCGTTCCACAAGAATGGCGGGGTGCTGGTCTACGGCATTCCGGAGTTCCGTCTTCCGAAGAGCATTGTGCAGAAGGAGATTGACGGTCTCAAGGCAATGGGTGTTCGGATTGAGAATAACTTT
>JBJFGP010000184.1:0-2217 GCA_051892815.1 Kiritimatiellia bacterium | reverse complement strand
TTGCACGCTTGCCGTGGTGGCAAGCGCACAAAGGGGTTTGTTGGCGGCGGGCGATACTTTTGGGAGGCGTATCGATAGCACGCAACGGATTGGCACGGCGAAAAGAGGCCCTCCGTTCCCGAAGCCTCCGCCTCGAACCAGGTCCCCCTTTGTGGGGTTGCCACCACGGCAACCCCGCAAAAGATCCAAAATAATGTAAGCACAAAGACGATTTTCTCTTGGAAAGGGGGTCAAGGGGGAAAACCTTCTCTTTTTTCGTGAAAAGAGAAGGTTTTCCCCCTTGCGTTCTCCCCGCGCCTACCCCCTACGCTTCGCCTGCGAACTTCTGGCGGACGGCGTCGATTTGGGGCTGGGGTGCGGATTGGGTGGGGTACCAGCCCTTGGCGGCCATGGTTTTGTAGGTGGCCTCCTGCATGGAGAGGGAGGAGGAGAGGGCGGAATTGAAGGCGGCGTGGACGGGTTGGGTGTTGGATTCGATGGCGCCGTGCATATAGAGGTCGCAGACGCCCTTGGTGGTGAGGAGCAGGTTTTCCATGATGGATTTGTCGTTCATGATGATGCCTCCTTAGACGAGGTTGAAGAACTGGCCGAAGAGCTCGGTGTGTTTCTGGAGCATTTGCTGGACGAGGGTTTTGAGCTCGGGGTCGGACAGGTTCTGGACGGCGTGCTGGCACTGGGCCTTGAGGATTTTTTCGTGGCCGAGCGCGTCTTCGACGTAGAGAAGTTCCTTGGGACTCATGATGATCACCTCCGGGGAAAGTTTGCCCGGACGGCGGGCGGGTGATGCTGGCAGATTTTGCGCGGGTTGGTACGATTTTCCAACGAAAGCGGCGATGGGTTGCAAGGCGGGGGAAAGTCAGGTATAATAGAGGCAGAGGTGATTTTCGTTGTTCAATGAATTGACCGAGGTGGACATTCGGAAGATGCAGGAGGAGATCGACTATCGGATGCGCGTGGTGCGCCCGAAGTGCGTGGAGGATCTCAAGACTGCGCGCGCGTTTGGCGATCTGAGCGAAAATTATGAATACAAGGCCGCCAAGCAGGAGCTGCGCCGCTGCGACAGCCGGCTGCGGTATCTGAAAAAGATGATCGAGACGGCGAAGGTCATCAAGGCGGATTCGCAGGCCGATCAGGTCGGACTGTTCGATACGGTGGACGTGTACTTCGAGGACGACGACGAGGTCGAGCGCCTGCGCATCATGACCACCTTGCGCGAGGACGTGCTCAACGGCATCATCAGCAAGGAATCGCCCATGGGCAAGGCGCTGATGGGCCGCCGTGTCGGCGACCGCGTCCTGGTGAAGGTCAGCGACGACGTGAGCTACTACGTCCAGATTCGCGCCCTCGAAAAAGGCTCCGACGACGACACCCTCTCCATCCGCAGCTTCTGATCGCTGCCGCGGCGGGCGGGGCCCGCTGCCAATCGCTGCCGCGGCGGGCGGGGCCCGCTGCCAATTGCTGCCGCGTTTGGGCGACGGAGCTTTCGCCACCATGGTGGTGGCTCACCTCCTTCGTTGCGTTTCTATTCGGGGATTGTGCGTGGCGACGGCTTTTCCGGCCATAGATCCGAGCCGGAAAAGCCTGCGTTGGCCTGGCGGGGGCGGTGCGGTCTGGGCGGATCGCTGCCGCGTTCGGGTGGCTTGGGTTCTGTTTTGTGTTTTTGTGGGGCGTTTGTTCTTCTACCTATTATACTATGGAATGGGAGTGTGCTTTTCATGACTGCTTTGGAGGTTGTGCGCGGGAGAATTGCCGGAATTGAGGAGAAGCTGGGCGGCGTGCCCGGGCTTCGGAAGGTCTTTCACGACTGCTTTCTGAATACGCTGGAGACGACGGTGCAGGCGCAGCCCGGCGACACGTTCGTCATCACCGGCGACATCCACGCGATGTGGCTGCGCGATTCCACCGCGCAGGTGCTGCATTATCTGAGGTTTGCCGACGCGGAGCCGGTGGCCGAGCTGGTGGAGGGACTGATTGCGCGTCAGGCGAAGTGCGTGCTGATCGATCCCTATGCCAACGCCTACAACCGCGAGCCGTCCGATTTCAAGCCCTTCGACGATCGTCCCCGGGCCTCCGATTGGGTCTGGGAGCGCAAGTACGAGATCGATTCGCTGTGCTATCCGGTCTGGCTGGCGTGGCGTTTCCATGAAAAGACCGGCCGCACCGGATTCCTGACCGAGCAGTTCGCCGAGATGCTCAGAACCATCGTGGACGTGTTCC
>JBJFGP010000183.1:0-10495 GCA_051892815.1 Kiritimatiellia bacterium | reverse complement strand
AAACGCCTGACGTACCCCCACATCCACATTCCGGCAAAAACCCAGCAACCCCCAAGCCCCCGGCTCCTGCTCCAGATAGAGCACCCGAAGCCCCCTTCGCACCAATTCCGGACTGTGCGGCTGCACACCACCCGCCTCCACCGCACGCCGCCCAATGACCAGAATGTCACCCTCCGGATCCAGCCGCATACCCTTGGCATAATCGACCGCCCCAGGCACCAGACGCCGCACCCACTGCGACTCACCCTTCGGGTCAAATACCACCACACGCCGCGAGCCGACATCAACCCGCCGTGGCAACTCCCGCACCTGAATCGCAATCGAATCCCGATACCTCCGACCATCCGCCTCGAACACCACCTCAAGCCGATAATCCCCGGCCGAGGGCGCCTTGAAGGCAATCCGCCGGCGCACAACCTCGAAACGACCGACCTCGAACGATTCCACCCCTTGAGCCAAAATCCTTCCCCCCGGCGCCCCCGACAGGTGCCAAGCAACCCGTACCGGACCAATCCGCCGGCCCGAATCCCAGATGGCTATCAACTGCTTCTCCACCAACTCGCCAGGGCAATAGAGATGCGTCTTGTCCGGATGCTCCGGGAAACCGCCGATATACCCCAGAAAAGGCTGACCATACCGCTCCGCACAAAGCGCGTGAACCGTCTTGTTGGTCGGAGAGCCATAGCGCGCCCCGTGGAAACGATGCCACGCGAACATCCCGTAGGTGCGCCACGACAAAGCCGTTTCCCTCTGGGAGCGCTCCTCCAGCGAATCGTACGCAGTGGAAAAGCCCGCCATCATCGCCGCCGTACTGCCATAGCCATTGTTCTTCAAGCCAGCCTCCTGAAGATGGGCCCGGTAGGAATCCGTCTCCTCGGCATACGCCTTCGGGCCACGGTAGATCGCGTCATACTCCGTCAGCAAACACTTCTTGAACTGCTTGAAATAGCTACCGTCGTAGGTGCCGTATTCGCAGGCGAAAAAGGGCATGTCGCCATGACGGCTCCAATAGGTCGGGTAGTCGGCGACCTCCTGGACCGGCGTCATATTGGGATAGACATTCGCCGAACCGAAGTCTCCCCCAACACAGCCTTCCGCGTGGGCGTAGACCAGCCGCGAAGAATCCAGTTGCTTTACCGTATCGCACGCCCGCTTGACCAATTCCGCCTTGCGCGGCCAATCCCCACCCATTGAACGATAAGATTCCACGCTCCGGCGGATGCCGATGCTCTTCGGGCCGAGGCTGTCTGGCGGATTGAAGCGGTTCATGCTGGTGCACCAGGCCAAGACGCTGGGGCGTTGGCGGTAGGCGCGCATAAAGTAGCGGCACATCGCCTCCCACTGCCGCCAGTGGTTCTCGTCCGCGCCCATCAAGTGGTTGGGGGTGACGACCGGAAGGAAGAGTGCAATACCCTCCTCATCGCAGAGGTCAAGCAGTCCGGCATAGCGCCCGCTCTGAAAATCGGGGATTTCATACCAGAAGCGGAACCAGTGGTTTTCGTGCGCCTGAAGGTAGTAGGCATTGAGGCCCAACTGGCGGAACCAGGGGAATGTCCGGCGGTTGAGGTTGAACCAATGCATCTCGGGGCGCAGGCGAAGGGGATGGCCGTTCAGGATGACATCTCGTCCTTTGACACCTATCTCGCGGAAGCCGAAGCGGTGGCGTTGGGCATCGATTATCCTCCCCGTAGCATCGAGCAGTTCGGATGTCAGGCAGTAGAGGTGGCCGTCGTCAATGTCCCACGCGTGAACCTGCTGCCAAATGCGGCGGAGCGAAATGGTCGTGATGCCGGGGGTGGCGGACAGGTTCGGCTCCGAAAAAGAGAGCGCTGGGGTTCCGTTGGTCTCTGCGATGGTGATGCGAAGGGTCAAACCGCTGCAGGCCTGGCGAGCGTTGAGTTCGTGGTGAACGGTGAGTTCCCGTTTGTCCCAGCAGGCGGTTGTCCAGCAGTCGCGCAGGGCTACGGGTGCGGGGCGGAGATGGAGACGCGGAGGAACCAGGATGCCGAGGCGCGGGTAGTGGCGGAAGTTGCCTGAATTGGCTCGCTGGCGGATAAGATCTTGAGCGGCGGTCTGGGAGACTCCGGTGTAGTCGATTGTCGCGAAGCAGGTCAAGGTGTTGGTTCCTGCCCGGAGCGCGTCTCCGGCATCCAGGAAGCCAAATGGTCCAAGGCGTTCGCCGAGGCGCTTGCCGTTGATGTGGACAATCAGGTTGCCGCCGATCGAGGGGAATTCCAATTCGCATTGGCTCTTGTTGGGGACAAAGGTTTCGGACAGGACGAAGGTGCATTCGGCCCAGATGTTGCTGATTCGGTTGCCATCGGGCCAGGCTTCGAAGCCCTTGATTTTGCCCGCTTGTCCGCGTCCGGGGAGGTCGCTTCTACCCGTCATCCAGAGGGCTTTCTCCGTGGGAAATGTCTGGGGACTTTGGGCTGGGGTGATGCGCCAGTCGCGGTCGAGGCGAAGGGTTTGCGCGAGGGCGGCGAGGGGCAGGAGAAGGAGAAGCGGGAGGATTCGTTTCATCTTGGCGCGCGGGTTTTACCAGTAGGTGTAGAAGTATTCCCAGCCGGTGCCCCGTCCCTTTCCATAGAGGGGATTCTCGGTTTCGACGGCGAGTTGACCTTCTTTCCAGCCGGAGATGTCGAGGCCTTCTTCGGATAGGTTTGCCCAGAAGCCGAAGCCTCCGGCGCCGGCTCTCTGCTTGAAGGTCAGGATGTTATCTCCGGCCTTGAGCTCGAGGATGCAGGCCTTCATGTTGGCTCTGGGATTGCAGCCCAATCCGGCTGACCAGTCGGCGACGAGTCTGCCGTTGAGGTAGACCTTGAGGTACCAGTCGAAGCCGAGACGAAGCAGGGCGCGGCGGGGGCGGGGTGCGGCAATGGTCTTGACGGCGTAGGCGACTGAACATTCGTCCATCGGGCCTTTGAGGTGGCGGCGGAGGTCGACGAATCCGTCGGGTCTTGCCTCGGCTGAGGTGCGGAAGTCGAGGGGTTCGCCGCGCTCGTTGGGGTAGGTATAGTTGGGGTTGAGGTCGCCTGCGAGGGCGGCTTTTTCGGGGGAATGGACGACGGCGAGGCGTTGGGTGGCATCGAGGGATGGGTTGACTTGGTAGGGGCCGATGACTTGCCAGATGTTGAGCGGCTGGAAGGAAGGTTTGCGCTCGATGGTGGCCATCTCGCGGCGCAAAGGTTCGCTTGGCTGCTCGCCGAGCCAGGTACGGGCACGGGAGACGAGGTCGTCGAGATGGGCCTTGGACCAGGCCAGGTTTCCGGCGACTTGGGGCTCGGCGCAGGGGCCGGTGAAGCCGGAGGCGGCGGGCTGGAGGAAGGCTTCGTTTCCGCGGCGGTACCAGATGCCTTGGGTGGCGGCGCCGGCTTCGTCGATGGCGGTGTAGTGCAAGGGAGCGCGGAAGTAGAGCAGGCGGCGATCGGCGAAACGGGCGAGTTCTCCATCGGGCCGCGGGCGCAAGGCGACGGCGGGTTTCGAGCGCAGACCGCACGCGGCGAGTTCGACGGCGTCGAAGCCGACATTGAGGACGCGACCGCCCTGGGCGATGAAGGCGTCGGTGTCCGGCGCGCGCGTGCCATAGTTCACTTTGACGCGGAAGGAGGCGTCGACCGGCTCGCGTGCGGCGAACTCCAGCAGGTTCGCGGCGAAGAGGGTGGCGGCCGGTTCGGAGCCGTCCGCGCGGTCGGTCAGGTCGATAGAGGAGAAGTAGATGGCGCCCTTGCCGTCGGCATAGCGCAGCAGGGGCGAGTAGGCCAAATCCATCTCGCAGACCAGAAGCGGCAGGAAGCCCGGAACGGTCGGCTGAGCGAAGACGGTCGAGGCCATCGCGTGACGGTTGGAACCTTTCGGGTGCTGGGAGAAGTCGTGCGCACGGGCCAGACGAAAGGTAGGCAGCAAGTCCGGAGAATCTCGCCAATAAGTCAGGTCCAGAGGTTGCAACCCCTTCATCAAAGAGGTTGCTACCTCCGCCCCCCTAAAGAGCGCACGAGGCATAAACTCGAAACAGTTGAACCCCCACGCCTCGAAGAGTTCCGGCCGCTGTTCGAGCACCAAGACCTTCAGCCCCTGGCGCAACTGCTCCGGCGTCCACGGCAAACGCCCGCCCACCTCCAGCGCCTCCCGCCCGACGACCAGCAACTCGCCCGCCTTGGGTGAATCGCGCCGCAACGAATCGGCATCCTCCGCGGCAACCTTGCCGACCAGGCCGTTGACCCACTGCGACCGCCCCTTCGGGTCGAACAGACGGACTCTGCAAGGCAGATCCAACGCCGGTTTCTTGCCCGGAACCGGACGCCGCGCATCCGGGAAAACCGTCAGATCAAACCCGTCCGCCACCACCGCCTTCGAGTACCGTTCCGCGCAATCCCTCCACGAGAGTTCCAGCCGATAGTCCGTACGAGCCCGCACCTTCGGAACCCGGTACGAAAACTCAATCTGACGCACCTCCCCGGGCGAAAGATCCACACGCGTGCCACAGACCCGGGCCAACCGGTTCGACCCCTCGAAAATATGGACATCGACCGCCAGCTGCCGCCGACGCGACCCGTCCCATACCACATTCACAGCCCCCTTCGCCTCCCCGCCAGACCAGAAAGTATGCGTTCGATCGCTCGCCCTTCCCGCCCCGGAAAGAAAGAGCAACAAATCCTGCATGTTGCGCGAATGCAACTCAAAATTGGGGGAAATCCAATCCTCGTGCCCGCAATACGGAGCCATATCCGCATAGTTCCGAGCACCCTTCGCACGGCCATAGTTCGCACCGTGAAAGTAATGCCATCCTGCCGCCCCGTCCATCCGCCAGCAACGGTCCGTCGCCTCCACATAAAGCCCCTGAATACCCCAATAGACTGGATCCTTTCCGACAAAATCCTTCAAACCAGACCCGCCGTTCGCTACCCCGCCCTTGAAGCCAAAGTAATTCGTCGCCACCGCCTCCGAAAGCAAATCATACGCCTCCGGTCCTTTGTTGATGGCGTAGATTTCCGCTAGCGCGGGATAGCCCCCTGCCTTGAGATAAGTCCCATCGTAGACGGCATCGTATTCGCTCGCCAGATAGGGCATATTCCCCGCCTTTCGCCAGTATTCGAGGTAGTCGCGGATTTCTTGGACGGGGGTGATGTTGGGGTAGCAGTTGCCGGAGGCGATATCCCCGATATTGCCGTCGGCGTGGGTATAAACGAGGCGGGTGGGGTCGATTCTCTTGACCTGTTCGATAGCCCACTGGCAGATGGTTTGGCGGGGGCCTTCGGGGGCGCGTCGTTGGCCCAACTGGTCGGGGTGGATGCCATTCTTCGGGTTGACGAAGTTCATAGAAACGGCCCAGAGGAGCAGGCTGGGATGGTTGCGCAGGCGGCGAATCCAGGTCTCTGTCTCCTTGCAATAGGCGGTCTTGAAGGTTGGATCGTCGAAGACGTTGACGGCTCTGCAAACGGTCGGGACGGCTTCTTGGATGGCGATGCCTTCCTGGTCGCAAAGGTCGAGGAGGGTTTCTTCCGGGAGGGGGCAGTCGTGCCACCATCCGAAGTACCACCATTTGTTTGGGTGGGGCTGGATGAGGAGCATGTTGCGGCCCAATGCCTTGAAGAGGCGGAGGGAGTTGGTGGTCAATCCGAACCATCCTCCCTCTAGGCGAAAGCGTTGGACGTGTCCGTTGAGGATGATGTTTTTCCCTTCAGTCCAGACTTCGCGGAAGCCGAACCGGATGAGGCGGGAGTCGAGCAGGGTGCCGTCGGGGTGGTGGAGGGTGAGGTGGGCGGTGTAGAGGTAGGGGCGGTCGAGTTCCCACTGTTTGGCATCGGGCCAGGGCTGGGTGAGTTCGACGGTCTGGGTGCCTTTTTTGAGGGTGAGTGGGGTGGTGGGGAATTGTTTGGCGAGGTGGCGGTGTTCGTCGTAGATGGAGCAGTTGAGGCGGAAGGGTTTCTCGGGGGCGGATGGGGCGGTTTCGTCGGCGTCGAGGTCGACTTCTATGCTCAGGCGTCCGGTCCGGACGGAGGGCTTGAAGAAGGCGTCGACCAAGGCGGCTGGGCGGGGGAGTCGAATGAGTTCGACGGGGCCTGAGACAGCCGGGATGGGCCATTGGTGCCAGGCGAAGGGGCGGTCGGATCGTTGCCCTCTGGAGCCGTCGCGCAAGGGGTCGGTGGCGGGGGTGATGGTCAAGCCTGTGTAGTCGCGCGTGCCGAAGATTTGGAGGGTGTTGGTGCCGGGATGGAGGAGGCCGGTCGCGTTGATTTTGGCGCTGGGGCTGGTCAACTCTCCGGCGCGGCGTCCGTTGAGGTAGACGATGCCGTAGGAGTCCATCCGGTAGAAGTCGAGCTGGAGGCGGTCGCGCTCCCAGCCGTCGGGAAGGGTGAATGTGGTGCGCAGCCAGAGGTTGGTCGGCGAGTCGAGACCGCTGGCGGGGATGCGCTTGCCGTCGCGCAGCCAGGCGGACGCGGGGTTGCTCCAGAGGTTCTCGTCCGGCCAGGCGGAAGGCAGGGTAGCGGGGATGGATTGCCACGCCAGGTCGAGCCGCTGAATCTGGACGGCAAGGGCTTGAAAGGTTAGTAGGATGGGAATCAGCAGGTTGACAGCTTTGGGGGGCAAAGGCATATAGGAATTCCCGGAAAAGGTTGACACCAATCTAGCCCCGTCGTACCAACCTTTCCCGGCAGGTTGCGGACGGAGGCGGGGCTTGCTCCCTCAAGCCCCGGGGGTTGAAGCGCCCTAGCGAAGGAGGATGAGCGTGGGCTTGATCAGGTCGTCGCTCTTGACCTGAAGCACGCCCGCGCCCGAGAAGTGCCAGTCGTCGACGATTGCCGCGCCCGACTCCGACGAGCCGTAGGTCCCGCGCGGAAGATTCTCGCCGTTGACATAGAGCCGCGAGCAGACCGTCGTCCCCGACTCAAGCACTACCCGGCCGTAGGCCTTGAGATAGGCCTGGTCCTCAATCGAAAGGGAGACCGACGGATCGAAAGGCTGCGAGGCCGCCACCTCAAGCGTGCCGTCCGCATAGATGGAAAAGTCGTTCTTGCCCAGATTCGCCCCCTCCGCCAGGCGCAAACGGCCGTGCAGAAAAACCCCGCCCGACAGGCACTCCGAAGAGTCCGCCGTCAGTTCCTGCGCCCCACTCCCCACAATATACCCGTCGCTCGCCTGAATGCGGCAACCAATCGGATAAGGCGTACCCTCCATCGTGTAGACATAAGCACGCTTCCCAAAGTCAATCGTGCACGACCCCTGCCCCACGCCGGCACCCATCTTCCCCACAGCGCACGAACCGTCCGCCAAAAAACCGCCCGTCAAATGCAGCACACTATTCTCCTCCGGGAACTTGAACCACAGGCTCCAATACCCCGGACGCGAACTCAGCGAACGCAGCGTAAAATCGTTCGAAGGGAGCGTGAACTGATTCCAGTTCCAATACATCACATGCTGCCCTTCCAGATCCGAGGTCATGCTGGTGACCGTCTGAGGCAACTCCTTCTGCGACGCCATACCCGTAGCAGGATCCAGCGTGACACGATAGAGCGGGAACTGGACGGAGATGCCATCGACACGCCAGCAGCGGAAGAAAGGAAGAAAGACCTCATCTTCATAGACAACCGCCCCGTCCGGCACATTCTTTACCACCAATTGAGCCGGAGATTGCAAGGCAAAGTCGGCAACCGCCCCCTTCGCCACATTGAGCCGATCGAAGGTCGTCGTCGACGCATCCATCTCCCCGTAGCGAGTAAGGTTCCGCACCATCAGCATCCCGCCAGGGCCCCCAATCCTAAACTCCTCCACGGGGAATTTGAAGTCGCAAGTTCCAACCGCAAGTCCCCCACTCTGGTCATTGCCGATAGCCCCGAAATGCATATATCCGCCGTCGAGAACCACCGTCTGGGGATGCATACGCTCGACCACATTGGTAATCGCCTTCCGGGAGCCGGACCCCGTATTGCAAGCCCCGCCGAGATTCCTTTGCCAGACGCCGCGGATGACCAGCTCCTTGGCCGCAGAGTAGTCATCCCAGCTCATCATCAGTCCGCAGGCGCCGTGGTCGGAGCCGAGAAAGCCGTTGGCCAGGTCGATGGTACCTTCGAAGGGGTGGACAAGCCAGGAACCGCTGCCGCCCCAGTTGAACTTGTTGCCCTCGAAGCGGATAGTTCCCGCCCCTTTCCAAAGGCTCTCATGGGTCCAACCGCCGCCCGAGCCATTGATTCTTCCGTTGCTTGTGAAGGCGAGCGGTGTCGAGCGGATGGTGCGGACGGTGATGCCTTGGGGCACGAACCATTCTTTGCCGCCACTGGTGTAGACGGCTGGCCCGACGGCGCCGCAGAAGTCGAAATCGGTGGAGGTCTCGAACTCCATGCTGTGGAGGAAGGTGACGCGATAGTTTTCCTTGGTTGCGGCGAAGCGAACCCAGGCGTTGTCGGGCGTGGTGGTCTTGAAGACGAGGGTTCCCTGCCAGAGGGAGGCGCTCGAGATGCCCTTGGCGTCGCCGATACCGAGGTAGCCGAGGGTTATCTTGTCGCCGTTGGAGGGGAGTTGCACGGTATGGCCGTTGCCGCGCATATAGACGAGGGCGCAGACGTCGCTTCCGTTGGGGTAGGTCGAACCGTCGTCTGGACCGGAGAGTTTCTTCCAGTTGGAGGCGAGGGTCCATTGGGTGTTGTTGGCGGTGCCGATATAAAGCCAGATGCCGGCGGGGCAGGTTTCCGGGGTGGGGGCGACAATGAATCCGAGGGTGGTGGTGTTGGTGGTGGCGGTCTGGGTCTCCGCGTCTTGGACGACGGTCTTGAGGTCTAGGGGGGAGGCTCCCGGCTCGGTGAAGCGGAGGGTGCGGCCTTGGATGGCGAGCACGGCGTTGGTCTGAATCTCGCAAAAGCAGCTGTCGGCATCGCCGGGCAGTTGGATTTCGTCGCCGATCTGGAAGCAGTCGGTATTCTCTGAGAGTGCGACGAGTTCCGCCGGGTCTGCCGGGGTGTAGACGGTGGCGGAGAGGGTCAGCGCGGTCGCCGAGAGGAGGGTGGCGAGGTAGTGTCTGCTGATGCGCATAGGGGTCCTTTTGTCGGATTGGTGCGACCCGGACGGTTCGAGCCGCTTGCTTTCAATCTACCATTTGCCCCCCCCCCCCCTGTCAAGTAAAATATTGCTGAATCGGCTTATTTCTTTTGGTTTTCCACCTGTAAAAGAAGTACTTTCACTGGTGGAAACCTTTGGGGGCGGCAGGTAGGCACCAATGCCTCCCGGAGGTGCCAATCTCCGGAAGGCGTTGGTGCGCAGGAATCGGTGCGAAGGGCTAGTCGCCGCCGAGGGCGAGCCAGACGCGCAGATGTTCGGAGTCGCTCCAGGCCTGGGCGCCGCAGCCTTTGGGCCAGTGGGGAGCGGCACCGTCGGTGTTCTCCGCGAGGTGGCAGACGCAATCGTTGCGCAAGAGGCGCAGGCAGGAGGCGAGGATGGCGCGGGCAAAGGGTTTGGCGGAAGGATCGACTCGGGCGAGGGCTTCGGGCCATTGGGGGAAGACCCAGCCCCAGCCGGTGCCGTTGTGGTAGGCAGGCTTGCGGCGCGTGTCTTCGTCGCCGCTGTAGTAGGGCCAGTAGGGATTGTGGGGATCGTTGAGCAACCGGCCGTCGCGCCAGATAGGCAGCGGAACCCGCACCGGAGCGTCGGCAAGCGAGCGGATGGCGCCCGGCAAAAGGAGCGGTTCGGTGGCGGAGAGCACCCCGCGCGCCAAGTCGGGATGGCCGTCGAGCAACCCCAGCGTCACGGCGAAAAGTTGGTTCGGGCGGACCGAATCGTCGGGCAGCGCATCGTCCGCCCCGACCGTTGGATTGTCCGCGAAAAGGCAGTCCGAAAGCCCCCCCTCGCGCAAAGGATAGAGGCGCAAAAACGACGCCGTCGCCCGCTCCGCCAAAGCCCCCCACGACGCGTCCAGGTGCGCCGCTGCAAACCTCAAAGCAGCGATCCACAAGACCTGGATCTCGACAGGGTAGCCCCGGCGTGGCGTACCGGCAGGATAGTTCGTGTCCATCCAGGTAAAGTGCGGCGGAGAGAACACCAGTCCCGAGCGAGAATCGCAGAAAATGCCGTTCTCCGTGCCCTCCCGGTAGCCCTTGAGAATCGAAGCGACCACCTCCCCGCACGAGCGCCCACCGCACCGAATCCCCAACGCCTCCTTCACCCCCACGCGCGCCCCATACTCCGCCACCACACGGCAGTACCAGAGCGGCGCGTCGACCGTGTCCCAGTTCCCCACCTGCTCCCCGTGAATGATGTTTGGAAGCCGCCCGCCAGACTCGAAACGGCCAAACTCCGCCAGAATATCCTTCACCACCTCCACCCGCCCGGATGCCAAAATCCCGCGCGCCACAATAAGCGTGTCCCGCCCCCAGTCCAAGAACCACGGATACCCCGCAATCACACTCTTGTGACCATCCCGCCTGACAATGTACAGCCCCAGCGCAGACCGCAGAAACCCACCCAAAGTCGCCCCCCCTGACTCCCAATCCTTAGGATCCTCCCA
>JBJFGP010000182.1:0-2230 GCA_051892815.1 Kiritimatiellia bacterium | reverse complement strand
CTGGGAGTGGGGGAGGATGTGGTCTTTGTCCATGAGGGACTTGTTTGCGACGCTGCGGAGGTCGTAGGGTTTGCCGGTGTAGGGGCAGCGGCATCCCAGTTCGAGGGCGAGGCGGGCTTTGCGGATGAGTCCGGCGGAAATGGTGCGGATGTTGTCGATGCCGAGCGCCTGGGCGAGTTTCTTGGCGGCATCGCGGTGGGCGGCGGTCAGTTGGGTCATCTCGGCGGCGATGTCTTTGTTGGTCATGCCGGAGAACTCTTTGACCTCGCGCGCGACTTCGATGGTGACGGTGTGGATGCGGGCGGGGTTGTTCTCCGCGTAGTCGTGGATGATGTCTTTGATGACACGCTGGAGGATGGCGATTCGGTGCCGGACGAGGTGGTTGTTGGTCTTGTCGCCAAGGTCTTTCTCTTTGACGCGGTCGGCCACGGTGGCATCGCGGTAGAGGACGCCGCCGGTTGTCTTCGGGTCTGTCCCGTCGAGGATGGCTTGGGTGGCCTGCTTCAGGATGCTCCGGGCATAGGGGGCACGCCCGGACGGGACTTTGGCCTCGATACTGAAGGTTTTGCCGCGTTTGTTCTGGGTGACCTTTTGGAAGGCACCCATTTGATCCGGTCGTAGGTAGGGAGCGATCTCGTCGGTAGACAGCTTCTTGCCCCGAAGGAGCGTATGAGCCAGATGCTTTGCTGCCAACCTATCCTTCAGCAGCGGGAGAACCTTCTTTCGGCGAAGTTCGTAGAGCCCCGGGTAGAGGACGAGCGACTCGTCCGCGTCCGGAGGCAGCAGAAGGGCTTCTAGGTTGGTCTCCTCCACCGCCACGCCAGTCGTCTCCCGGACGACTTTCTTGAACTCCGTCTTGGTGAATCCGCCCTGCTCACGGGCCGCCTCCATCAGCGTCCGCCGCTCCGATGCCGTGAGCGCGCGCTGGCCGCCCGCGGCACTCAGACGGATGTTGGCCAGCATCGAGGCAAACCGGAAGTCGAGAAACTCGGGAGCCGACTTCAGCGGCAGCTTCTCGCCGGTTTTGGGACAGATTCCGATGATGCGATTGTCAAAGCGCGGGGCCAGTTGACCGAAAAGAATTCCCCCGACATACCGCTTGGGCACATGGATCGGCAAACCCTCAACCTCCCTCAAGGCATCGGCATCCTCGACCGGATCGGCCAGAATAATCCGCACCAATTCGTCGTCAAGCCCCGGCAGAATTCCCTTGTGGGATTCGACAATCCTGCGCACCTCCTCCGCGACCACCGCCCGGTCGAACGACAGACCCGTATTCTTGAAGGCCTCACGGGAAGACCTTTTCCCCCTCCCATCCGGCTCCAACTCCAGCATCCGGCAGAAAGTCTCCGCCATCGAACGCGTTCCCAACTCCGCCATTCGAGCCCGCGCCGCCTCATTCATCTTCTTATCCTCGCCATCCTCCTCCCCCCCGTGCCGCAGACAGAGTCGGTTCCCGTCATACCCGCGATTGTGCGCATACCAGCGCAGCACATACCACAACTCCAACCAACTCAGCCGCCGCACGCCACCCAATACCCCCGCCGCCAACAGCCACGGGCACGCACAGGCATTAGACCCAGCCTGCCCCCTCGTCAGAATCCCCCGCTCCTGAAGCACCGTGGCCAAACGCGCAATCCGCTGACGCGTCGAGCGAATACGCCTCCTCTGCCGGCGAAACCCCCGGCGCACGCTCGCCAAACACTTGTCCGGAGGGAAAATGACCGACCCCGCACCTTCCACCCGCATCGTACTCGGATCGCCCCCCAGTTGAGTCGTCACCGCCCAACCAATCGACGCATGCCCCACATCAAGATGAATCCCCGTCCGAACCTTCCGATTACCCGAAACAGACGAACCGCCAACCGTCTCAGAATGCATGCAAACCAACCCTCTCCAAGCAATGTGACCAATAAAAAGATTGCAACGACCGATTTCAAAAAGAGAGTAGCATATTTTTCTTGGCGGGTCAACTGCGAAAAGCCTGGGATGGAAAAATTATTCGGCTAGACATCCCTACCGTCAGCCTTCACTGCCGGCAAACATCCCCTCCCAGACCCGCACAGCCCCTTAAACCTGAGGTAAATAAAAAAGCGGCAACCCGTAGGTCACCGCTTTTAATCAACGCTTTTTGAGTTGGACAAGCCAACTCCCGGTGTTGCCGCCGAGCGGCAAGGTATCTCGGTCTGCGTTAACTAACTTTGTCACAAGTCGCCACCAACTATACACC
>JBJFGP010000181.1:0-2244 GCA_051892815.1 Kiritimatiellia bacterium | reverse complement strand
GGATGGTCTGGAGGGCGGAGGTCTGTTCGGGATTGAGCGGCAGGGGGCGTGTGGGGAGTGTAGCGAGCTGGCGGAAGGGGTTTCTAGGCTGCTCGCGGCGTTCAATGACGGCGAGGCCGCGCTTGGCGAGGGTCTCGAAGCAGCCTGGGGTGCAGGCGAACTCGCGGGTGAGCGTGGCGAGCCAGCCGCCTTTGACGCGAAGGAGTTCGGCGTAGAGTTTGGCCTGCTTTTCGGTCAGTTTGGGAAGGGGCTCGGGAGCAAGGGGGGTGACGAAGTAGCGGACTTTCTCCTGGACGCGGCGGCCGCGGATTGGGGCGGGCAGGAGGCTGCGTATGGCCAGCGGCAGAGGGGCGATGTAGTAGGAGGCGATGAAGCGGGCGAGTTGGAGCAAGGGCTGGGTCAGCAGGGGGACGGGGTCGACTATGGAGAGGATGGGGCGAAGGCGGGATTCGGGGGCTTGGGGGGGCAGCTCGAGGAGGGATGGGGCGCTGGAATCGGTCGGGACATAGGCGTCGGGCGGGTCGATTTCGACGACGATGGCGTCTTCTTCGCGCCTGCCGAAGGGGGCACGGACGGATTGCCCGATGGCGATTGCTTTTTGGAGTTCGGGGGGGACGGCGTAGTCGAAGAGGTCTCCGGCGTAGCTGTCGATGGCAAGGCGGGCAATCACGGACTGGGGGATGAATGCGCGAAGGCCGCAGTCCTGGGGCTGCGGCCTTGCGGGGTTGGCACGGGGGCGCGTGGGGCTCCCGTCTGAGGCTGAATCAGGGAACGATGTAGGAGAGGCCGGGGGTTCCGGTGGGCAGTTTGAAGGCGGTGTTGCCGTAGAGGACGCCGACTTTGCACTGCGAGGAGCCGCGGAGTTTGACGATGGCGCCGCTGCGGCGGATGGCGACGATGCCTTTCTCGCCGAAGGGGGTCTGGCGGGTGCCGTCGGTGCTGAAGGTCAAGGGGGTGCTGTCATTGGCGGTGAGGTTGTCGCCGGCTTTCTTGAGGGAGCCTTCGTTGAGGTTGCGGGTGACGAGGATGGGGACGATTTCGTTGAGGCCGTCTGGGACGTCCTTGGCGATGATCCACATATTGTTGCGGGCCTGCATGGACTGGGGCTCGTTGGCGGGCTGGACGCCGGCGCCGGAGAGTTTGTTCAACTCGAAGCCGTCGGCCAGGGGCTGGTAGTTGCCGTTGCTGTCCTTGTCGCCGTAGACGCCGGCGAGGAACTTGAAGTAGTCGGTGGAGGTGGAGGAGTGGCTGGCGGGGTCGTCGTTGGCGGCGCCTCCTTCGGCGGCGTCGGAGGTGGGCCAGAGGGAGCCCAGGCCGAGGGGTTCGCGTTCGAGATTGGCCTGGGTGATGGCCATATAGATGTCGCGACCTTTGTTGCCGACGGCGGTCATGTTGGCGTTCATAATCGCGCCGGTGACTTGCGGGAAGAGGGCGGCGGCGAGGATGCCGATGATGCCGATGACGGCGAGCAGCTCGACGAGGGTAAAGCCTTGTGTCTTTTTCATGGGGATTGCTCCGTGAGGGGTGTTGAAAACGGTATTATTATGCCACATTCGGTCGGGCGGGGTCAAGCGCGAAAAGGGCGCGGCGGCGCGAAAAGGGCGCGGCGCGGGCCGCGGGCGGCGGATAGACACCTTTCCGTTGGGGAGGTTGGCACCTGCGGGTGGCGCGCTCGGGCACCTCCGGGGGCGGGGGGTGGCAACCTTTGGGGCCGGGAGGCTGCAACCTTTCGCGCAAGGGTCGGGGGCTTTTTGCTGGAATCGGAGCGGGGAGTTTGGTAAGATGGGCGGGAGTTTCGCAGTGCAATTTCGGAGATAGTTTCCATGGGCGGCTTTTTCGGCGTGGTTTCCAAGGTCAACGCGGTTCCCGATCTCTTTTTCGGGACGGACTACCATTCGCATCTGGGAACGGTGCGCGGGGGAATGGCGGTGCTCGACGACCGGCGTTTCTTCCACCGGGCGATCCACGACATCGGCAATACCCAGTTCCGATCCAAGTTCGACGGGGACTTCCAGTATTTCAACACCCTCAACTCGCGCGCCGGCATCGGGGTCATCTCGGACTACGACGACCAGCCCATCCTCATTGCCTCCCACCTGGGCGTCTACGCCATTGTCACCGTCGGCGTGCTGACCAATGTCGACGCCCTCGTCGAAGAACTCTACCGCAAGAACTCCACCCACCTGGCCGAACTCGGGCGCGGTATGATCAACCCCACCGAGGTCGTCGCCGCCCTCATCGACT
>JBJFGP010000180.1:0-10578 GCA_051892815.1 Kiritimatiellia bacterium | reverse complement strand
CCGACGGGGAACTGCTCGCCTCCTGGCGCGATAGCGACAAAACCCTCCGCCTCGCCCGCGCCAACCTCACCTTCACCCCCGAGACCGCCGGCACCAACGCCTTCATCCTCCCCGCCGGTGCCACCGTAGCCTTCGGCCAGGCTTCAATCACCGTCTCCAAGTCCAACAAAATCATCCCCATCATCCGCGGACTGGGCGATTTGACCTTCATTGCCGCGCCCGGCGGCCTGCTCTCCATACAAGCCGCCAAGAACGTCGCCTGCGGCTGCGTCACCGCCGCCGGCAACCTCACCTTCGACCTCAACGGAGACGTCGAAGGGGGCTGCGGACGCATCGAAATGGGTACCGTCACCAACCAGGGAACCGGCCTCAACGCGTCCGGCACCGTCACCCTTTCCGGCGGCGAAGCCCTCCTCACAATCTGGGAGCGAACCATCATCGCCACGCGCACCGTCATCGACAACTGCCGCGTACAGTCCCTCCAGTCCTCCGGCAACCAAGTCCACTTCCAGATGATAATCGGCCACTTCGAAATGAGCGGTCCCGACGCCTCCTTCGAAGCCTACTCCTACTCCATGGGCTCGCCCAAGATCTTCACCGCCGGCGCCACAGTCACCGTCCCCGACACCCACTACATCGCCTCCGGCGGCAGTGCCACCGACAGCGCCATGAGCTACCTTACTTCCGTCGACACCACCGCCAAGGGCAAGCGCTATCTCAAAGTCGCCCCGGCCATCGCCCGCAACGAATCCACGGGGGTGAACTATCCCTCCCTCAAGGTCGCTTTGCGCGCCAACACCGCCGCCGCGCCTATCCGCCTCTTGGCCCATACCGACGAAGCGTTGATTGTCTCGACGAGTATCGAACTCATCGATGCCGACCTTTACGCCCCCAACATCGTCCGCTCCGACACGCCCGCCATCTGCCGCCAGTCCGGTCTCTGGAGCAATCCGGACATCTGGGACAATCAGACCCCTCCGCAGGACGGAAACCAAGTCATCGTCGACGGTGCCGGAACCGTCCTCGACCTCGATACCCAACTGCCCTGGCTCGCCGAAGTCGTCGTCACCAACGGCGCCGTCCTGCGCATCCGCGCGACCCAAACCGAGACCCTCCCGGCCATCAACGTGGCCTGGAACTCCACCCTCGAAGTCGGCGACGGCGTGCAAGAGATTACCGCGACTGCCCAGGACGGGTTGCTACGATTCGGGGCCAGAGAAACGCAGGATGGCACCGCAGACCTGTCAACCTTCATCCTCCACACCAATGCAACAATCATCGGCATGGTCAACTGGAAGAACGTCGACCTCAAACTCTACGGCACCTTCTGGAAACCCAATACCGACATCCAGAAAGCCGTCTTCGGAACCGCCGCCGCCGGGGAAACCACCTGGATCGGACTGCACATCGACACCCCCATGCTCCTGCGCGCCGGCTGCACCCTCGCCATCGCCACACCCGCCTCCGGAGGCTGCGTCAAACCCGTCCGAACCATCCGAATCGACAACTTCAACACCAACTTCAACTCCACCTGGGACTACGGCAACGCCTTCCACTTCGCCAAAGGCAACCCCGAGACCGTACCAGTCGAAATCATCGCCCGCAACAGCAACTTCCGCCACGGCCTGAACCAGAACAACCTCGTCTACCTCGGAGGCGCTGCAACCCTCACCCTCACTGACAACAGTTTCCTCGGCGCCTTCCCGCAGGGCAAAGGCGGTCCCGACAACCTCCGCCAGGACTACTGGCCAGGCGACGGCGACATGGCCTACTTCTCCGGCCGCGCCGTCCATATCCTCGAGAGCGCCCAACTCATACTCGACAACGCCACCCTTTCCAGCGGACGACTCGCCTCGCCGGGCGACCGCCTTACCGGCTGGGTCTTGGCGCCAACCGAGGAGGGTCATGCCAGCATTGTGGTCCGGAAGGGGCGCTACCGCGTCTGGGCCTGCTCCTCGCAATCGAACGGCAAAGCTAGGTTGAAAGTCGACGGCGAGTGCCGTGTCGATCTGGTCTCGGGGTTGCAGGGATCGGTCGAGCCTCGTCCGTTGGATGGCTTCGGAGGGGTGGACTTGGCGGAGGGGTCGAGGTTGGCTTTCTCGATCCTGGGCGGTTCGAACCGTCTGATGCGGATCGGGTGCAGTTTGGCGGGTTCTGGCGAGGTATCGGCGGTGGGAACGAATGCGACGGTGTCGCAGTTGCGGGTTTGCTTTGCGGGGGACTCGGGGGGCTGTGCGGGGGGGATGTCGGTTGACGCGTCGGCGGGACCGGCGAAGTTCTATTTCGCGGACGGTGCGGCGTGGGGTGGGGTGGCGAAATCGTCCCTGTGCGTGTTGACGAATCTGGTTGACGCGGCGGCGGCTTGCACGGTGTCGCTGGGCGGGTTGGAACTCGACGGGGAGGGGCTGTCGTTGAGGGTTTGGGGAGATCGGAGTTGCGACCGTCTGGAGTTGGGGCCGGGCGGTTTTTCGGGGAGTGGTCGGCTTGGGATTGCCTGGCCGGAGGGTGCGATTGGGCCTGGGGGGAGTGCGCCGGTGGTGGCGACGCGTCCGAAGGGTTCGGGCTCGCGGGTGCCGCTGGTGGCGGCGGAGGGCGGGGGCGGATGGATGCTGTCGGTGGGCGATTCCGGGACGGAGTCGCGCGAGGAGTTGCGGCTGGTTCCAATCGGCACGCGGCTGATTTTGTACTAGCGGGTCGGTTGAGGAGGTTGCTATGGTTTGGTGCAGCAGGTTGGTTGCGGCGGGGCTCTTTGCCGGGTTCCTTTCGGTCGAGGTGGTTGCCACGAATGTCTGGTTCCGTTCGTCGGAGAAGGAGTGGGGGCTCTTCGGCGAGTCGGCGAATTGGTTTCTCGACAAGGGGCGGACGAATGCGCTTGGCGCGCTCCCCGTGGAGGCGGACCACGGCAGGGGGAGGGCGTGGATTGATTTGGGCGGAAGGAGCCGACGGCTTGCGGCGTGGACGGACGGGGAACTTTCGGTGCGCAATGGGCGGCTCGCGCTCGGGCATCACTTTTCCGGGAGCCGCTATTCGGTCGGCGAGGGGGGGGATTTGCAGCTCTTCTGCTGGGGGATTGTCGGGCTCGGGCAGGTCCACGAGGGGGGCAACTTCTGGCGCGTCGGGAAGGGTGGACGCCTCACGGTGGAGTCCAACGGCGTCAAGCTCGAAAACCTCAAGGTCGTTGTCGAGAAGGGCGGCGAATATGTCGACCGCTTCGGGCCGAGGCTGGAGATGTATTGCAACCGCGGGCGCTTCTCCTACAGCATCGACTGCGCCGGAAAGGTCGCCTTCCCGATCGGCCTTCGATACGCCAACCACTCCTGGGGCGCCGGCTCCCCGCGATTGCTTCTGCACCCGGGCGGCGAGGTCGAAGTCGGCGGAGACATCGACCAGAACGGTCACGCCGACATGCGCTGGAGGCTCGAAGGAGGGCGCCTCCACATCACCAACAGAAGCCGCTTCGACCTACGCGAATTCGTGGTCGCGAGCAACGCCGTCGTCGAGATCGAAGTCGACAAGGGAGTCCTCGCCGACCTCTCCTGTCTTCAGCCCCATCCCACCGCCCGAATCGTCAAGAAAGGGCGCGGCAAACTCATCCTCGGAGACCAACCCAAAGGGCTCGAAATCGAGCGCGGCGAGGTCGAATTCAAAGACGCCGCCGCCCGCGCCCGCTTCGACTGGCGCTTCCGCGACATAGCCGTCGAACAGGATCGCGCCAACCGCTGCTTCTACCTCAATCTCGAGGCCTACAAGGGCCGCGTCGCGTCCGTCGAATACACCTATCCCGACCCGGATGTCGAAGGCGGTCTCGCCCGCGCCACCACCACCTCCCTATTCTTCCGCCGCCGCTTTCCCGCCAACCAGTCGAAGCCATTCCAAGTTCGCGCCCGCATCGTCGGTACCGATGGACAGGTCGTCGAGAAGACAGCCACCGTCACCCCGCTCGGCAAGGACGAGGTCTTCACCCCGCCCTTCCCCAACCATGAACTGCTCGTCGGAATCTGCGCCTACCAGCGCAAAGACCTCATCCCCGAGATGATAACCAACCGCATCGGAAATACCCTCGCGCTCTGGTCGTCGAGCAAAGGAGTCGCCGAAGGGGAAATGGACCCCAAGCTCCTCGGCCAGGCCAGGAAAGAGGGCCTCAATGTGCTCACAATCTACGGCTACGACGGGCCCGATCGCATCAAGACCTTGGAACGAACCTGGGGCAAGCATTACCTCTACAACAACGTCGGCGAGCATTGCGGCTACCTCTATCAAGGCGCCAAACAGTCCGAAGGCGTGCCCGCGACCAACGACCTGGTGACCGTACGGGACTACCTCATCAACAGCTGGTGTTTCAAGCGTCTGCGGCGCTACCCCGGGGCCAACCGCTTCATACTCTCGACCTCGGGTTCGCCCTTGGCCAACTACGAATTGGCGGGCGGGATCGAGTTGATTTGCAACGAACTCTGGGCAGTCGGCTCTGCCCGCCTGGCCTACGCGACGAGTGAAGCAAGGGGGGCGGCGAGGCGTTGGAAACCGGCCTATTGGTGCAGTTGGCACGCGCACGACTGGCAAACCTGGGCGATCCCCTACACGGTGCCGATGAAGTACCTCCAACTCAAGGCGGGGCTGCTGCAGCAGTATGTGATGGGCACGAGTCTAATCGTATTGGAGTCGGGCGCGGAAACGACCCAGGCGTGGCAGTACACGGCTTTGGGGCCGGGGGTGACGAACCGTGCGATGCAGGGCTATCACGAGTACGGCCCGCGGGAATACCGCCGCACGATGAAGGAGTTTTACGACTTTACCAAGGCGCATGTCCGCGACGAGGGCACGCCGGACACGGAGGTTGCCTTTGCGCTGGGACATTGCGATTCGTTTGTCGGGCAGATAGGCGGCTGGATGGCGGCGTTCGGGAACCACCGCCTGCTCAAGGAGCATCCGGAGTGGTTCCCCGGCGACCCTGAACACAGTTGGAATTGGGTGCGGGATCGCTTCTTCCCGTGCGGTCAGGCGGCGTTCAAGCCGTACGGCAACGGGCAGCTGGCGGGTTCGCCTTTCGGGCAGATTGACGTGGTTGGGGTGGACGACGAGGCGCGGTATTCGGATCTCTCGCGCTATGGGATGTTGGCCTACGCGGGGTGGAATACGATGACGCCGCGCGCGATGCAGGTGCTGGAGCGGTTCGTGCGCAGCGGCGGGCAGTTGGTCTTGGGCATTCCGCACCTCTCGACGCGCACGGACCGGGTGCATGCGAAGATTGAGCCGTCGGATTTGCTGCAGCCGACGTTTGCCGGAATCCGCATTGCGGGGCGGACGGTCACGACGAACCGGCACGAGCTGGCGCAGCTCGAACTGGGCCCCAATGTGGAGGTTGTCGAGCGGGTCGACGGTGAGCCGCTGGTGGTCAAGGCCACGGTCGGGAAGGGGACGCTCTGGCTCTATGCCGGCTGGCGCTACCTGCACGCGGATCGCAAACTCGCGCCGCGCTATGTCAAACTCCTCGAACGCGTCGCCGCGGCCATTCCCCGCCGCGTCTGGATCGACCCTTCGGCGAAGGATTCGGTCTACATCTGCTACGCCGCCTACGGCCGCCACGCCTACTTCCTGAATGTCGACTGCAACAATGTCCGCCGCGCGACCGTCCATTTCGCCGACGGCTCGACGCGCGAACTCGAACTCCAGCCCTGCAGCCTCGAGACCATCGAACTCCCCCGCCGCCTGCGCCGCGCTCCTATCTACTAGCCGGTCCGGCTCCCACGCACCACCCGCCCCCAAACCTGCACACCAAACGCCCCCGAAGCTGCCTACCCTCGGGGGCCTTTCCTGCCTACCAGTTTTCTCCAAACGCGACCGCCCCCGCCCCCCGCGCGCGGCTATCCTTCGCGCTGGCCGGCGCGCATCTTCAGAGGGCGGCGGCGGGACGGATGGCGGTCGACTCCGACGCGTCAATCACCCACTCGCCCGCGGGCAGTTCGAACGCCAGACGCCCATCCCTCAAGCCGTAGAGGCGGAACCGTTTCTGGATGACCGTGCCGCGCGAGCGCCGCCAGAGCAACTCGCCGTCGACCCTCAGCGCGCGCACCTCCTCGCCCACCGGATAGCGCATCTCGACGGTCATTCCCGCCGGCACCCGAACCCGCGCGTGCGAACCTTTCCCCTCCTTCGCCCACGCCAATTCCAGACGCCCCCCGGCACCTTGCGGCCCCTGCGGCGGCGTCGAAACCGCCAGTTCGAAACGCTCCAGGCTCCCCGGATGGGGCGCCAGCGCGACCCTCGAAGCCGCCGACTCAAGCACCTTGAGCCCGGCCACCAATTCGAGCGGAACCTGCACCGACCCCTGCCCGAGTTCCGCCGACTTCTGCAGCACGGCGTCGACATCCTCCGGCGTGCGGGCCAGCCGCCCAAGCGCCTCAATCGTGCGTTCCGAAGCCGGCGCCGAAAGCAAATGCTTGCGCCAAAAGTCGCGTTGCTCCAGCGAGCAACCTGCCAATACCGCAAGGGCATTGACTTCCGGATGCGCGGCATAGAGACCGTCACCTCTGCGCTCCCGGGCAAGCGCCGACCGGAGCCGTTCCCGGGCAACGGCGAAAGCCTTGGCTTCCTTGATTCGACCCGTCGCCCCGGCAAGTTCCGCCGCCGCGGATAGGAGCAAAAGCTGCTGGATGTTGTCCGCAATCCGGTTCGACGGGCGCGTCTCTTTGCCCCGGTTGGCGGGTTCCCACAGCCCCGAAGGAAGGGCGCGGCGACGGGAGAGGGTGCGCCAGATTTGGGGGTAGAGGTCGCCGACAAAGGCGCGGTCGCCTGTCCACCTCCAGTAGTCGCGCAAGGCGAGAATGGTCTCGGGGGTGTCCATCCGCGCGAGGAATCGGTAGAGCAGTTCGGCCTTGAGGGTTGGTTCGGATGAGGGGGCGAGCAGGCAACGAATGTCGGCGGGGATGGCTTCGGGACGGAGGGTTTGGAGGGCGTTGGTCCAGGCGTTTTGGAGGTTGGAGTTGCTGCAGGTGAAGGTGGCGGTCGGGGGCGGAGGTTGGATGGGGCGGGCGTCGGTCCAGTAGGCGACGGGGCCGGGGTCGCACTCGCGGGCGGCGTCGACGGGTTGGGCGTCGGGGGCGTCGGCGGTGAGCCAGTGGTGGTCGCTTCCGAGGATGTCTCCGTCGGCGAGGATTTCGCAGATGAAGCGGGGGGTGTCGGTCAGGAGGAGGTCGATTTGGTTGGTACCTTTGGCGAGAATGAGCGGGAGTTCGTCGAAGTAGGTGGCGTGCGGGGCGGGGCGTGTGGCGAAGGAGCGGTTGGCGCGGATGGGTTGTCCGTTGACGGTGAGGGTGTAGGTGCCGGTGCCGCAGGCGAGGCGCAAGCGGGCGTCTCGGGGGGTGCGCGAGAGGGTGAAGGTTCGGCGGGCACGCCAGGGGGCGTTGGTGGGGGCTTGGAGCCAGGCGGAGGTTTCGAGGACGGGGGCTGGCGCGGAGCAGGGGGCGTCGGTGTATCGGGGGAGGGGTGGGGTGCGGCAGGCTCCGAGGAGGAGCAGGGGGAGAAGGAGGGCTGTGGGGGCGTTTTTAGGCATGGCGCGGTGGCGGCGGCTGGGTTTGTGGCGGTTGGGGTCTAGGGTTGGGCTGCGGTTTTTTGTGGGGCTGCTTTTGAGGTTTTCGTGGGGCCGCTTTGGGTGGCGGCGGGGTGCGGGTGTGGTCGCGGACGGCGGGCGGGGGAGGGGCGGGGTGGCGGTGGTGATGGCGGGTGGTGTGGCAGCCTGAAAGGAGGAGGATGGTTGCCAGGATGGGGAGGAGGTGTCGGGTTGGATTGGGCATGGGAGGTTGGCAGGTCTAGGCTTTGGTGATGGCTATCTTGGCTGGGTGGCCGTTGACATCAATGGGTTCGCCGGGCAGGTCGCCGGGGAGTTGGATGTCGAGGGCGAGGGTTTCGCTCTGAATCCAGGTGGCGTGGGCGCGGGCGGCCTGGAGGAGGGGGGCGTCGCCGGCGAGGGCGAGGTGGATGCGGTCGCTGACTTCGAGGGCGTGGTCTTTGCGGAGGGCCTGGATGCGGCTGACGAGTTCGCGGGCGAGGCCTTCCTGGAGGAGTTCGGGGGTGAGGGTGGTTTCGAGGGCGACGACGAGGTTGTCTTCGCTCCCGACGATGAGGCCGGGTTTGGGGGTGCGGCGGATTTGGATGTCGTCGGCGGTGAGTTGGATGCCTTCGATTTCGAGGGTTCCGCCGCGGGCGAGGATGGCGCTCTGTTCGGGCGGGAGGTTGGCGATGGCGGCGGCGACGGCTTTCATGCGGGGGCCGCATTTTGGGCCGAGTTTGCGGAAGTCGGGCTTGAGGGCGATGTCGGAAAGTCCCGCATCGTCGGCGCGCAGGTCGACGGCTTTGATGTTGAGCTCGTCGGCGATGAGATCGGTGCAGGCCGAAAGGGCCTCTCGGAGGGAATCGTCGGCGAGCGCAATGTGCAGCGCCGCCAGGGGTTGGCGGACCTTGAGGTCATTCTCGATGCGCAGCTGGCGGCCGAGGCGGACGATGGTCTGTACGGCGGACATTTGGGCTTCGAGGGGCAGGTCGCGGGCCCCTTCGCGGGCGGCCGGGAAGTCGCAGAGATGCACCGATTCGGGGTCGCTCTGCCCGCGCAGGTTGCGGTAGATTTCCTCGGCGATGAAGGGGGTGAAGGGCGCGGCGATCTTCGAGAGCTGCACCAGGATGTAGCGCAAGGTGCGGTAGGCGTCGAGCTTGTCGGTGTCGTTCTGCGACTTCCAGAAACGCCGGCGGCTGCGGCGGATGTACCAGTTCGTCAAGTCCTCGACGAAACGCACGAAGGGCCGAACCGCACGCTGCAAATCGTAGTCGTCCATCGCACCGGTGACATCGGCGGCAAGCGTCTCCAGGGAGGAGACAATCCAGCGGTCGAGGAGATTGGCGCTCTCGGGCTGGCGCACGTCGGGCTCGCAGAAGCCGTCGGCGTTGGCGTAGGTCACGAAGAAACTGTAGGCGTTCCACCAGGGAATCAGCAGGTCGCGAAGGACTTGCTTGACGCCGCTTTCGGAGAACTTGAGGTTCTCGGCGCGCACCACGGGAGAGCAAATCATGTAGAGGCGAATCGCGTCCGCGCCGTAGGTCTCCAGCAGGGCATTCGGGTCGGGGTAGTTCTTCAGCCGCTTGGACATCTTCTTGCCGTCCTCCGCGAGCACCAGGCCGTTGACGACGACATTGCGGTAAGGGGACTTTCCGAAGAGGCAGGTGCCCAGGACCATCAGGGTGTAGAACCAACCTCTGGTCTGGTCAAGTCCCTCGGCGATGAAGTCGGCGGGGAAGAAGGTCTCCTCCCGGCCCTTCTTCTCGAACGGGTAGTGCTGCTGGGCGTAGGGCATGGAGCCGGATTCGAACCAGCAGTCGAGAACCTCGGGCGTGCGGCGGTAGGTTTGGCCGTTGCGGCGGATGAGGATCTGGTCGACGAAGTGCTTGTGGAGGTCGGAGACTTTCTGGCCGGAGAGTGCTTCGAGTTCGGCGATGGAGCCGACGCAGATCTGGTCGGTGGGGTCGTCTTCGTTGATCCAGACGGGTATGCAGGAGCCCCAGAATCGGTTGCGCGAGATGTTCCAGTCTCGAGCCTCGCGAAGCCAGTTGCCGAAGCGTTTGTCGCCGACGTAAGATGGGGTCCAGTGGACGGTGGCGTTGTTTTGCGCGAGGCGGTCTCTGAGGTCTTCCACGCGGACGTACCAGGCGTCGATGGCGCGGTAAATCAGGGGCGTGTCGGTGCGGTCGCAGAAGGGGTAGGAGTGGACGATGGTGGCTTGATGGACGAGTTTGCCTTCCTCTTTGAGGCGGCGGATGATGTCCTTGTCGCAATCCTTGCAGAAGCGACCCTGGTACTCGGGGAGTTGGCTGGTGAAGGCGCAGGAGGCGTCCAGGGGGTCGGCGAAGGCTTCGATGCCGTTCTGCTTGCAGACGCGGTAGTCGTCTTCGCCGTAGGCGGGCGCGATATGGACGAGTCCGACGCCGTCGTCGGTGGTGACATAGTCGTCATTGAGGACCTGGAAGGCGCCCTTCCCGCGCTGGTCGAGGAAGTAGTCGAAGAGGGGCTCGTAGGCGGTTCCTTTGAGTTCGGAGCCTTTGAACTCGGCGAGGATCTGGTAGGTTTCGGGCTTTTTGAAGAGGGTCGCGAGACGGGCCTTGGCGAGGACATAGGCGGGGCGCGCGGGGTCAGACAAATCGCGCACGGCGAGGTAGTCGATTGAGGCCCCGGCGCAGATAGCGAGGTTCTCCGGGAGTGTCCAGGGGGTGGTGGTCCAGATGAGCAGGTAGAGGGCGGATTCCTGCTCGAGGAGGGGCTGGAGGATTGGGCTGGGGGAGGAGATGGCCTTGACGCGGCAGGTCACGGCAGGGTCTTGGACATCCTTGTAGTTGCTGCCGGCCTCGAAGTTGGAAAGCGGCGTGGAGAGCTTCCAGGAGTAGGGCATGATGCGGTGCGACTTGTAGACGCGGCCCTGGTCCCAGAGTTGCTTGAAGACCCACCAGATGGTCTCCATGAAAGTCGGATCCATCGTCTTGTAGTCGCGGTCGAAGTCGACCCAGCGGCCCATGCGGGTGACGGTCTGGCGCCACTGG
>JBJFGP010000179.1:0-10726 GCA_051892815.1 Kiritimatiellia bacterium | reverse complement strand
AATGAAAGCAAGAGAGCAGATTCGCCATTACTATTATGGCTGTTTACCATTGAACCGGCGCAAAATAATAAGTAAATATTATTTTGTTGTCAAATTGTCGCCATAAAAACAGGCAAAAAACGATAGAAAAATGGTTTTTCAGAAATCGATAAGTTATTTTACTGGGCTGTTGTCTTGTCCCCGTATTGTCAAAATGTCCTACTGTTTTTGGTAATTTTCACCACTATCACACCCAAAACAAGCAGTATAATTATAAGAATTAAATGGCGGAGAGAGAGGGATTCGAACCCTCGGTACCAGTTTGACCCGATACGGCGGTTTAGCAAACCACTGCCTTCAGCCACTCGGCCATCTCTCCAAGGTCAAATGTAGAATGGGGATATTATCTCAAAAGACGGGCGGGAAAGCAAGTGTTATGTGGCGCGGCTGGGGAGAAAGTGGCAGGGGACGCCGCGTCGGGGGCGTTTCGTCGGGTGGAAATGGTGCGTGGCTCGCGCCCCGGCAGGTTGGCACCAAGGGGGTAGACTCCTGCCTACCTGCCGGAGGGAATCCTAGGCAGGTGCGGCAGGGGAAGGTGGATACGAATCGTCCCTCTTGGTGCGCCGGGTTGACCGGGCTACTTGACGCTCGCCCAGCGTTGCATAAAGGCCGCCGCGGAGCCGCCTTCGCCTAGGTGTTTGACCAGCGCGGAGCCGAAGATGACGGCGTCGGGCAGGCAGTCGGGGGGAATGCCCTTGAGTTGCTCGGGGGATGAGAGACCGAAGCCGAGCGCGAGCGGAAGGCTAAAGACCGACCGGGCGCGGCGCATTGTCTCGGCGAGGTCTGGCGGCATCTCCTTGCGCACGCCGGTGACGCCCATCGAGGAGACGACATAGACATAGCCGGTGGCGACTTTCGCGTACTGCCGCATCCGCTCCTCGGGCGTGTTCGGCGCCACCAGGGCGATAAGATGGATGCCCGCGCGCGCGAGGATTTCACGGTACGGCGCATCTTCGTCGAGGGGCAGGTCGGGGATAATCAGACCGTAGATTCCCAGCCGCTTGCACCGCTCCGCCAAGGCTTCGAAACCGTACTGAAGAAAGGGATTCATATAGCCCATCAAGACCAACTTCGCCCGCGTCTGGCCGAGTTCCTCCAGCAGGTCCAGAATGCGCCGGAGCGACGCCCCGTTCTGCCGCGCCACAATCGACGCCGCTTCAATGACCGGACCGTCTGCTACCGGGTCGGAAAAGGGAATCCCAACCTCGATGACATCCGCCCCGTTCGCATCCAACTCGCGCAAGGTCGGCAGGAATCCCTCCAGCGAAGGGGAGCCAGCCGTGATGAAAGGTATCAACTTCATAAGACAAATCCTGCAATGGAAATTAGAGAATCTCAGGCAGGCACCGGTGAATGATGCCCATATCTTTGTCCCCCCGACCCGAGAGGTTCACCACCACATTCTGCCCCGCCCCAAACGCCTCCCGGTGCGCCAAAACCCACCCCAGCGCGTGCGACGACTCCAGCGCCGGCAAGATACCCTCCTTGCGGCAAAGTTCCTTCACCGCCGCCAGCGCCTGCCCATCATAAGCCGCGTGATATTCCACCCTCCCGCACGCCTGGAGCATCGCATGTTCAGGCCCAACACCCGGATAATCCAGCCCAGCCGAAACCGACGAAGAGTCCAGAATCTGCCCATCTCCATCCTGCAGAAGAAGCGTATACTCCCCGTGCAAGACGCCCGGCTCTCCCGTCGTCAGAGAGGCAGAACTCGCACACCCCGGTTCCCCGGAACCACCCGCCTCGACACCAATAATCCGGACCGATTCGTCCGGCACAAACGCGTGAAACATGCCAATCGCATTGGAGCCACCACCCACGCAAGCCACCACCGCATCAGGCAACCGTCCCGTCCGTTCCAACATTTGTGCGCGGGTCTCCTTGCCTATGACCGACTGGAATTCGCGCACCAGTTCCGGGAATGGCGCTGGCCCCGCGGCGGTGCCGAAACAGTAATGAGTGGTCTTCTGTTCTACCACCCAGGCCCTCAGCGCGGCGTTTATGGCGTCCTTGAGGGTGCGGGAACCTGTCGGAATGGGGACTACCTTGGCACCGAAGAGTTTCATGCGTTGGACATTGGGCGCCTGGCGCTCGACATCCTCCGCGCCCATATAGATGGTGCAGGCCATGCCGAGGCGTGCGGCTGCGGCGGCTGTGGCGACACCGTGCTGTCCGGCACCTGTCTCGGCGAGGAGGGCGGTCTTGCCCATCTTTTTGGCCAGAAGTGCCTGTCCAAGGGCGTTGTTTATTTTGTGCGCGCCGGTGTGGAGGAGGTCTTCGCGTTTGAGGAAGAGGTTGAAACCGAGTTCGGCGGAGAGTGTGGGGCAGTGGGTGATGGGGGTGGCGCGACCGGCGTACTCTTTGAGCAAGGTGTCGAGTTCGTCGGCGAATGCCTTGGTGGGCAGGATGTTCTGCATGGCGGCTTCGAGTTCGCGCAAGGGGGGGATGAGGACTTCGGGCACGAAGCAGCCGCCGAATTGTCCGTAATAGCCTTTATTCATGGTAATCCTTTAGTTGTTCAAGCAGGTTGGAAAGTTTGCGGTGGTCTTTTATTCCGGGGGCGGTTTCGACGCCTGAGTTGAGGTCGATTCCTGCGGGGTTGAGGATCTGGAGCATGGCCGGGATGGTGGTGGAGTCGAGGCCTCCGGCGATGATGACTGGTGTGTTTGTCTGGGGGAGGTTGCGCCAGTCGAGGCAGTGTCCGGTGCCGTATCCGGCGTCCATGAGGATGTAGGGCGTGAGGGGATTTTGGAGGGGCCAGGTGGTGGTGGGGGTCCAGACTCTTATGGTCCGCTCGGGACCTATCTGGCGGATGAGTTGGTCGGCCTGGTTGGCGTGGAGTTGTATCCAGTCGAGGCGTGCGGTCTGGGCATCGTGGAGGATCTGTTCGGGGTCGTGTGTGGTGAAGACTCCGACACGCCGGCAGGTGTGGCTGTCGAGTTGGCCGGCGGCTTCGGGGCTGATGTAGCGGGGGCTGGGTCGGTGGAAGACGAAGCCGCAGAGGTCGACTTTGAGGCTGGCGCAGAGGTCGAGGTCTTGCTGGCGGGTGAGTCCGCAGACTTTGATTAGCATGGGGCGAGTCTCCGGAGGGCGTTTTCGGGCGAGGGGGCGGCCATGAGGGCGGTGCCGACGAGTGCGGCGTCGTAGCCTTGGGCGGGGGCGAGGGTGTCTTGGATGCCGCTGGCGGCAATCCAGATTTCGGGCTCTTGGCGGTGTTGGATGAGGGTCTGGGCTCGGTTGGGATCGACTTCGAGGGTGTCGAGGTTGCGGTTGTTGACCTGGATGATGCGGGCGCCGGAGGCGCGGGCGATGTCGAGTTGTTGGCGGCTGTAGATTTCGACGACGGCTTGGATGCCGAAGCTTTCGGCGAGTTCCCGCAATCGGCGGAGTTCCTTGGCATCGGGTGTGAGCGCGACGATGAGCAGGAGGGCGGAGGCAGGGGTCGCGGCGGTGTCGAGGACCTGCCTTTCGCAGTAGATGAAGTCTTTCCGGAGCAGGGGCAGGCGGGTGGCCGTGCGCATCCGGGAAAGGTAGGTAAGATGGCCCCCGAAATGTTGGCACTGGGTGAGTACGGAGATAGCAACGGCTCCCCCCCGTTCGTACATACCCGCGACCTCCTCAGGTTCGTACCTGGTGCAGATGACACCGCGCGAGGGGGACTGGCGCTTGTACTCGGCGATGACCTGCACGCGCCCGGGGGAACGCCTCAGAAAGGGCGGACGAGCCCCCTCGTAGGGCGGCAAGGGCGGGACCGAAAGGTCGACGGCTTCGCGGTAGTCGGCAATCATCTCAGAGCCCCGCCAGGATGCGCGATCCGGCACCGGAGGCAACCGCCTCCCGCGCCTTGGCCATGCACGCGCGCAATTCCAGCCGACAGTCGTTGAGCAGATAGAGCGCCACCCCCACATTGAGCGCCAGCATATCCCGCATCGGTTCCGGTCCGCGCCCCTTGAGCAACTCCCGCAGCACCCGCTCCGCCTCCTCCGGCGAATGCACCTTCAGATCCGCCTCCCGCCCCCGGGCAAACCCGAAGTCAAGCGGGTCCAGAACCGCTTCGCTCAAGACCCCGTCGCGCACGAAAGTAATCTCCGAAGGTCCGAGCGTCGAAACCTCGTCATAGCCTCCCGCCCCGCAGACCACCGCCCCGCTGCGCACATTCGCCTCCTTGAGCGTCGCCGCCATCAGCGGCACCAACTCCCGGCTCGCCGCCCCAATCAGCGTACGCGCCGGACGCGCCGGATTGATCAGCGGCCCCAAAAGATTGAAGACCGAACGAATCGCCAAATCCTTCCGGATCGGCTCGAGATTCCGAAACGCCGGATGGTACCGCGGCGCGAAAAGAAAGGCGAAATTGTGCTCCGCCAGATAGTCGGGAACCCTTTCCGGAGCTAAGTCCAAAGGCACCCCCAGACGCTCAAGCACATCGGCAGAGCCGCACTTCGAAGTAATCGCCCGGTTCCCGTGCTTCACCACACGGTACCCAAGACCAGCCACCGTCAGCGCCGTCGCCGTAGAACAGTTGAATGAATCGTGGCTGTCACCACCCGTTCCAACCACATCGAACACATCCCCCTCAATCGCAGGCAGCCGCACCGCCCGCCCCAACGCCGCCCGCGCCGCCTGCGCAAGCTCCACCGGCGTCGTCCCCTTGATTCGCAAACCCATCAAGAAAGACCCCGCCTGAACCAAAGGAAGCTTCCCGTCCATCAGCGCCTCGAACGCCGCCGACGCCTGCGCCGCCGAAAGATCCTTCCCCTCGGCAAGCGTATTGAGCACACTCTTCATGCCCACCTGCACCCGCGCTTCAGGCAACAGAGCAGAGGGAAAATTGGCCAGCAACTGCTCCCCGCCCTCCGTGAGAATGGACTCCGGATGAAACTGCACCCCGGCCCATGGGCGGTCTCTGTAGCGCAGGGCCATAACCTCCCCTTCAGGGCCTCGGGCGGTAACTTCGAAGGCGTTTGATTCCCCCACCACGAGCGAATGGTACCTGCCGGTGCGCATCGGGTTGGGCACGCCCGAGAAGAGTCCGGTGCCATCGTGGACAATGTCAGATGTCTTGCCGTGCATCACCTGCGGGGCACGCTTGACCTCGGCTCCTGCCAACATGCCGAGGATTTGGTGCCCGAGACAGACGCCGAGGACGGGTACGCTATGGGGCAACCGCTTGAGGAATTCGAGGCAGTATCCCGAGTTGGCGGGGTGGCTCGGACCGGGCGAGAGGCAGACCATTTCGAGGGCGGGATTGGTGGCCAGTTCCAGCACTCCCGGGTCGTCGTTGTAGAGTACGATCGGGTCTTTGCCTAGGGTTTGGAAGGCCTGGACGAGGTTGTAGGTGAAGGAGTCGTAGTTATCGATGAGCAGGAACATGGGGTTCTCCTGAGATGACGTCGCGGATAATGGCGGATTTGTTGCAGCACTCGGCAAACTCTTTCTCGGGGACGGAGTCGAAAACGATGCCGGCGCCTGCCTGCCAGTTGATGGTGTGGTTGCGTATCCAGAGGCTGCGGATGGTGATTCCGAGGTCGAGGCTGACGCTTTGGTGGTCGAGGCCTATCCACCCGACGCAGCCGGCGTATGGTCCGCGTGGACGGCCCTCCTGCTCGGCAATGATTTCCATGGCTCGCACCTTGGGGGCGCCGCTGACGGTGCCTGCGGGGAAGGTGGCTTTGATGACGTCGACGGGGTCGAGTCCTGGCTTGAGGCGGCCGGTGACTCTTGAGGTGAGGTGCATGACGTGGGAGAAGCGTTCGACCTCCATGAGGCGTTCGACTTTGACGCTGCCGGGGCGTGCGATGCGGCCGACGTCGTTGCGTCCGAGGTCGACGAGCATCAGGTGTTCGGCGCGCTCTTTGGGGTCTTGGAGGAGTTCGGCGGCGAGGGCGGCGTCCTCTTCGTCGGTCTGGCCTCTTTTTCGGGTTCCGGCGATAGGGGAGAGTTGGAGGTTGTTGGCTTGGCAGCGGATGTTGAGTTCGGGGGAGGAGCCCAGGAGGGTGAGTTCGGGGAGGGGCAGGTAGAAGAGGTAAGGGGAGGCGTTGCAGCGCCTGAGTCGCCTGTAGAGGGTGAGGGGATTGCCTTGGAATGGCGCCTGGAAGTGGACGGAGGGGACGACTTGGATGCCTTCGCCGGCTTTGAGCGCCTCTTTGATGTTCTCGACGATGCGGAGGAAGCCTTCTCGGGTGGGATGGCTCTCGACCGGGCCTGTGAGCCGGGGTTCCTGGTTCTCGGGCTCGACGGTGGGGGCCTGGTAGTTGGAGAGGCGTAATTCGGTTAGGCGGTCGTAGAGGTGGTCGAAGAGAAAGAGGCGTCCGGGGAGCACGAGGCAGGCCTCGGCCTCTTCGGGTTTGAGGCTTTTGGCAAGGCGTCCGACGCAGAGTCCGGTGACGCCGTATCCGAGGTAGCCGTAGAGGGCGCGGGTGATGGGGGGCAGTTCGTCGAAGTCGGGCGGGGGGGCGATTTCGAGTGCGTCGAGCACGCGCCGAAGGCCTTCGAGGTAGTCCATCCCCGCGAAGGTTTGAAGCGGTTCGAGGCGGCTGTCGAAGGTCGTCACCGCGAGGCGCCCCTGGTCGCAGTCGAGCCGCAAGATGAAGTCGGTTCCGAGGACGCTGTAGCGCCCCATGCGGCCGTCGACTTCGGCACTTTCGAGCAGCAGGGCATTGGGGTGTTTGAGGCAGAGGCCGATAGGGGTTTCGGTGTCGGCGGTCAAGCGGGTGGCGGCCTGTTCAAGGTGTATGCGATCCATCGCGGTTCTTTCGGGAAATCCTCGGTTGTGTCGACGCTTTTTCCTCGTTGCGTCGTGACAAGGCGGGAGTATAGCAGGCGAAGCGGGGCGTGTCAATCTGTTTCTATGCATAAGAACAAGAAAGTTACAATCGACCTCTTTTTCAGCCTTTTTCGCGGCTATTTGGTAGGCAGGATTGGGGGCTGGTGGTAGGAAGGAATCACCCCTGGAGGTGTCAACCTTCCGGAGCGCGTCGCGGGCACCTTCGTTCCCCAAAGGTGGCAACCTTTCGCGGCGCGACCTTGACAGCGTCCCTCCTTTTCACTTGCTACCGGAAGAATAATGCCCTATAATGCGCGCACACGGCGACCAGGAAGGAGACCGTGTGGGAGGGCTCCACCCTACGGAGTCAGAGTCGATGGCGCGGACGGTTCAACGGAAAGAGACAAGACGATGGGAAGAGTGATTGTTTGCGGTGTCGCGTGGGCGTGTCTGTGCGGGGCTTTGGCGGCCTCGGAGGCGAAGATTTCCAGTCCCGACGGGCGGGTCGAACTGACCGTCCGCGAAGGGCGCTCGCTGACCTGGTCGGTCTCGCGGGACGGCCGCGACCTGCTCGATCGCGCGTCGCGCCTCGGGCTCAAATTCAAGAATCGCTCCGAAGCGGTGGATTGGCACCTCGCGGTGGAATCGGTGCGCACCGTCCGCGACGACTTCTTGACACCTCTCTACCGGAAAGATAGCATCCACACCCACTGCCGGGAAGCCACGATTCGCGCGACCGCTGCCAACGGAGAGACCCTCGGGCTGCTCTTGCGCGCCTACCCAAATGCCGTAGCCTGGCGCTACATTCTGCCCGGCCAGGAGCCCTACGAGATTGAGCGCGAACTGACCACCTGGACCTTCCCCGGCGAACCCGCCGCCTGGCTCTCCTTCTTCGACGCCTGGGGCGACTATCTCTACGGCGGATTGGGCGCGGACGAAGGCGGAATCTTCCGCTATACACTCGCCGGACTCTCAGGAAACGGCGTCGTCGGCGTGCCCCTTCTGGTCGAAGGCGATGGTTGCCTGATGGCCCTCTGCGAGGCAGATTTGACCGACTGGGCTGCCCTCTCCTTCGTCGCCGACACACTCCACGGCCGCATCCGTCAAGGTACAACCCTCCGCGCCGAACTCGTCCGCGCCAGAGGCTCCGACATCGCCGTCCGCGTCCGCGCCAGACGCCAATCCCCTTGGCGCGTAATGCTCTTGGCGCCGGACGAAGTCGCTCTGCTTGACGGGACCGACATCCTCCTAGCGCTCAACCCGCCTCCTGCAGGCGACTTCAGCTGGGTCAAGCCAGGAGTCTCCTCCTGGGATTGGTGGGCAGACTCCCCCGCCTTTGCTATCGAACAGACCACCGAACAGACACTGGAGATGGTCGACTTTGCCGCCGAAATGGAGTGGCCCTACCATACCATCGACGCCGGCTGGTACGGCAAAAACGCCCAAGGTCCTGATGCCCTCCTCGACCCGCGCCCAGGCTACGACCTCCCCCGAATCCTCGAACATGCACGACAAAAAGGTGTCGGCATTTGGCTCTGGCTCCATTGGACCGCGCTCGACAATGGACGCAACCCGCTGGAGGACACCTTTGCCAAGTTCGAGCGCTGGGGTGTCAAGGGACTCAAGATTGACTTTATGGAGCGTGCCGACCAGTCTATGGTTCAATGGTATGCCCGTGTTGTCGAGAGTGCCGCCCGCCATCACCTGATGATCAATTACCATGGTGCTTATCATCCGACCGGAATGAATCGTACCTGGCCCAACCAAATTACCCGAGAGGCCATCCGCGGGAATGAGATGAACAAGTTCTTCGGGACCATAACTCCGGCCCACATGGCTACGCTTCCGTACACGCGATTCCTTCTCGGCCCTGCCGACTACACTCCCGGTGCTTTTCATGCCGCCTATTCCAAGGACTTTGTCCCTCAGGTTCGCCGCGAAGCCGCCAATCCCTCCACACGCGTCTACCCTGAGGAAGTCGGCACCCGATCCCACGCCTTGGCACTCTGCATTGCCTACGATTCCCCTCTTGTGACCCTTTGCGATTGGCCTTGCAACTACCGTTCCCAGCCCGGAATCGAAGCTCTTCGCGCCCTTCCAACGGTCTGGAAGAACAGCTGGACACTCCCTGGAGGAAAGATTGCCAGCCACTATGGTGTGCTGCGCCAGACCTACGATGGGCGCTATTATTTCGCCGCTTTGACCGTCAAAGCCCGAACGGTTGAGGTGCCCCTCGACCGGCTCCCCCAAGGCCAATTTATCGCCGAAATCTATTGCGACGATCCCTCCCGAACGCCGCGCGACCCCAACGCCATCCGGTTCGAACGGCGCACGCTCACTCGTACCGACACGCTTCGCCTCGACCTGTTAGCCGAAGGCGGCGCCGTCGTCCTGCTCAAGCCCCAACCCTAACGCGCCCCTGCGACCTTTTGTGCCACGCTCTGCGCCCGCGCCGCGTGGTTCGAAGGTTGCGGCATCCAGTTCGGCCCAGCCTCCATCTGACGGGTTGCCCGTCGCCCACTGCTAACTACCTCTTTTCTCCGAAGGTTCGCACCATTCGATTCGGCAGATTCCTTTCCGATCCGGCGCCTGGCACTTGACATTCGGCCCGTTCTGTGAGAAACTGGTGAAGAATCGACAAGCAATCGATAGTGCCGAATGCCGAAAAGGAGCCATCTACCCAGGAGCGGACGAAACCGTCTCGTCACAGCCTGCCGCCGAAACGGTTGGTACCAACCTTATGGTCTGAGACCTACCTTGCTCTGCCGGCAACACCTGGGTACCTGCGCAACCCAATCCTGCCTAGGAAACGCATCGGCTGGCTGGTACCTTTTCGACCTTGTCCAACCAACCGACTGACCCCACCACAGCCTTCCTTCGACCGTGAAAACCTTCCGCCTCATCCTCCTTCTCCTGACCGCCGCCGCAACCCTTTGTGCCCAGTCCGCCTCCGACAAAGTCTGCATCGAACGCGACGGCATCACCCTCGCCGAACTCACCCTCAGACCGACATCCAACTCCCTCATTCGTGTCGCCATCGCCCTCCCCGGAAAGGAACGCTGGAACGGCAGACTCTGGTTCTACGGCAACGGCGGCGCGGCAGGGAGACTGAACTGGGGATGCGTTGAAACCGCCGCAAAAGCAGGCTCCGTCGGCGTCCATACCGACATGGGAACCTCCGTCCCCTGCGAGCACCTCCCCCCCGAAGTCCTGACCGACTTCGGCCACCGCGCAACCCACCTCGCCCTCCTCTCCGCGAAAGAGATCGTCAAAGAACGCTTCGGACGATACCCCCGCCATTGCTACTTCGAAGGCGAGTCGACGGGCGGTGGGCAAGGCATCCACGAAGCCCTCCGATACCCCCAAGACTTTGACGGCATCCTCGCCGGAGTACCCGCAAATATCCGCCTCCCGCTGCATACCTACTTCTGGTGGTCGCGCCGCGAAATGCGTCGCAACGGTGCCCCGGTCTTCACCCGATTCGAACTTCAGACCCTCGCCCGGGCAGCCAAGGAAACGCTCGGGAAGAATGACCCGATTTGGTGCCGCGGCAAGTGGCTCGCAGACCCCCGTTGGACGAAGGAACGGGGCGAGGAGGTGCTCGCGCACGCCATCCGCTTGTTGCCGTCTCTCGGGGAGGGTGATAAGCCTGAACGGCTCCGGCGGCTGCTTGAGGGACCGGTCTTGGATGGGGTTCGAATCCACTGCGGTCTGCCGTTGGGATCGGTGCAGGAGGAGTTCGAGAGTCTGCAGTTTTTGTTGAGATGGCGGGTGGGGCAGCGGCGCAATCTGGATGAGGTGGGGGAGGATGAGATTCGGGAGTGGATCAAGGCTTGTTCGCCGGTGTTGGATGCGAGTGGAACGGGGCTGAAGGGGTTTTGCGATCGGGGTGGGAAGTTGGTGGTCTGGGTGGGGCTTGAAGAC
>JBJFGP010000178.1:0-10798 GCA_051892815.1 Kiritimatiellia bacterium | reverse complement strand
ACGAGGTTGGTTCTGGCGGAGGCGTCAGGGGCGGCGGAGAATCTGTTGGGCAAGGGCGCCGGCATCCCCGGTTTGAAGGGCGCGGCGGATCTGGAGGAGTTGGTCGATAGCCTTGGCGAGTGGGGCGTCGAGCGCTTGGGCATTGGTGGCAAGAATGTCACGCCAGAGCAGGGGATCGGACTTGGCGAGGCGAATCATTCCGTCCAATCCGGTGCCGCCCAACTGGGGCTGGACATCGGGTTCGGTCCAGACGAGGTTGTTCAGGACGAATGCGAGGATGTGGGGTAGGTGGGAGATGACGGCCACATGCCGATCGTGGGCTTCGGAACTCATCTCGGCGGGGAACATGGCGCAATCGTTCAGCAGAAAGGCGCGAACCTGTGCGTAGTCGGATGGGTTGGAACGGTCGGTATCGCAAAAGAGGCAGGGTCGATTTCGGAAGAGGGCGTCGATGGCGGCCCTTGGACCGGAAAGTTCCCGTCCTGCCATAGGATGGGCGGAGATGTAGCGGGCGCGATTGGGGTGTTGGGCAACGGCTTTGGCGATGGAGGTCTTTACCGATGCGACATCGAAAACGGCACCGGGCGGAGCGTCGAGCAGGCGGGGAAGGCGTTCGAGAATGTCCGCCGGAGGGGTGCAGAGTGCCGTCAAATCGGCCGGCGGCAAAGGGGCCTCGAGAGGTTCGACGGGGCGTTTGAGAATGGCCGCGGCGGCGGCACGGTTGTCGGGATTTCGCTCGAATCCGCGCACCTCCCAGCCGGTTCGGATGGCGTCCCTCGCAAGCGAGGTGCCGATTAGCCCAAGCCCAATGATGTTGATGGTTTTCGACATATTATGCCCTCCGAGCCTCGCGCCACTCCCGGCCGTGCGCCAAGGCAATCGCAAGAGCCGTCCCAATGAGTAGAAGCGAGATGAATTGACTGATGGAGAAGGGGCCGACATCCATACGCGCATCCCCCCGGGTCAGTTCGACCAGGAATCGAATGATGCCATAGCCCGCGAGGTAGAGCGCGGTACTCGCGCCGCGAAACCGTTGCAACCGTTTGCGCAGGAGAAAGAGCGCCGCAAACAGGCTGAGTGCGCAGGTCGCTTCGAGCAGTTGGGAGGGAAATACCGGCAGGGCTTTGGCGGCGGTAGGGGGAATCAGACCTTGCCAGCACTGCAAGAGGTAGGCCGGAGAGTCCTTGGGGTAGACAATTCCCCAGTGCGAGACCAACCGGCCGTGGCAACAGCCGTTGAGGAAACAGCCAATCCGCCCGAAGGCTTGCCCTAGAGGCAATACCATCAAGGCGATGTCAGAGGTTTCTATCAGCGACCAGTGCTTGAGGCGGTTAAAGAATGTCAGCACTGCCGCCGCACCGATGAGCCCACCGTAGAACATCAGACCGCCCTGGTCGATACGCACCATGGCCATTGGATTGTTGGCAAACTCCGCGCTCCAGTGCTCCAATATATAGGCCACCCGCGCCCCCAGCACCCCGGAAATCATCGTCCAACTGACCAGTGAGGACAAATCCGCCTCCACTCGCCCTCGTTCGCGCCAAACCACCCCGGCTATCCACCACGCCGAGAGAAATCCCAACGCCATACATAAACCAAATGCCCTAATGGGCAGACCAAACAGATGGAACAGGGTCGAGGCCATAACACTCTTCACTTGACAATGTGGTTCGAATAAGGCATAGTATACCGAAGAGCCCTACGGAGGTCAAACAACTAATGAGCGAAGAACCTCAGATCACTATTGTCGCCGATTCGATTCCCCAGATCAAGTGTCCGGTATGCGGACACCTCTTCGACAATCCCGGTCTGCAGCCGTTCGCCGTCACCAAATGCCCCAAGTGCCAGTTCGACATTGATGTTCCCGGGCGCTTGGGTGCCTTTCTGCTGGTCAAATGCCTTGGAATGGGGGGCATGGGCGGTGTCTTCAAGGCCATCGACCAGGTACTCAACCGCGAGGTCGCAATCAAGGTGATGCTCAGTTTGCTGGGCGCCAACGAGGAGTTTCTCCAGACATTCCGGAAAGAGGCTCAGTCCGTAGCCAAACTCAACCACCCGAATATTGCTCAGATCTACTCGTTCGGCGAAGAGAAGGGGCAACCTTACATTGTCATGGAACTGGTCAAAGGTTCCTCTCTGAGCGGGATGATGCAAGGCGGCAAGAAGATTGATTCTACCATTGCCATGGGGATTGGGCGTCAGATAGCTCAGGCGCTCAAGCATGCTTCGGAGAACGGTGTCATACACGGCGATGTCAAGCCTGAGAATATCCTTCTGGACGACAAGGGCAATGCCAAGTTGGTCGATTTCGGCATCGCGGCGCTCAATGGGGTGCAGTCGGGCGAGGAGGTATGGGGCACACCTTATTATATTGCTCCTGAGAAGCTCAAGCGTCAGCCGGCGGATTTCCGCACCGATATGTACAGCCTTGGGGCGACCCTCTACCACGCCATTGCCGGAGTTCCGCCCTTTGAAGGCGAGGATGCCAACGCGGTCGTGCGAGCCCGCATCGGGAATAGTGCCCCCGCGCTTCAAAGTGTCGTGCCAGGCATCCCGCCGCTGGTGAACGATATTATCGCGCGGATGCTTCAGGAGGATCCCGCCGGGCGTTTCCAGACCTACGATGCTTTGCTGCAAGAGATGGAATTGGCTATCGGGAAATCCGATGCGCCCGCGGCAACGCCCCAACCGCCCCCGCACCAGTCGAAGAAGATTCTCATCAACAAGCCGCGGCGGGCAAAGGTTGCAGTCACACCGGGCGTTTCATCTGAACCTGTTCAGGCGACAGGTGCGCACCAGCCGGTGACAGTCTCGGCAACCCATGCCCCCAAACCTTTGCATACCGAGGAGGTCAACCGTTCCGGTTCCAGCATCAAGGCGGCGCTCATCGGCGGCTTGATTTTCTTTTTGATTGCGCTTGTCGTGGGTATCACCGTTCCCGTCTACCTGATGAAGGCCAAGGAGGCGAAGGTCAAGGCCGAAGAGGAGGAGTTGCAGCGCAATCTTGCCCAGAGCCGCAAACTCATAGACGATGTGCTGACCAACGCGCGCGAGATGCGCGACAAGTTCAGGAAGAACTTCGACATCGCCCGCAAACTCACCGACGAGGTCGCCGCGACCGCCAAGCGCATCTCCCCTCCAGAACTTCGACCCTATTTGGAGGTCACGCTCCCCGAGTTCCCCGGCTACATCCCCGAAGACGGTTTGAAAAAGGCGGAAGAGCCCGCCCAGACCAATGCTGCCGAGAACGCCACCAACGCCGTCGCCGACGCCGCCTCGACCAATGCGCCGCCTGCCGCCACAAATGAGACGCAGTCGGTCTCCAGCGATGCCGAAAAGAGTGATGAACCGCAAGAGGAAAAGCCTGCCGAACCGGAGCCAGAGCCCGCACCTGCCGAGGAGACGCCTCCGCCTGTTCCGCTGCCGCCGGCTTTTGCCACCGTCACCAATCTGCTCTACCGAACCGCCGCCATCCAGCAAGTTATGTCCAATACCGAAGCCTTTTGCGAATGGCTCGTCCGTACGCGACAGATATCGGAAGACGCAGGCGAGAACAGCATCGAACAGCGCAAAGCCCTCGCCACCCGCCTCATTGAAGAGTACAAGCGGTACATCCTCATCAAAGACATCGCCACCTTCTCCTCCGAGGCCGTCGCCATCCAGCGCGCTGCCAACCGAGTCAAAGTCGACCTCCTGAAGTTGGGCAACCGCTTCAAGTACCAGGCGGAAGAAAAGCAGCGCAGGGAGGCCCAGCAGAAGGCCGAGGAGGCCCGCAAGAAAGCCGCTGAAGAGCAGGCCCGCTTGGTCGAAGAAGAGGTCTCGCGCATGACCGCCGCCGAATCAACCATCGATACGGAGTTGAAACTGTTCCAGTTCGCCGCCGCCCGGCGCAAACTCAACGATGTCGGCGATACGCTCAAGACGCCCCAGGCCAAGAAAGTCCTTGCGCTCGCATTGGAGCGTGTCGCGGCCGTCGAGGCTTTCCAGAACTACCTCATCAAGAAACTCCCCGGCTACGGTACCATCAAGTCAGCCGACCGCAAGGCGATTACCTTCAAGGACGGCAAGAAGATGAAGTGGGAAGACCTGGCGTCCAAGTATATGGTGCAGGTCGTTCGTTTCGCCGGAACCTTCGTGACAGCGGATACCGCCATGCAGGATCAGCCCGCGAGCAAGAAGATGCAGATTGCCACCGGTGCGGCCATCTACCTTGCCAAGAATGTGCAGGGTTCTGCCACAGTCAGCGGCATGGTCAAAGAGATGGTCGAGCGCATGATCAAGAAATCCCCCGACCTTGAGGCCGACTTCCGTCGCTTCCTGCCAGAGGGAATCTTGAATGCGCCGGATGCCCAGTAGCGGCCCCGCTCGGTACCCGGCATTCCGCCCCGATTCATACGATAACCGCCGACGCACGATGGCATGACGACCAGGACGGAAATAGAGGTCAGTGCGATTGGTCTGGCGCTATGCCTCGTGGTCGGTCTCGCGGGTTGGCTTTGGTGGCAGTCGACCGACCGTTGCCGTATGGGGAAGGCATTGCGGGCCTGCGATGATGAGCAGGCGAACCTGGCGGAACTGCAAGAGACAATGTCGGCTATCTGCATTGCCGCGACGAACGATGTCGCCGCGAACAACACCATTGTCTACCTGTTGCGCCGCACGCTGAACTTCGACACATACGGGGAAGAAGCCAAATTGGCGGCGTTGCGGCTGATGCGCATCTCGGGGGAAGGTACCAACATAGCTCCGGTCGTCGCCTGCCTTGAGCAGACTAACAGTCCTGCGCTCTCGCAAGGGGCTTTCGAGCTTTTGTCCGTCACGCGCCATCCTGAAGCCGCGCCCTTTCTGCTTGAGCAGGGGACGCGTGCCCGCACGCCGAGAAGGGCTGCGCTCTATGCCCGATTGCTGGGTGCCCGCCGGCAAACCGACGCGTTGCCTTTGCTTGCCCAACGCATTCGTTCCCAAACGCCCGAGGTACGCGAGGCGGCGCTTTGCTCGTTGTCCGATTGGGGGGACGAACCGGCATTCGAGGTGCTCAGGGAAGCGGGGCGCGAGTTGCCTTCTCCGGAACTTTGGGTGGCTCAGATTCACTGTATTTCGCGGATGGGGCGGACGCGCGGTCTGGCGTATTGGGGGGTGTTGTCGCGCTTTTACGATTGCTGTCCCGGGAAGGTGCGCGCGGAGGCGCTTTCGGCGATGGTATCGCTTGCGGGATTGGATTTTTTCGCCCGCAGGCCGGATGTTCCAGGGGCTCGCGCGGCGCGCTTGGTTTGTGACTGTTTCCGCTCGTCCGACGCGACTGAGCATGCGATGGCGATACGGTTGCTTTCTGCTTCGGAGGGGCCCTGTGCGGCTGATTCAGGGGCGGTGGCCCGTTTTCTTCTGGGACTCTATGCCCAGTCCGGGAGGCGGGAGCGGGCAGACATTTGGGCGGTACTCAAGGCTCGGGGCGCAGGGGAGGGGGTCGACTTTGCCCGGGCTCTGATTGCCCGTGAGGATACGCCGGCGCAGGAGCGTTTGGCGGCGATTTCCTATTTGGCGGGATTGCAGGATGGTCGGCATTTGCCTTTTCTTCTTTCCCGCTTGCTTGCGGCGTCCGAGCGACTGCCCGATTTGGTCAATGCGCTTTACGACGGGGTCTTGAAACTCAAGAATGAATCGGCGATAACCAATCTGGTCGCGGGGTATTCGCGCTATACGCCGTTGCAGCAGATTCGTACGCTGGTGGTGCTCTCGGAGAGGAAGAGCCCGCTGCTGATTTCCTGCTTCCAGGTGGCGTCGACCTATTCCCGGGCGGATGTCCGGGATACGGCCATCCGGTTGGCGCAGGCCTTGCCGGAGCAGTCGGTTGGGGCGTTGCTCGATGCGATGCTGCGCACGCGTCCTTCGCGGCAGAGAGATATGAATGACCTGCTTCTGGAGGTTGCCAAGGTTCAGCCCTATGTCGTTGCTCAGATTGTGGAGCAGAGGTTGCCATCTGCGACCCCGAGAGATAGGTTCCTGATGGCCGAACTCCTGCGCGGGATTCCCGTCCGCCGCGCGTTGGAGTTGCTGGAAGGGCTTTCGAGCGACGCGGACCCGACGGTTGCACGGACGGCGCGCCGTGCCATTGAGAGCCGTCGCCAGGAGAATCGTTGAGATGGAACAGCAGCCATTCAGACGCACCGGCTTTGTCGGCATTATCCTTGAGGACCGGGAACGGCTTCACACGCAGGTCAATGAACTCTTGGCGTCCGTCCACGGATTGATTGTCGCCCGCCTCGGTCTACCTGCCTGCACGGGCGGTTCGGCTGTCATCACCCTGGTTGTTTCCGCCACGCCAGACGAGTTGGGGGCTTTGACTGGGCGGCTCGGGCAGATTCAAGGTGTGACGGTCAAGAGTGCCTTGGCGCCGCTTCGGAAGTAGACGGCCAATCTGACCAAATGGTCATCTTTCCGTCACCCGGCGGCAAGCGGGGTTTGCTACGCTCTTGTCCATGCAGAACAAGACTTTGCTATGGGCATTGGGTGCGATGTTCGCCTTGCGGTTGGCGTTGGCGGTAGTCACTCCGGTCTTCGATACCTCCGAAGCGCGCTATGCCGCCATCTCCGCCAATATGGCGCGAACGGGCGACTTCCTCGTCCCCCGCTTCACCTATCGGGATTGCTATGTGAGTTTCGAGGGAAAGCCGCCTTTGCTGTTTCAGTTTGCGGGCGGTGTTTGCCGCCTATTCGGTGTTCGGGAGTGGTGCGTCCGGCTGCCGGGATTGGTTGGTTTCCTGGTCGTGCTCGCCCTGATTGCCTATTGCGGCAAGGTTGTAAAGGGATGGGCGTGCGGGCTTCAGGCGGCCGGCGTCTGCGCTAGTTCGACCGCGCTTTTCGCCCTTTCGGGATTCTGCATGCCGGATGCCCTTTTGGTCGCCTGCGTGGCGTCCGCCTACCTCTGCCATTTGATGTTTTTGGCAAGCGGGAAGCGCAACTGGAGCCTCGGAGTCTTCCTTTCCCTGGCGCTTGGAATGGTCGTGAAAGGCCCCGTTTCACTGGCTCTTTTCGGGCTTGGGGCTTCGCTTGACGCGTGGGCGAATAGGCGCATCACGGGGATTCTTCGAGGCTATCGCTGGGGGCTGGGAGTCGTCCTTTTTTTAGTGATTGTCCTGCCTTGGTTCGTGTTGATGGAGCGTGCGCAACCCGGGTTCTGCCGCTACTTCTTCCTCAATGAAAATCTGCTCCGGTTCCTGGTGCACGACTACGGCGACCGTTATGGCGGAGGAAGAGAGACTTTTAGGGGCATGGCGCTTATCTGGACGGTGGTGGTGACCCTTCCGTGGACACCGTTGGTATGTTGGACTAGGGGCAAAGGTTGGCGCGACGGCTCGATTTCGAACCTGTTGCGTTGGGGTGTTGTCGGCATAACAGGGTTCTGGTGCCTGACCAGCAGAGTGCCCGTGGCCTACCTGATTCCCGTGGTGCCGCTTGCCGCGCTCTGGCTGACGCTCGAATGCCGGAAGCCTTGGATTCCACGCTTGCTGCCCTGGGCAATGGTTGCCACCTCTCTTGTCCTGACGCTCTCGCTTTTGGCGGGAATGGCTTGGTCGGGAAAGATGGAAGGAAAGCAGGCACCTTACCGCAGAAATCGCTACTCTTACGAGTTCTACCATGGCACCCCAGCGTGGATTCCAAGGGAAATGGAGGCCCGCCCATGCGTACAGTAGGTCTAGTCGTGCCTTGCCGGAACGAGGAGCGGAGGTTGCATCCAAAGGCCTTCTTCGATGCCTTGAACGCAATGCCGGGGCTCTCCTTCGTTTTCGTCGATGATGGGTCAACCGATGCGACCGCCGCTGTCTTGGAGCGGATGGCCTACCAGTCGCCGAATGTCGATCTGGTGCGGTTGGCGCGGAATCAGGGTAAAGCCGAAGCCGTACGGCAGGGGATGCGCATCTTGCTGGAGAAGAAGGTGGATGTGGTGGGGTTTTGGGATGCCGACTTGGCCGCCCCGTTGGAGGAATTGCCCGCGATGTTACGTGAGTTGGATGAACGCGAGGGGTGTGCCGCCGTATTGGGAGTCAGATGGGCGCACTTGGGGGCGTCGATTGACCGTAGCACGGGGCGGGGCATTGCCGGGAAGGTGATGCGGAGCTTGATTCGCCTGGTTTCGGGATATCCCTTCGTCGACACCCAATGCGGGGCAAAGATCTTTCGCCGGACATTGGCGGAAAAGCTCTTCAGTCGAAGATTCATCTCCCGGTGGCTCTTTGATGTCGAACTGCTCCTGCGCATCCCGAGAGGCGATTTGTGGTGCGTGAGCGAACTTCCCCTGCGCTTTTGGCACGATGTCCCCGGGTCGAAGTTGACTTGGCGGGATACTTTCCGCATTCTCCCGGACCTGCTGAAGATTGCGCTTCAGCGCCGGAGTGTGCTATAATATCGCCATGCATATACTGGTGGTTGAGGACGATGCTCGCATTGCCGGATTCGTCGCGGATGGATTCCGTCGCGATGGCCATACGGTCACCTGCGCTGCCGACGGGGAGGAAGGACTCTACTTCGCGCAAAGCGGCTCCTTCGACGCCATCGTGCTCGACATTCTGTTGCCGAAACTCAATGGACTGGAGGTGTTGCGCCGTTTGCGCGGGAGCGGTTCCAAAGTTCCCGTTATCGTCCTGAGTGCGCGGGGAAGCGTCGAGAGCAAAGTAGAAGGGCTGGAGGCTGGTGCGGACGACTACCTCGCCAAACCGTTCTCCATCGTCGAACTTCTTGCCCGAGTGCAAGCCTTGGTGCGGCGTGCCGCCGGGGGTGGAACCTGTGGCGAACTGAGTGTGGCGGATTTGCGCCTGGACCTGATTTCCCATCGCGTCGTGCGGGGTTCAAGAAGGATTGAACTTCAACCGCTTGAGTACCGCCTGCTGGAGTATTTGATGCGCAACCGCGGACGTATCGTCTCTCGGACAATGATTATGGATCGGGTATGGGACTACGCCTTCGACCCGCACACCAACGTGGTCGAGAGCCGTGTCAGCCGCCTACGGGCAAAGTTGACCCGCCCCGGCGAGAAGGAACTCCTCCACACGGTGCGCGGTTTCGGCTATGTCCTGGAGCAGCGTTGATGACCGGGCAAAACCTTCGTTTGCGCCTGGTGGGCTGGGCGTTTCTCGCGAGCGGGTTCATTGCCTTGACGGTCTCCGTTGGCGTGGTTTGGGTCTGCTATGGTCATTTGATGGGTGATGTCCAGTCGCGGTTGGTGCGGGTGACGGAGCAGTTGCAGGACGAGTATCTAGCCTGTGGCGGCTATACGCCGGCGTTCATTGCGCACATGGACGAGGATGTGCGGGAACACGACGCCCGGCGGACATTTATCCTTCTGACCGATTCCAACGGGGCAATCCGCCATGCGACGCCTATGCCCGGGGGCTTTCGCGCTCGCTTGCAGCATCAATTGCTGACCGGACGTTTCCGCGGTCGCGTCTATACGGAGCGGGAGGAACAGAAGCCTTCTTCGCATGGAGCCTTGCGTTACCTGTCCCGCCCGCTGCACGATGGTTGTCGCGTCACCTTGGCGTTGGAGGTGACGCACACGGAGCGTTTCCTGATCTTCCTGACCTGCGTACTTGGGGTGATGGCCCTGGTCAGCAGTCTCTGTTCCATAGTCTTTGCCTGGCTGATTGGGGGGCGCATCCTGGGATTGAATCGTTTGGTGGATGAGAAAGATCGAGCTTATTCAGAGCTACGGCGGTTGACGGATGATATCGGCCACGACCTGCGCACGCCGCTGACGCGTCTGGGTATGGCCGCCGAGAGTGCCGTCTCGGGCGGGGCATTGAGGGAGCCGTTGCCTCAACTGGTGATGGAAGAGTGCTCTTCGATGATTGAATTGATCAACACGATGCTGACCATTTCGCAGACAGAGGCGCAGGTGCACCGTTCGCCCCGGGAACCCCTTGAACTGCGCGCCTTTGTCCTGCGTTCGCTTGAAGTCTACCAGCCGTTGGCCGAGGACAGCCGCATCCGGCTCTTGGGCGACTTGCCACCCGATGCGGTCTGGTTTTCGGGGCACAAGGCGCGGTTCCAGCAACTGTTGGGGAATCTGCTTGACAATGCGCTCAAGTTCACATCCCCCGGCGGAACGATTCGCGTGCAACTGGCGGTTTCAGGCGGTGAGATTACCCTTCGCGTCGAGGACGATGGATGCGGCATCGCGCCAGCCGATGTGCCCCGGGTGTTCGACCGTTTTTGGCGGGGAGAAAGTGCCCGGCACAAGCCGGGAAATGGCTTGGGACTCTCCCTGGTGAAGGCAATCGTGACCTCCTACGGCGGCAAGATTCGGTGCGAGTCGACGCTTGGGAAGGGAACGGTTTTCACCATTCGCTTGCCCCAGGGCTAGAGAAGCAAAAACGCGGGATGGCTGATAGGCCTTCTCGCGTTTCCTGGAACCTTGTCTGGTGGAGCGAAGGGGATTCGAACCCCTGACCCCCACGTTGCGAACGTGATGCTCTACCAACTGAGCTACCGCCCCATAAAGGTTGAGGCGTATTATGGACTTTTCCCTGCGCAGTGTCAAGCAAAAGCCTTCGAGACGGGAAAGAATCTGCCGGGCGGGGCTTTGGGGGAGGAGTAGGTTGCTAGGATTTGCCTTTGCGCGACGCTTTTGTTAGAATGGTCGCGATGCCCCGGTTGAAACGGGCAGAGTGAAAGGCAGCGCATATGGCATTGGAGACGAAGAAGATTCTCATCACAGGCGGCGCGGGGTTCATTGGTTCGCACTTGGCCCGCCGCTTGCTGGCGCAGGGGCACGAGGTCCCGTGCCTGCGTCTTGACGTTACAG